>NZ_JAEBDZ010000010.1:0-317282 GCF_046548675.1 Amycolatopsis sp. cmx-8-4
CACTCCGGGCGCCGTGTTGGCCACTCCGGGCGCCGTGTTGGCCACTCCGGGCGCCGTGTTGGCCACTCCGGGCGCCGTGTTGGCCACTCCGGGCGCCGTGTTGGCCACTCCGGGCGCCGTGTTGGCCGTTCGTGCACGGCCGCACGACTCCCCGACCGCCAGCACCGCGACCGGAACGGCCAACTCATCGTCCGGAGTGGCCAACACGCTGACCGGAGTGGCCAACACGGCATCCGGCAGCGCCACTCTCGGTGGCGCGGAACGATCATCCGCGAAGATCACCACCGCCAAAAGACGAGTCTTATTCACAGGCCGACGCCCCGATCATCGGGCCGCAGCAGGTCTCGCTGAACCAGGACGCCGACGTCACCGCGCCCGCCACCGTCGCGCCCGGCGCCGCCTTCGACGTCGTCATCGACCCGGCACCGAACGAGGTGCCCGGCGAGGTCGCCGGGAACACCGTGAAGAACATCAACACCTTCGCGCTGAAGTTCCCGATCCCCGCCAACTCCACCTACGTCAGCGCCGACCTGGCCGGTGGCTCCGGCCTCGGTTCCACCGCACCGGCGATCGCCGTCTCCGGCGGCGTCGCGACCTTGAGCTTCCCCGGCCCGATCGCCGGTGGCGCCACCTTCGAGCTGCCGACCATCACCGCGCACCTGACCGCGGGCGCGGCCGGCACCATCGAGACGAAGCTGTCCGGCACCACCTACAGCGACCCCGGCCTGACCTTCAACGCGGTGGCGGGCACCTTCATCGGCGACATCACCGCGCCCACCGCCTGCTTCCCCAACCCCAGCCCGGTCTTCACCACGACGACCATCGGCTGACCACCGCGTGAAAAAGCCACCCTGCGGACGGCTAACCGTCCGTAGGGTGGCCTCATGGGGTACGAACTCGCAGAAGTCAACATCGCCCGGATGAAAGCGCCGATCGACGACCTGTCCTTCAAGGATTTCGTCGACGCGCTCGAGCCCGTCAACGCCCTCGCCGACGCCGCACCGGGATTCGTCTGGCGGCTGCAGACCGAGGACGACAACGCGATCTCGATCCGCGCCTTCGAATGGGACGTGCGCGGCACGTCCGGTCTCCTGATCAACATGTCCTCCTGGACGTCGGTGGCGACCCTGGCCGCCTTCACGTACTCCCCGGGCCACCTGGAGATCCTCAAGCGCCGCCGCGAGTGGTTTCACCACGTCAAGGACGTGATGACCGCGCTGTGGTGGGTGCCGGCCGGCTACCGGCCGACACCCGCCGACGCCGAAGAGAAGATCAAGCACCTGCGCGTCCACGGGCCGACGCCCGAGGCGTTCACGCTGAAGCAGCACTTCCCCGCCCCGGACGCGGCCGTCGTCGAGGCCCGCGAAGGCGACCCGGACTGGCTCTGCCCGGCCTGAGTCAGGGCAGCAGCAGTCCCCAGTAGAGCGCCCACGGCAGGAAAGCGACACCGGCGGCCACCGGAAGCACCCGGCGGCCGGCCGGTTTCGCCACCGTGAAGCCGAACACCACCACCGTCGCGACGGCCAGCGCCTGCAACGCCAGCCACGGCAGCGGACGGCCGAGCAGCACCGGCCCGAAGTCCTTCATCCCCGACGCCTGCGCCCAGCCGAGCAGAGCGAGGAACCCGGCGACGGTCACCAGGCCGAGACCGCCCAGCCAGCGAGCCCGGCGGACCAGCGCGACCACGAACCCGGCGAGCAGCACGAGCAGCACGATTCCCTGCGCCCACACCGATTCCCACCACGCCAGGGGTGCGAGCACCTCGGTCGGGCGCTGGGTGAACGACGGCGTCTCGACGTGCACGCCGTGCCGGTCGGCCAGCCACGCCGCGACGGCCGCGGGGTAGCCGGGCACGACGCTCGGCAGCCGGTCGAACCCGGCGTCGGTGGTCGCATAGAGGTCGGGACCGCCGTCGGCGACGAACCGGATGGTGTGGTCCGGGTTCGCGCGCAGGGCGTCGGCGAAGATCCGCGAGCTCTCCACCGGCGCGTGGCTGACGTCGAGGTCGCCCCACAACGCCAGCATCGGCTGCTTCAGCCGTTCGAGCACCGGCACCGGGTCGTAGTACGCCTCGGGGAACAGCCCGGCGCCGACGGCGAAGCGGGTGCCCTGCACCGGCAACGTCCGCAGCAGCGAACCCGAGATCCCTTGGTGGCGCAGCACATTGCCCCAGTACCACGACGTCTGGCGGCCGCCGCCCATCCCGGCCGAGCCCTCGGTGATCACGTAGGAGACGGCCGGCGAACGCGTGGCGGCCAGAGGCGCGACCCAGCCGCCTTCGCTGACGCCCCAGACGCCGACGTCCGCCGGATCGACCCCCGGCTGGGCGCGCAGCGCGCCGACGGCCGCGATGAGGTCGTCGGCCAGCACGCCGTAGTCGCGGCTGGTCTTCGAGTACCCGGTCGTGCGGCGGTCGTAGACCAGGGTGGTGACGCCGAGGCGGGTGAACATCCCGACCTGCACGCGCAGGTCGTCGCGCACCTGCCAGTCCGAACCGCCCTGCAGGACGATCGCGGACTTCGGCGGGCCGGCCGGGCGGAACACCGTGGCGTGCAACGGGATCCCGCCGGCACCGGTGAAGGTGAGGTCGTTCGGTGGCTGGGCGGACGCCGTCGACGGCGTGACCGCGCCCAGCAGGAGGACCACGGCAGCGAGCCGCGATTTGCCCCAGGGCAGCATGAAGTGTTCTCCTTGCTTCGGGAGATCGTGAGCGGTTTTCCGTTTCCTGGGTGCCGAGTGGCCGCTCGGCACCCAGGGCCTTCCTCGGGTCAGTCCAGGCCGGCCTCCTTCTTCTCGGCCGGCGCGGGGAACGCGAGCAGCCGCGTCTCGACCCGGCGCGCGTCCGGCGGGGTTTCGCCGTCCGGGCGCTGGTAGCGCCGCAGGAGCGCGAAGTAGGCCTCGAAGAAGTCGGCGAGTTCTTCGAGGTTGACGCGGATCGCGCCGCGCGAGTACGGCACGGCGTCGGCCCACTCGCCCAGCTCCGGCCGTTCCCGCTCGAAGCGTTCGTACAGCTCGGTGTCCCCGGCGAGCCAGAGCCGGTGCAGCTCGCCGATCGCGGCCTTCGCCGGATCCTCCTGGTCGCCGGGCGGCGGCAGGCGGATGTCGTGCTCGACCGCGCGCCACCAGCGTTCCCGGCCGTGCGCCCGCTCCGGGATCTCCGCCACGAAACCGTTGTCCGCCAGCACGCGCAGGTTGTAGCTCGTGCCGCCGCTGGTGACGCCGAGCTGCTGGGCGAGCGTCGTCGACGTCGCCGGGCCGCCGGCCGTGAGCAGTTCGAGGATCCGCTGGCGCAAAGAGTTCGCGAGGGCCTTCAACGCCTTGAGATCGGCGGTCCGCGGTTCGGGCATACCGCCACCGTAGCCCTGCACGAGTTTTCGTGCACGTATTTTCGTGCAAGTGCCCGGGCTCACACCGGCCGCACGGCCCGGGGTGTGTAAAGGTGTCGGTCATGGCTGACGAACTGGTGCACTACGACGTGGTGGGCGGCACCGCCACGATCACCTTGGACTCCCCGCACAACCGCAACGCGCTCTCGGCGCAGCTGCGCCGAGAACTGTCGGGCTACTTGGTGAAGGCCGCCGTGGACGACGCCGTGCGCGTGGTCGTGCTGACCCACACCGGGCCGGTGTTCTGCGCGGGGATGGACCTGAAGGAGGCCCGCGGCGCCGGCGCGGGCGACCAGGGCGTCAACGAGTTCCCGAAGATCCTCGAGCAGCTGTGGAGCAGCCCGAAGCCGGTCGTCGCGCGGCTGGCCGGGCCCGCGCGGGCCGGCGGCATCGGCATGGTCGCCGCGTGCGACATCGCCGTGGCCGTGCCGGAAGCGACGTTCGCCTTCTCCGAGGTGCGCATCGGCGTCGTCCCGGCGGTCATCTCGCTGACCGTGCTCCCCCGCCTCAACGCGCGCGCCGCGCACGAGCTGTTCCTCACCGGCGACACGTTCGACGCGCGCCGCGCGGTCGCGATCGGCCTGCTCAACTCCGCCGTCCCGGCCGACGAGTTGGACGGCGAGGTCGCCCGGTTCGTCAAGGCACTGGCCCAGGGCGGCCCGAACGCGCTGGCCGCGACGAAGGCGCTGCTGAGCCGCCCCCGCCCGGCGACGCCGTCGGACGGCTTCGAGGACATGCTCGGCCTCTCGGCCAAGTTCTTCGCGAGCGAGGAAGGCCAGGAGGGCATCCTGGCCTTCGCCCAGAAGCGCAAGCCGAACTGGGTCCCGCAGGACTAGCCGGTGCGGCGTTCGGTGCGGCCACCGCACCGAACGCCGGCCGCGCGAGCCGTCACCCGGCGAGGAACGCGGCGAGGTGCTCCACCACCGCCCGCGGGGCGCTCTCGTCGGGGGCATTGTGATCCGCCCCGTCGAGCAGCTCGACCCGCGCTCGCGGGATCACGCGGCTCAGCGGCTCGAGCACCCCGAGGAGATAGTCCGGGGTCTTGGTGCCGCCGAGCAGCAGTGTCCTCGCCATGACCTCGGCGTACGTCGCGCCATCGGAGTCGTACCGCGCGACCTCGGTCAGCTCCGGTGGCGTCGTGGGCATGAGATCCCGCATCTCGACGCCGCTCTTGCCACCCACCAGGAGAGCGGCGAGCGCGAGGAACACGACTCTCGGGGTCGAGCCGGGCAGCGGAGTCAGGCGCGTCCGGTGCAGGAACAGGGCCATGGCCCGGGTTCGCCGGCCGGCCGCGAGCAGCCGCTCGAAATCGGGCAGGAACGACAGGTCGAACGAGCCGTTCAACGACACCGCCGGCTCGTACACCACCAGCCGGTCGAGGGACCGGTCCGCGCGCGCCGACTGCAGGGCCACCAGGCCGCCGTAGCTGTGGCCGAAGACGAGGTGCGCGTCTTCGGCCTGCTGGACAGCGCGAAGATCCTCGATCTCACGCTCGAGGGTGTAGTCCGGGCCCTGCGGACCGCTGGCCCCGCGCCCCCGGCGGTCGATCACCGAGACGGCGAACCGATCGGCGAGTTCGCCGGCCAGCCGGTCGTAGTTGTGCGCCATCCGGTTGTTGCCAGGGACGATCACGAGCCCCGGCCCGGCACCGCGATGGGCGTAGTCAGGCGCTGTCAGGCGTCCGGCAGTACCACCGTGAGCCGCCACGAGCCGGCGCTCGGGCCGCTCGGCCCGAGCGTGCGCTGCGCGTCCGAGAGCACGCTGCGGATCGCCAGGTAGGTCTTGGGTTCGGCCTTGCGCAAGGCCTCCGAGCCCGGCCAGATGAGCACGTGCTCACCCGGCGGCAGCCACGACAGGTCGGTCAGGCAGTCGTAGAGCGCGTCGAGGTTGTGCCCGAAGTAGTCCGGAAAGGACAGTGCCTCGGCGAACGCGCTCAGCGTGCCGGCCTTGTCCACTGCGGCCTGCGCGTTCACCAGGTGCGGGTACGCGCCCCGCCCGAAGGCCTCTTCCGCGGCGGCTTTCGCCTGCTCCGCGGCGGTCATCGGGCCGGGTCCACGACGACGAACGACGAGTAGTGGTCGCCGGTGTAGAACAGCTCGTGCGCCCGGCCGGAGATCAGCCGGCGGGCGCCGCGGTCGGCACTGCCCGGCGTCTTCACGGTGTACTCGTGGTAGTAGCCGGATTGCTTGCCGGGCAAGCGCTTCTCCCGGTTCTCGAACACGACGTCGTCGTTGCGGGGGTAGGGGTACGGGCCGCCCGCCTTGATCAGCTTCCAGGTGTCGGCGGCCTGCGTCGGCAACGTGGACAACGCCTTGACCGGCAGGCCCGAGTCCGTGCCCGGCACCGCCGAGCCACCCTGGGCGGGCGCGGCGGAACCGGCGCTCGTGGTGGGTGCGGTCGAGGAGTTCGACGAGCCGCCGAGGTTGTCCTTGACCAGCCAGCCCCCCAGCACCAGCACGAGGAGGCCGATCAGCGCGGCGGTGATCCGCCTTCGGTTGAACATGGTTCGCGAGCCTATGCCGAGCGGTCGGGGCGGTCGTCGTCACGCCCCGGGGTGAGTCGTCTGGCGAAGAGGCCGACGACCTTGTCGAGGACCCAGGCGGCGGCCAGGCACAGCGGCACCACGACCACCATCACCAGCACGAACTGGACCGGGAACCACGCCTGGGCGAGCCACAGCTCGACCCCGTCCCACCAGTCGGCAAGCCCGTTGAACACGATGTGAGCCTACGCGCGGTCTCGTGCCGTCGCGTCTCAGGGGCGGTAGGTTCCGGATCATGTTCGCCGTCTACGCGCAAGAACCCAACGCCGAAAGCCCCTTGGACTCGCTCGTCGTCGGCGAGCGCCCCGAACCCGACGTGCCCGACGGCTGGGTCCGCGTGCACGTCAAGGCGGCCAGCCTCAACATGCACGACCTCTGGACGCTGCGCGGCGTCGGGATCAAGCCGGACCAGTTCCCGATGATCCTCGGCTGCGACGGCGCCGGCACGCTCGACGACGGCTCCGAGGTCGTCGTCCACTCGGTGATCAACGCGCCGGGCTGGCAGGGTGACGACACCCTCGACCCGAAGCGCACGCTGCTCACCGAGAAGCACCAGGGCACCTTCGCCGACCAGGTCGTCGTGCCGGCGCGCAACGTCGTCCCGAAGCCGGCCGGGCTGAACTTCGCCGAGGCCGCCACCATGGGCACGGCCTGGCTGACCGCCTACCGGATGCTGTTCGTGAAGTCCGGGCTGCGGCCGGGGCAGACGATGCTCGTGCAGGGCGCGTCCGGCGGCGTCGCGACGGCGCTCGTGCAGCTCGGCCGCGCGGCCGGGTTCCGGGTCTGGGTCACCGGGCGCACCGAGGAGAAGCGCGCGCTCGCCACGAGTCTCGGCGCGCACCAGGCGTTCGAGTCGGGCGCGCGGCTGCCCGAGCGCGTCGACGCGGTGTTCGAGACGGTCGGCAAGGCGACCTGGTCGCACTCGGTGAAGTCGCTCAAGCCGGGCGGGATCATCGTCGTCTCGGGCTCGACGAGCGGCCCCGACGCGAACGCGGAGCTGCAGCGCGTCTTCTTCCTGCAGCTGCGCGTCTCCGGATCGACCATGGGCACCCGTGACGAGCTCGCGGATCTGCTCGCGTACCTCGATCTGACCGGCGTGCGGCCGCAGATCGGCGCGGAACTTCCGTTCGCCGAAGCGGCCAAGGGCTTCCAGGCGATGCTGGACGGAGACACCGCCGGGAAGATCGTCTTCACCCGCTGATCGCCGTGACCTGGGCGAATCCGCCGCGGATCCGCCCAGGTCACCGCTTTTACCGGCTACTTCGTGAATTGTCAACGGACTCTTATCGAGATCTGGTCGTTAGCACCGAAGGTCCACCAGAACTCCACTCCGGCCAGCTAATCTGGAGTCATGACCGCGACGAAGCGGCCCGTTCCGGCTGAACCGGGCGGCCGGCCCAGCAGCGACCCGGACCCCGTCCGGGTCTCCTTCCAGGTCGTCGTGCCGGCGCGCAACGTCGTCCCGAAGCCGGCCGGGCTGAACTTCGCCGAGGCCGCCACCATGGGCACGGCCTGGCTGACCGCCTACCGGATGCTGTTCGTGAAGTCCGGGCTGCGGCCGGGGCAGACGATGCTCGTGCAGGGCGCGTCCGGCGGCGTCGCGACGGCGCTCGTGCAGCTCGGCCGCGCGGCCGGGTTCCGGGTCTGGGTCACCGGGCGCACCGAGGAGAAGCGCGCGCTCGCCACGAGTCTCGGCGCGCACCAGGCGTTCGAGTCGGGCGCGCGGCTGCCCGAGCGCGTCGACGCGGTGTTCGAGACGGTCGGCAAGGCGACCTGGTCGCACTCGGTGAAGTCGCTCAAGCCGGGCGGGATCATCGTCGTCTCGGGCTCGACGAGCGGCCCCGACGCGAACGCGGAGCTGCAGCGCGTCTTCTTCCTGCAGCTGCGCGTCTCCGGATCGACCATGGGCACCCGTGACGAGCTCGCGGATCTGCTCGCGTACCTCGATCTGACCGGCGTGCGGCCGCAGATCGGCGCGGAACTTCCGTTCGCCGAAGCGGCCAAGGGCTTCCAGGCGATGCTGGACGGAGACACCGCCGGGAAGATCGTCTTCACCCGCTGATCGCCGTGACCTGGGCGAATCCGCCGCGGATCCGCCCAGGTCACCGCTTTTACCGGCTACTTCGTGAATTGTCAACGGACTCTTATCGAGATCTGGTCGTTAGCACCGAAGGTCCACCAGAACTCCACTCCGGCCAGCTAATCTGGAGTCATGACCGCGACGAAGCGGCCCGTTCCGGCTGAACCGGGCGGCCGGCCCAGCAGCGACCCGGACCCCGTCCGGGTCTCCTTCCGGCGCTACGCCGGAGTCCGCACCCGCGTCCTCGAGGTCGGCGATCCCGTCCAGGACCCGGAGCAGTCCCCCGCGCGACGCTCGTTGCGCCGCCGGGCCGCCGCTCCGCACGTGCGGCCGTCCGCGCCGAGGCTGGTGCTGCTGCACGGTTACTGCGACAGCGCCGACACCTGGCGCCCCGCCCTGGAGCAGCTCGCGGCCGCCGGGATCCCGGCGATCGCCGTCGACCTCCCCGGGTTCGGGGACGCCCAGCCGTTGCGGCCCGGCCCGATGCTGCCGCAGCTCGACGCGTTCACCACCGCCGTCGTCCGCGAGCAGGCCGTGCTCGGGTCGGTCGTGCTGGCCGGGAACTCCCTCGGCGGCACCATGAGCCTGCGTGCCGCCCAAAATGCCCGGCTGCCGCTCTCCGGCGTCGTCTCGATCGCCGCACCGGGCTTCGTGGACTCGTGGCTGATCCGCACGATGGCGCGCTACCCGCTGCCGCTGCGGCTGTACTCGTCGCTGCCCGTCCCGGTGCCGGGCTTCCTGGTGCGCAAGGTGGCCGAGCAGCTCGTCCCGCGGTTCCTCTACGCCGACGCGCACGCGGCCGACGTCGCCCAGGTGCAGCGTTTCACCGCGCTCTTCCCCGACTACCGCGCGACCAAGAGCCGCCTGGAACAGGCCCGGCAGCTCGTCGCCGAACTGGCCGACGCCTACCGGCTCGACTCCGTCACGGTGCCGCTGCTGGTCGTCGCGTGCGGCAAGGACAAGCTCGTCACCGCCGCGTCCGGGCGTCAGCTGCACACGCTGGTGCCGCACAGCAGGCTGCTGGTCCGCGAGGACTGGGGGCACTGCCCGCAGCTGGACGCCCCGGCGGAGATCGCCGAGCTGCTCACGTTCTTCGCCGCGAGCGCGGTCCGGACCACCCAGGCGAAGCGCGCCGCGGCGAGTGCCGCCGACGGCGTGAGCGAGGACACCGCGGCGGGCTGATCGGTCGCGCTGTAGCCCGGTGGGGTTGCCGGTAGGTTCCCCCGCTGGGTCCGTGATCCGGGCCGTTCACCGACGTTCGGGAGACGATGATGTCCGCTCCAGGAGGCCTGGGCAGCAGCTCCGGCATCTTCCGGCGCAAGCCGATCGACCAGATCCCCGACACCTCCGAAGCCGCGGGCCTCAAACGCACCCTGGGCTTGTGGCAGCTGACCGCCATCGGCATCGGCGGCATCATCGGCGCGGGGATCTTCGCCCTCGCCGGCAGCGTCGCGCACGGCGACGACGCCGCGGGCATCCCCGGCGTCGGCCCGGCCGTGCTCATCTCGTTCCTCATCGCCGGCGTCGCCAGCGCCGCGGCCGCGTTCTCCTACGCCGAGTTCGCCGGCCTGATCCCGAAGGCCGGCTCGGCCTACACCTACGGCTACGCGGTGCTCGGCGAGGTCGTCGGCTGGTTCATCGGCTGGGACCTGCTGCTGGAGTACACCGCGATCGTGTCGGTGGTGGCGATCGGCATCTCCGGCTACTTCAGCTTCCTGCTCGGGCAGCTCGGGCTCGACCTGCCCGTGTGGATGCTGGGCGCGCCCGGCACCGGGCCCGGCCACAAGGTCGACCTGTTCGCCGCGCTGCTGTGCCTGCTGATCGCGTACCTGCTCAACCGCGGCATCCGCAGCGCGGCCCGGTTCGAGACGGTGATGGTCGGGATCAAGGTCCTGATCGTGCTGGTCGTCATCCTGGTGGGCTTCTTCTACGTCAAGACCGGCAACTACACGCCGTTCGCCCCGGCCGGCTTCGGCGGCGCGGTGACCGGCGCCGCGACGGTGTTCTTCGCGGTGTTCGGCTACGACGCGATGTCGACCGCGGCCGAGGAGTCCAAGGACGCGCAGCGGCACATGCCGAAGGCGATCATCTACTCGCTGGCCATCTCGATGGTGCTGTACGTGCTGGCCTGCCTGGTGCTGACCGGCATGCAGAAGTACACCGAGATCGACCCGAAGAGCGGCTTCTCGACGGCGTTCAAGTCGGTCGGCCTCGACGGGCTGGCCACCGTGATCGCGATCGGCGCGATCATCGGCATCCTCACCGTGCTGTTCACGTTCCTGATGGGCGCCACCCGCGTCGGCTACTCGATGAGCCGCGACGGCCTGCTCCCGCCGTGGTTCGGCAAGACGCACCCGAAGACCCAGGTGCCGAGCCGGATGACGTGGATCCTCGGCGGCGCGTCCGCGATCATCGCCGGGGTGCTGCCGATCGGCGAGGCCGCCGAGCTGACGAACATCGGCATCCTGCTCGCGTTCGTCGTCGTCTGCGTCGCGGTGATCGTGCTGCACTACAAGCGGCCGGACCTCAAGCGCACGTTCAAGACGCCGGGCATGCCGGTGGTGCCCGCGGTCGGGGTCGTGTTCTCGATCTGGCTGATCACGTTCCTGCAGCCGGCGACCTGGGTGCGGTTCGCCGTCTGGTTCGTGATCGGCATGGTCATCTACTTCGCCTACAGCAAGCGACACTCCCTGATGAACCGCACGGGCGGCGAGGTCGAGAAGACGGACTAGCGGATCCGGTCGAGGCGTGCGGCGGCCGCGCGCGCCTCGACCTTCAGCCGCTCGACGATCACCGCCGCCGAGGCGTCGTAGCCGAGCGGGTAGGTCTGGCCCGCCCACAGCGAGATGGCCTCCGGGTCGCCGGCCGCCGCCGACGCCTTGCGCACCGGCCCGGCCATGCGGTTGATCTGCGGGTACGCGGCGGGCGCGCCGTCGGACAGCTCGTCCATGAACCGGTTGACCAGCCCGCGCGCCGGCCGTCCGCTGAAGGCGCGGGTGAACGCCGTCTCGCGCTCGGCGACGACCAGGGCCTTGCGGTGCGCCTCGGACGTGCCGGCCTCGTCCGCGCGCAGGAAGACCGTGCCCAGCTGGGCGGCCGCCGCACCGGCGGCGAGCACGGCCGCGACGTCGCCGCCGTGCACCAGGCCACCGGCCGCGACGAGCGGCACGTCCACGCGGGCGGCGACGAGCCGCAGCAGCGCGAGGACGCCGTACTCCGCGCCGCCGCCGGGCCGATCGGCGTCGTCGGTGAACAGCGACCGGTGCCCGCCCGCCTCGAACCCCTGCAGGACCAGGGCGTCGGCGCCGAGGCCCGCGGCCCGGACGGCGGCTTCCGGCGTGGTGACGGTGACGAGCACCTTGCCGCCGGCCTCGTGCAGCCGGACGACGTCCGACGGCGACGGCGGCCCGAACGTGAACGACACCACCGGGACACGCTTCTCGAGCACGACGTCCAGTTTCGCCGGGTACGCGTCGTCGTCCCACTGCGCTTCGCCGAGCTCGACGTCGTAGTCGCGGGCGACGGCGAGCAGGCGTTCGCGGTAGGCCGTGAGGTCGGCGCCGGTGTCCGGCTGCGGGACGAAGAGGTTGACGCCGAACGCGCCGGCGGTCAGCTCGGCGGTCCGGTCGATCTGCGCGGCCAGGGCCGCGGGCGTGAGCATGCCGGCCGAGAGGAAGCCGAAGCCGCCGGCTTCGGTGACCGCGGCGACCAGCTCGGGAGTGGTCGGACCACCGGCCATCGGCGCGGCGATCACCGGGAACGTCAGCTCGTCGAACATGCTCCGAGCGTAGTCCCGCGCAAACCACCCGGATTGGTCTAGACCAGGAAGTCCGGAAATGCGACGATCCGGGCAGGTGCGACGGCGATGTCGTGCCCTTCCCGCCAGGAGGACCGGTGAAGACAGCCCGCACGCGGCGCCTCGGCCGCGCATTCGCCGTAGTGGCCCTGGTCGGCGCCAGTACGACGGCCGCCCAGCTCACCCCGGCCGCGTCGGCCGCCACGCCCGCGCTGCAGTCGATCGTGCCGGTGCCGGTGTCGGTGACCGCGGCGGCCGGCGTCAGCTTCCCCCTGGTCTCGACGACGAAGATCGTCACCGAGGCCGGATCGGCGCCGGCCAAGGACGTCGGCACCTACCTCGGCGGCGTCCTGCGGCCGTCGACCGGCTACGCGCTGCCGGTGTCCGACGCCCCGGCGTCCGTGCCGGCCGACAGCATCGCGCTGCTGCTGAGCGGCGCGCCGTCCTCGGTCGGCGCGCAGGGCTACCAGCTGGTGTCGACGGCGTCGTCGGTCACCGTGCGGGCCCAGACGGCCGACGGGCTCTTCGCCGGCGTCCAGACGTTGCGGCAGATGCTGCCCGGGAGCGTCGAGAGCGCGTCGGCCCAGCCGGGGCCGTGGAGCGTGCCGGGAGCGACGATCGTGGACTACCCGCGGTTCGGCTACCGCGGCGCGATGCTCGACGTCGCCCGGCACTTCCACCCGGTGGCGACGGTCAAGCGCTACATCGACCAGCTGGCCCAGTACAAGATCAACAACCTGCACCTGCACCTCGCGGACGACCAGGGCTGGCGCATCCAGATCGACAGCTGGCCGCGCCTGACGACGTACGGCGGCAGCACCCAGGTCGGCGGCGGCGCGGGCGGTTACTACACGAAGGCGCAGTACACGGACATCGTGAACTACGCGCTCTCGCGGCACATCACGGTCATCCCCGAGATCGACATGCCGGGACACGTCAACGCGGCGCAGGCGTCGTACGCGGAGCTGAACTGCAACGGCGTCGCACCGGCGCTGCGGACGGACACGGCGGTCGGCTACAGCTCGCTGTGCATCTCGAAGGACATCACGTACACGTTCATCGCGGACGTCCTGCGCGAGCTGGCGGCCCTGACCCCGGGCCCGTACCTCCACATCGGCGGCGACGAAGCCTCCTCGACGTCGGCGGCGGACTACGTGACGTTCGTGAACAAGGTGATGCCGTTGGTGGCGGCCACCGGCAAGTCGGCGATCGGCTGGCACGACATCGCGAAGGCTTCCTTGCCCGCGGCTGCGACTCCCCAGTTCTGGGGGACTTCCACCTCGGACGCGGGGGTGTCGACGGCGGTTTCCCGCGGCAGCAAGGTGATCCTGTCGCCGGCGAACAAGGCGTACCTGGACATGAAGTACAACAGCTCGAGCCCGATCGGCCTGTCGTGGGCGGGCTACATCGAGGTCCAGGACGCGTACGACTGGAACCCGGGCGCGTACCTGTCGGGCGTGGGCGAATCGGCGGTCCGCGGCGTGGAATCCCCGCTGTGGGCGGAAACGGTGGTCACCCCGGCGGACATCGACTACCTGGCCTTCCCCCGCTTGGCAGCGCACGCGGAGCTGGGCTGGTCCCCGTGGTCGACGCACGACTGGACCACGTTCCGCACCCGCCTGGGCGCCCAGGCCCCGCGCTGGACAGCGCAGTCGATCAACTTCTACCGCTCGTCGCAGGTGGCATGGGACACGGGCGGCACGACGACCCCGGGCACGTGCACGGACCCGGCGTGGAGCGCGTCGCAGGTGTACACGGGCAGCAACGTGGTCTCCCACAACGGCCACAAGTGGACGGCGAAGTGGTGGACACAAGGCGAGGAGCCGGGGACCACGGGCCAGTGGGGAGTATGGACCGACAACGGCCCCTGCTGAGCCGTCCCGACCCGCCGGCCTGCCCGGTGGTCCGGGCGGGTTTGCGGGCGGGTTTGCGGGCGGGTTTGCGGGCGGGTTTGCGGGCGGGTTTGCGGGCGGCCGAGGTGTACTTCACCCGGCCATGATCGTCGCGGCCAAGGCCATTCGGTGGTCCTTGGTCCAGGGTGGGCCCAGTGCCGCCCGGGGGCCGTGCAGTACCTCGTCGGCCCGTGGGCCGAGGATGGCCGCCGCTTGGCGCTCCACGTCCTTGGCCTCGTAGAGGTGCACCTGCCAGCCGCGGGCGTGGGCTAGTTCGGCCAGGACCTGGCGGTACATGACCGAGTCGGCACGGGCCTCGTACGGGACGCGGCGCTGGACCGCGATGTCGTCGGGGAAATCCGGCGGCCACGACCTGAGCGACACCGACACGATCGGTGCGGGCAGTGCGGCGGCGAGCCGGTCCAGCTCGGCCGACGCCGCCCGGGCCGCCCATGCGCGTACCTGCGCGACCAGTTCGGCCGCGGCGGCGTCGTCGAGGTGCTTGCCGTCGTGGTGGATCGGGGCCGCCGCCACGCCGGGCTCGACCAGCTCGATCCGCCGGCGGTCCACGACCCGGTGGTCGGCCGACGCCGTGACAGCCACTGCCCACCCGAAGTGGTGGGCGATGCCCAGCCGCATGGAACGAGGCTTCCCCGGCCGGTGCGGACAGTCAAGGCCGCACTCCACCCCGTGAAACCGGAACACCCGGCGCCGCGACCGGGTTAGCTTGGGTCATGAGCGTTGATCTCGAGCAGGTTCGCACCCTGTCGCTGCAGGAAAACGGCCTCGCCACCATCTCCACGACGCGTGCCGACGGCACCGTCCACTCCTCCGTCGTCAACGCCGGGGTGTACGAGGACCCGGTGACCGGGGCTCCCGGCGTCGCGTTCGTCGCCCTCGGCCGGGCGCACAAGCTCGCGTTGCTGCGGCTGGCCGGGCACGCCACGGTGACGTTCCGGCGTGGCTGGAACTGGCACTCCGTCACCGGCGCCACTCACCTGATCGGGCCGGACGACCCGGACCCGGCGTTCGACGCAGCCGGGCTGCCGAAGCTGCTTCGCGACGTCTTCATCGCCGCCACCGGCACCCACGACGACTGGGCCGAGTACGACCGCGTGATGGCCGAAGAGCGGCGGGTTGCGGTGTTCGTCAAGGCGGACCGGATAATCGGCAACCGCTGAGCCCGTCCGGCCCCAGGAGCGTCCGTTGTCCGAGTCCCCGCCCCGCGTCACCATCCCGGCGAAGGTCCTCATCGGCCTGCTCGCCGTCATCGACGCGGGCTTCGGCGCGGCCCTCGCCCTGGGGC
Source organism: Amycolatopsis sp. cmx-8-4 (assembly GCF_046548675.1). NCBI lineage: Bacteria > Bacillati > Actinomycetota > Actinomycetes > Pseudonocardiales > Pseudonocardiaceae > Amycolatopsis > Amycolatopsis sp. cmx-8-4. The sequence goes on from NZ_JAEBDZ010000010.1 coordinate 15,003, forward strand.
TGGTGCGCGGCCTGCCCGGCTGGCTGATCGCCGGCGCCTACGCGGCGACCGTGCTCGTCGCGGTGCTGATCTTCCGGGCGTCGCGCGCCCGCGTGCTCAAGCGCGGCTTCGACGGCCTGCGCGACCTCACCCTCGGCGACGAGGGCATCCGCCTGCCCGCGGGCACGATGAGCACCCGGCTGGTGCCGTGGGCCGAGATCGCCGACGTCACCGCCCGCCGCTCGGCCCGCTTCGGCGACGGCTACCTGCGCGACGCGATCTGGCTCGACCTGGTCACCGGCGAGGGCGTCGAGAGCTCGGTGCAGTGCTTCGCGCCGCGCGGCCGTCTCGAACCGGCGCCGACGCGAAGACGGCAGTTCGACCAGACCGCGATCCTCGACCCCGCCCTGTTCAACGCCGTGATCGACCGGCTCCGCCGCGAACTGCGCCACCGCCGGCTGCACGCCGACACCCGCGGCGAACCCCGCCTCCGGCGTCGCTGACGCTCAGGCATACTTCCGCCATGAGCGAATGGCAGCGCATCTCACCTCCCGAGGCGCACCGGCATCTCGCGAAGCGCAACGCCGTTGTCCTCGGCGCCATCGGTCTCGCCCTGATCGGGGTGTCACTCTCCCTCGGTCACGTGCCCCAGGCCATCTTCCTCCTCGTGTTCATCGCCGTCGCCGGCGTCGTGATGGCGCTGAGCGCCCTCTCCGGAATTCAGGCCGGTCCGAGCGGTCTTCGCCTCCGGCGGTTCCTGACCGTCCGTGAGCTGCCGTGGTCCGAAGTCGCCGACGTCACGACCGCGCCCGCGCAGCACCTCGGCGCCGACACGTCCTACACCGCGCTCTGGATCGTCACCGCCGCCGACGAGCGGATCCAGACCCAGGTGGTGCGCTACGACCACCCGCAGCAGGGCGAGCGGGTGAGCACCCGGCGCTGGCTCAAGCTCGGGCCGACCGAGTTCACCGGCGTGGTCCAAGAGCTGCGCGACGTGCGCCAGGCCCAGGAACAGCCGGGCTCAGCCGAGCCGGCCCAGTAGCTCCCGCGGCACGATCCGCACCGGGAACGGCCGCTCGGCCTCGAAGACCTCGTCGCCCGCGGCCTTGGCCACCTGCTGGTAGTTGCCGTCCACGTCCAGCTCGAACACCCTCAACGCGGGCTCGGTCGGGTCGATCACCCAGAAACTGGCGGTACCGAGCCGCTCGTAGATGGCTTTCTTGAGGTTCCAGTCGTAGATCGCCGTGCTGGGCGACAGCACCTCGACAGCCAGCACCGGGGGTGCCGGGAGATCCTTCTCGGTGAAGTCCTGGTCCCTGCCGACCAGGACGTCCGGCTGCAGTTCGATCTTGTCGCCCGAGTGCACCGCGAACGGTGCTCCGACGACGTATAACTCAGCTGGACACACGGACTCGAGCACACCGTAGAGCCGATACCCGATTGTCTGATGTCTGAGACCAGGCGCGGGACTCACGATGAGCACCCCGTCGATGAGCTCGTATCTTCGCCCGTCATCCGGCATCCCCTCGAGGTCCTGCACCGTCAGGGGGCCCGAGTCGGCGGGATGCTCGATGTCTGCCATGACCGTCATGGTGCTCTCCTTTCGCTCTTCGCACCAGAGCACACCAGAGGGCACCGACAGAAACGGCGTCGAACACGGGTTCGGCGCCTGCATTCACACGGAAGCGTGAATACAGGCGCCGGTGTCACATCAGCGGAACACTTACTTCTTGCTCTTCCCGGAGTCCTCAGTGGACAGTGCGGCGACGAAAGCCTCTTGCGGGACCTCGACCCGGCCGACGGTCTTCATCCGCTTCTTGCCTTCCTTCTGCTTCTCCAGCAGCTTGCGCTTACGCGAAATGTCACCGCCGTAGCACTTGGCCAGAACGTCCTTGCGGATCGCGCGAATCGTTTCGCGCGCGATGATCCGGGCGCCGATGGCCGCCTGGATGGGGACCTCGAAGTTCTGCCGCGGGATCAGCTCGCGCAGCCGGTTCACCATGCGGTTGCCGTAGTTGTAGGCGTCGTCCTTGTGCACGATCGCGGAGAACGCGTCCACGCCCTCGCCCTGCAGCAGGATGTCCACCTTGACCAGGTCCGCCGCCTGCGTGCCGGCCTCTTCGTAGTCCAGCGACGCGTAGCCGCGCGTACGCGACTTCAGCGTGTCGAAGAAGTCGAAGATGATCTCGCCCAGCGGCATGTTGTACCGCAGCTCGACCCGGTCCTCGGACAGGTAGTCCATGCCGAGCAGCTGACCGCGCTTGTTCTGGCACAGCTCCATGATCGTGCCGATGAACTCCGACGGCGCCAGGACGCTGACCTTGCTGACCGGCTCCAGCACCTTGTCGATCTTGCTGCCGGTCGGCCAGTCCGACGGGTTGGTGACGTGGATTTCCTTGCCGTCGTCGAGCACCACGTCGTAGACGACGTTCGGTGCCGTGGAGATCAGGTCGAGGCCGAACTCGCGCTCGAGCCGGTCGCGCGTGATCTCCAGGTGCAGCAGGCCGAGGAAGCCGCAGCGGAAGCCGAAGCCCAGCGCCACCGACGTCTCCGGCTCGTAGTCGAGCGCGGCGTCGTTCAGCTGGAGCTTGTCGAGGGCCTCGCGCAGCTCGGGGTAGTCCGAACCGTCCACCGGATACAGCCCGGAGTAGACCATCGGCTTCGGCTCGCGGTACCCGGCCAGCGCGTCCTTGGCGCCGTGGCGTTCGGACGTCACGGTGTCGCCGACCTTGGACTGGCGGACGTCCTTCACGCCGGTGATCAGGTAGCCGACCTCGCCGACGCCGAGCCCCTTGCTGGGCTTGGGTTCCGGCGAGATGATGCCGACTTCCAGCAGCTCGTGGGTGGCGCCGGTGGACATCATCTTGATGCGCTCGCGCGGGGTGATCTTGCCGTCGACCACCCGGATGTAGGTGACGACGCCGCGGTAGGTGTCGTACACCGAGTCGAAGATCATCGCGCGGGCCGGCGCGTCCGCGTCGCCCTGGGGCGCCGGGACCATCTTCACGACCTCGTCGAGCAGCGCGCCGACGCCGATGCCGGTCTTGGCCGAGACCCGCAGCACGTCGTCGGGCTCGCAGCCGATGATGTGGGCCAGCTCACCCGCGTACTTGTCGGGGTCGGCCGAAGGCAGGTCGATCTTGTTGAGCACCGGGATGATCTGGAGGTTGTTCTCCAGCGCGAGGTAGAGGTTGGCCAGGGTCTGGGCCTCGATCCCCTGCGCGGCGTCGACCAGCAGGACCGCGCCTTCGCACGCCTCCAGCGCCCGGGAGACCTCGTAGGTGAAGTCGACGTGGCCCGGGGTGTCGATCATGTGCAGGACGTGGTCCTGCCCGTCGACCTGCCAGGGCAGCCGGACGTTCTGGGCCTTGATCGTGATCCCGCGCTCGCGCTCGATGTCCATCCGGTCGAGGTACTGCGCGCGCATGGCCCGCTCTTCCACGACGCCGGTGAGCTGCAGCATGCGGTCGGCCAGGGTGGACTTGCCGTGGTCGATGTGCGCGATGATGCAGAAGTTCCGGATGAGCTCCGGAGGCGTGAAGGTCGTGTCGGCGAACGTCGTCACTCGAATGAGTCCTCGGAAAGTCGGGGATGGCCACCTCTATGCTCCCATGGCGCTCCGGGTGCGGGTGGGGGTCATCCCCGATGCGAGCCCACGTGATCCGTGGTGCCCTCGAAGTATGAGCACATCGCACCAGCCGGCACCACCTCCCCAGCCCGATCCGGACGGCCTCGCCCGTGTCCTCGACCGTGTCTTCGGTCACCCTTCGGGCCTGCTCGGCCGCCTCGGCGGCCGGCTCATGGCCCGGGGCAACTCCGCCACCGAACACCGCGTCGTCGACCTGGCGAAGCTCGAGCCGGACGAGACCGTCCTGGTCGTCGGCCCCGGCCCCGGCGTCGGGCTCCACGCCGCCGCACAGCTGGCCGGGCGCACGATCGGCGTCGACCCCTCCCCCGCGATGCTGGCCCTGTGCCACGAGCGCTGCGGTGATCAGGCCGAGCTCCGGGAGGGGTCGGCGGCGCACACCGGCGAGCCCGGCGAGTCCGTCGACGTCGTCCTCACCGTGAACAACGTCATGCTCTGGGACGACCGCGCGGCCGGCTTCGCCGAGCTGTTCCGCGTCCTGCGCCCGGGTGGCCGGCTGCTGCTGTCCGCGCACGAGAAGTGGCTGCCCGTGAGCAGGCACGTGCTGGCCGACGAAGCCGCCGAAGCGGGCTTCGCCGACCTGCAGACGTGGACCTGGGAACCGCCCGGCTTCACCGCGCTCGCCGCGCAGCTGCGGGCCGTCAAGCCCGCCTAGCGGGTGTCCGTGCGGATCGGGTGTCCTTCCGGCACCTCGACCAGCACGATGCGCGTGCCGTCCGGATCGGCGATCCAGGCCTCGTCCAGGCCCCAGGGCTCGCGCTGGGCGTCCCGCACCGGTGTCAGGCCCTTCGCCTTCAGCTCGGCCAGCTCGCCGGCCAGGTCGCGGACCTGCACCCAGAGCACGAGATCGGGCGACGCGCCCGCCTCGCCCGAGCCGGACACCTCCAGGGAGCCGTGCCCCAGGAAGAACACGGTGCCACCGGGGAACTCACGCTCCACGGCCAGGCCGAGGGTGTCGCGGTAGAACGCGGTCGACGCCGCGGCGTCGCGCGGGCGGATCAGCAGCCTGCTCTTCAGGACTTCCATCCGACCATCCCTACCGGAGGTCCTCAGGCCGCCGCAATCGCGACGATGCCGGACAGCACGATCACGGAACCGGCGAGCCGCCGCACGGCGTCGCGCTCGCCCAGCACCAGCCACGCGGCGAGACCGCCCAGCACGATGCTCAGCTCCCGGGCGGGCGCCACCAGGCTGACCGGCGCCATCGTCAGGGCGAACAGCACGAGGATGTAGGCGACGGGCGACAGCAGCCCGACGATCAGCACCTCGCGCCGCTGCTCGCGCCAGAGCCGCGTCACCTCGGACCGGCCCGCCCGCGCGCTCGGCAGGAGCACGGCGCTCTGGATGAGCGTGCCGAGGCCGAGGTACACGATCGGCGGCATGCCGATGCCGGTCACCGAGTGCGCGTCCCAGAGCGTGTAGCCGGCGATGACGGCCCCGGTCAGGACGCCGTAGAAGATCCCGGCACGCCGGGCCTTGGCGGCGGCCGGGTCGTCGGCGGCGGCGCCCCGGCGGCCGGTGCTGATCACGAGCACCCCGGTGATCACCAGGAACGCGCCGAGCAGGCCCAGCCAGCCGGGCCGTTCGCCGAGGACGAGGACGGCGGCCAGCACCGACAGCAGCGGCCCGGTGCCCCGCGCGACGGGGTAGACGACGGAGAGGTCGCCGACGCGGTAGCCGCGCTGCAGGACGATGCCGTAGGCGACGTGCAGCACCGACGTGCCCGCCGCGGCCAGCAGCCAGCTCCACTGTGGACGTTGCGGCTCGACGGCCACCAGCACGACCGTCACCGGCAGCAGGGCGACGGCGGAAACCGTGTAGTAGAGCCAGACGAACTGGGTGCCGCCGGAGCGGACCCGCTTGGCGGCGAGGTTCCACGCGGCGTGCACGACGGCCGCGACGACGACGAAGGACAGTGCGGTGGTGTTCACAGGACCCCTTACGGGTTTTCGCGCGCGCGAAAACCGGGTCCTCCAGGCTTTTTCCCCGTCAGATGAACGGCGGGCCTTCCGGACCCGCCGATGGTGCCGCTCGGACCAGACCCACCGGATCCTGGTTGTCCTGCTGGCTGGGGGGACCGGTGACGGAACCCTAGGCACTACCGCCGTCCACCGTACTCCCGGTGATCCACGCCTGGCCGGACGCGCTCGCGGCGGGCCGGGGCCGGGCTGTTAAAGTTGCTGCTCGTTGCCGTGCGGCATTCCGTCATGGAGGAAACCCGCTTCAGCGGGGCCACACCAGCGCGGCGGCGAATCTCACCGAGTGAAAGCAGGAGCGCCTCATGGCCAACATCAAGTCGCAGATCAAGCGCATCACCACGAACGAGAAGGCGCGTCAGCGCAACCAGGCGATCCGGTCCTCGGTGAAGACCGCGATCCGCAAGGTCCGCGAAGCCGCTGACTCCGGTGACAAGGCCAAGGCCGTCGAGCTGCAGCGCGACGCCGCCCAGAAGCTGGACAAGGCCGTCTCGAAGGGCGTCATCCACGCCAACCAGGCCGCCAACAAGAAGTCGGCGCTCGCGAAGCGCGTCAACTCGCTCTGAGCAAGCTGATCTCTGGAGAAGCCCCGGCCCCGGCCGGGGCTTTCTTCATGCTCAGCGGTCGCCCTTGGCCGCCGCCACCTGCAGGACCGCGCGTTCCAGCGCGTAACCCGGGTCCGCCGCGACGCCCTTGACCTCGGCGTTCAGCCGGGCGACCACCCGCATCGCCGTGGCGAGGCCGTCCTGGTTCCAGCCGCGGGACTGGCCCTGGGCCTTGCGGACCTTCCACGGCGGCATGCCCAGCTCCCCGGCCAGCTGGTTCGGGTTGCCGCGGCCCGCGCCGGAGACGCGGGCGATCGTGCGGACCGCGTCGGCCAGTGCGTCGGCGACCAGGACGTAAGGGACGCCGAGCTGCATCGCCCAGCGCAGCGACTCCAGGGCGGCCGCGCGGTCACCGCTCACCGCCTTCTCCGCCACCGCGAACCCGGTCACGTCGGCGCGGCCGCGGTGGTAGCGGTGGACCGCGTCCGCGTCGACCACCCCGCCGGCGTCCGCGACGAGCTGCATCGCGGCCGAGGAGAGTTCCCGCAGGTCGGAGCCCACGGCGTCGATGAGCGCCGCGACCCCGGCCGGGTCGATCTTGCCGCCCGCCCGGCGCACCTCGTGGCGCACGAACTGCTCCCGCTCGGCGGGCTTGGTCAGCTTCGGGCACTCCGTCACCTCGGCGCCGGCCTTCTTCAGCACCGCCGGGAACGTCTTGCCCGCCTTGCTGCGCCCGCCGCCGGTGTGCACGACGACGAGCACGATCCCGGCCGCCGGGTCCTTCAGGTACGACGTCACGGCGTCGGCCAGCTCCTGCGAGATGTCCTGCGCCGACTCGAGGACGATCACCCGGCCTTCGCTGAACAGCGACGGGCTGACGAGTTCGGCCAGCTCGGGAGCTGTGAGATCGGACACCCGGGCCCGCGTCAGCTCGGCCGTCGCGTCGATCGCGCGGGACGCGGCCAGCGTCTCGCGGACGGCCCGCTCGATCAGCAGTTCTTCCTCACCCAGGACCAGGTGGAGCGGGGCCGGGGCGGTGGCTTGCGCGGTCACCCGGGAATCTTCTCACTTGCTGCATCGTGCGCCCGCTCCGGTGATGTCGAGCGGCCACCATGGCACGGCTCGAGTGCCATGTCGTACGGTGTCCTGGAGGCGGCGCGCTTTCTCGCGCGCTCCGACAACTGAATACCGCTCATCCAGAGGGGCAGAGGGAACGGCCCGACGAAGCCCCGGCAACCGGCGTACAGCCTGTCATCCCGCGATCGCGGGATAGCTGACGACCACGGTGCCAATTCCGGCCCGCTTCGGCGGGGCAGATGAGGAAGGAACCTCGCGATGACCGCAACCCTCGGCACGACCTCCACCACCAAGACCCCGGATCTCGGACCGGCCGTCGAACTGGTGTCGAAGGAAGAGGGCCACCGGCAGCCGCTCGCCCCCGAGTTCGTCTCCGCCGAAGACTTCTCGCCGCTCGAGGTCGCCTACGACTTCGGCCGCGTCCGCCGCGAAGACATCGAGGCCGGCCCCAAGAACATCTGGCGCTACAAGAAGCTCCTCCCGGTTCCGTCCAACATCGAAGAGATCCCGAACACCGAGCCCGGCGCGACGCGGCTGATCCGCGCCGACCGCCTGGCCAAGGAGCTCGGCCTCAAGCGCCTGTGGGTCAAGGACGACACCGGCAACCCGACGCACTCCTTCAAGGACCGCGTGGTCGCCGTCGCGCTGGCCGCGGCCCGCGAGTTCGGCTTCGAGGTGCTCGCCTGTCCCTCGACCGGCAACCTGGCCAACGCCGTCGCCGCCGCGGCGGCGCGCGCGGGCTGGAAGTCGGTCGTGCTGATCCCCAAGTCTCTCGAGCGCGCCAAGATCCTCACCACCGCGGTGTACGACGGCGACCTGATCGCCGTCGACGGCAACTACGACGACGTCAACCGGCTCGCCACCGAGCTGGCCGGTGAGCACCCGAGCTGGGCCTTCGTGAACGTCAACGTCCGCCCGTACTACTCCGAGGGCTCGAAGACACTCGCCTTCGAGGTCGCCGAGCAGCTCGGCTGGCGGATCCCGCCGCAGATCGTCGTGCCGATCGCCTCCGGTTCACAGCTCACCAAGGTGGACAAGGGTTTCCGCGAGCTGGGCCAGCTCGGCCTGGTGGACGCCAGCCCGTACAAGGTGTTCGGCGCCCAGGCCACCGGCTGCTCGCCGGTCTCGGCCGCGTTCCGCGCCGGCCAGGACGTCGTCCAGCCGGTGAAGCCGGACACCATCGCCCGCTCGCTGGCGATCGGCAACCCGGCCGACGGCCCGTACGTGCTCGACATCGTCAACCGCACCGGCGGCTCGATCGAGGACGTCACCGACGAAGAGGTCGTCGAAGGCATCCGGCTGCTGGCCCGCACCGAGGGCATCTTCACCGAGACGGCCGGCGGGGTCACCGTCGCCACGGCGAAGAAGCTGATCGAGACGGGCAAGCTGGACCCGGACGCCGAGACCGTCCTCCTCATCACCGGCGACGGCCTCAAGACCCTCGACGCCATCGAGAACCATGTCGGCCCCAAGGCGACCGTGCCGGCTTCGGCCGCGGCCGTGAACAAGGCCCTCGGCTACTGACGTCTCCCCGCCGGGGCGAGCCACGCTTGCCCCGGCGGGAACTCGTTGCCGGGCAACGGAAGTCAGCGGCGGGGCGGGCCGCGTGGCTCGCCTCGGCGGGCTATCGCCGGGCCCGACGGGTCCGGGACCACAGCGGTGTCGCCGTCGACGTCGGTCCGGGTCACCAGGGCACCCAGCGCCGTCAGAGTGTCTACTGTGGACTTGCTCGGGTGGCCGTAGGTGTTGCCCGCGCCGACGCTGATGAGCGCCGCGCGCGGGGCCACCGCGGCGAGGAAGGCCGGCAGCGAGTACCGCGAGCCGTGGTGGGGCACCTTGAGCACCTCCGCTTTCAGGTCTCCGACATCGGCCAGCAGGTCCGACTGGGCCGCCAGTTCGACGTCACCCGTCATCAGCACCCGGCCAGCGGCCGTTTCCGCCCGCAGGACGACCGAGCTGTTGTTGATCGTCGTGCCGTCCTGCAGGCCGGCCGAGCGCGACGGCACGTACCGCGGCCCGAGCACGTCGAGCGCCAGCCCGGGCAGGTCGACCCGCTCTCCCGGGCTCAGCTCCACCAATGGCACGCCGCGACGGGACGCCTCCGCGGCGACCTGCCGCCACGCCCACTCCGGCGTGCGCCCCGGCCCGACGGCGATCCCGCCGACCGACCGGCCGTCGAAGACCGACGCGAGCCCGCCGATGTGGTCGGCGTGCAGGTGGCTCAGCACCAGCAACGGGATGCGGTCGACCGACAGCCGGTGCAGGCACTCGTCGACCGGCCCCGGCTCGGGCCCGGTGTCCACCACCACGGCCCGCCCCGGCTCGGCCGTCGCCAGCACGACCGCGTCACCCTGGCCGACGTCGCACTCGACCATCGCCCAGTTCCGCGGCGGCCACGCGGGCGCGAGCACCCGCACCGGCACGAACACCAGCAACGCGCCGACGATCAGCACCGCCAGGAGCAGCCGGACCCGCCGGTACCGCGCGGCGAACACGAGCACCGCGAGGACGGCCGCCGCGAGCAGCGCGCCCGCCCAGCCGCCGGGCCAGGGAACGACCGCGCCCGGGGCTCGCGCGCCGTGCCGCGCCACGAAGATCAGCCACTCGGCCTCCGGGCCGGCCAGGTGCACCAGGAACGTCCCGGCGCCCGGCCACCACGGCCCGACGACCGTCGCCAGCACCCCGAGCACCGTCGCCGGCGCGACGACGGGCGCGGCGAGGACATTGGTCACCACCGACACCAGGCTCACCGTGCCCGCCATCCCGGCCAGCACCGGCGCCGTCACCACGAAGGCGGCGAGCGGGATCGCCAGCCCTTCGGCGAAGCCCGGCGGGACGCCGCGGCGGACCAGCACGCCCGCCCAGCGCGGAGCCAGCAGGACGAGCCCGGCGGTGGCGAAGACCGACAACGCGAACCCGAAGTCCGTGGCCATCGCCGGATCCGCCACGACCAGCACGCAGACCGCGAAGGCCAGCGCGGGCAGCGCCGAGCCCCGCCGGCCCAGTGCCAGGGCCAGCAACGCGACCGCCGCCATGACCCCGGCACGCAGCACACTCGGTTCGGGACCGACCAGGACCAGGAACCCGGCCAGGCACAGGCCCGCCGCGACGGCCGACAACCGCGGGCCCAGTCGAAGCACTCGCAGCAGAAGCAGGACCGCGCCGCACGCGACCGCGAGGTTTCCCCCGCTGACCGCCGTCAGGTGAGCGAGCCCCGCCGTGACGAACTCCTGCTCGACCCGAGGGGACAATCCGCTCGTGTCGCCCAGGACCAGGCCCGGTAGCAAGCCCGCGGGTTCCTCCGGCAGGGTCTGGCTCAGGTCGTGCAGGCCGGCTCGCAGTCCGGCCGCGGCCTCCTGCCACCACGGCGCCGGGCCCGGCTCACCCGGCGGGCCACGCACGGACAGCACCGCCACGGTCAGGTCCGCGCCACGCGGCGGCATCAGCAGGCCAGCCACCGAAACATCCTGGCCTGGCAGCACGCCCGCCCAGTCCGCGACCGGCGCGAGCAGCAGGACCCGCCCGGACGAGACGACCGGCCGGCCGTCGACAGACGCGGTGCGCACGTCGGCGGACAGGACCACGGACCGGGCGCCCGCCTGCCGATCGGCGTACCCCGCGCTCCGCACCGGCTTCGGCCGCTCCGCGACGACCACCCTGAGCGTCGCGGGCAGTCCCTGGGCCGCGGCCGCACGCAGGCCGTCCCGCTCGGCGTCGTGGATCCGCCAGGCGATCGGACCGGCGGCGACCAGGCCGAGCACCAGCAGCGCCGCCGCCGCGCCGCGCACCCGGCCACGCGCCCGCCAGAGCAGCACCCCGGCCGGCACGGCCGCGGCGAGACCGACGGCGACCGCCGTCCACCAGCCGAGCAGCAGCCCGGCCAGGGCGGCGAGCCAGCACGCGAGCGCCGCCGGGACCAGCCGCATGTCCTGCCGGGTGTCGGTCGTGGGAATGGTGCTCATCCGACCGTCACCTGCTCGCGGAGCTTCTCGAACTTGCTTTCGCCGATGCCGTCGACGTCGCGCAGTTGCTCGACTTTCGTGAAGCCGCCGTGCTCCGCGCGCCACTGGACGATCCGCTTGGCCATCACCTCGCCGACGCCGGGCAGGGTGTCCAGCTGGTCCGGGCTCGCCGCGTTGAGGTCGACCTTCCCGCCGCCGCCTTCGGGGGCACCGGGCGGTGCGACGGGCGCCGGGATCCCGACCGCGAGCTGCTCGCCGTCGGTCACCTTGCGGGCGAGGTTCACGGCGCTGAGGTCCGCGCCGGGGTCGGTTCCCCCGGCGGCGCGCAGCACGTCGGCGACGCGGGATCCCTGGGGCACGGTGACCAGGCCGGGCGACCGGACACGGCCGATCACGCTGACGACGAGACCGGCCTTCGGTGCGGCCGGAGCTTCGGCCGCGGGTTTCGCGCTGGGCAGCGGAGGCGGTGGCTCGGGCGCCGGACGGCCGCCCAGCAGCGCGACCGAGCCGAGGACGAGCACCACGACGGCCACGAAGACACCGGCGAACGCCCAGCGGCGCCGGCCCGCGCCGGTCGCTCCGCCCGGCAGCCAGCGCCGGACCAACCGACCGCCGGGCCCGACCGTGCTCGCGTCGGGCGAGAGCTGGTCGGCCAGCCAGGCGAGCCGGTCGTTGACGGGGAGGCCCGGATCCCGGGCGGGCTGCTCGAACACACGATCGACGTTAGGGGCCGCGGGGAGGCGGGCGACAGGGGTGGCGCCGCGTCCTGTGGACAACTGGGGTGTTGTGGACGGATGCCGCCGGCCGGGCCCGGGAACGGCGGTTTTCGTCGTACCCGGATGAGATGCTGGAGGGTCAGGCCTCCGGCCGGGCCGGCACCGTGCGCTGCACGACCACGCCCAGCACTCCGGGCCCGGTGTGCGCGCCGATCACCGCGCCCAGCTCCGAGACCACGCAGCCCGCCGACCGCGGCACGGCTTCTTCCAGCCGGTTCGCCAGCTCGACCGCCCGGTCCGGCGACGCGAGGTGGTGGACGGCGAGCTCGACGTCGTCGTCGTCCGCGGCCCGGGCCGCCAGTTCGACCAGCCGCGCGATCGCCCGGTTCATGGTCCGGACCTTCTCCAGCGGCAGGATCCGGCCGTCGGACATGTGCAGCACCGGCTTCACCGCCAGCGCCGTCCCGAGCAGCGCCGCCGCCGGGCCGATCCGGCCCCCGCGGCGCAGGTACTCCAGGGTTTCCACGACGAACAACGTCGACGAGCACTTGGCCGCGGTCATCGCCGCCGCCTCGACCGCCTTCGGATCCGCGCCGGCCGCCGCGGCGTCCGCGGCGTGCAGCGCGGCGAACCCGAGGCCCATCGCGGTCGTGCGCGAGTCGACCACGCGCACCCGGTCCGGCCCGACCTCCTGGGCCGCCAGTACCGCCGCTTCCCAGGTGCCCGACAGCTCACGGGAGAGGTGGATGGAGACGATCGCGTCCGCGCCGTCGGCGAGCGCCGCGCGGAACTCCTTCGCGAACTCGGCCGGGGTCGGCCGGGACGTCGTGACGATCTTGCGCTGGCTCATCGCCTCGGCGACCGCCGCCGGGCCGGTTTCCACGCCGTCGAGCGACACCACGCCGTCGACCAGGACGTGCAGCGGCACCACCCGGACCTCGTGCCGTTCGGCGAACCCCTCCGGCAGGTGGGCGGTGGAATCCGTGACTACGGCGACCGACACGCCGTCAGCCTACGTGGCCGGGGGTCGCCACCGGGGCCAGCAACACGGACATCGCCTCGCCCACGGCGGCGTGCCCGGCCCAGCCCCAGTGCATGCCGTCCGGGTTGCCCTCGCCGCTCAGGACGTGCTCGCCGACGACCTCTTTCAGGTCCAGCAACGGTACGCCGGCGCGCGCGCCCCAGGCCCTCATCGCGGCCTCGGCAGCCGGCCGCGCGGTGTGCACACCGCCGTAGGCCGCGGCCCGGTGCACCGACGGCAGCATCCCGAAGATCGGCAGCTCGGGACGCAGGACACGCAACGCTTCCACGGCGGTGTCGAGGTACTGCACGGTCAGCTTCACCGGCAGCACCCGCGGACGGCCGCGGAACGCGACCGACAACCGCGGCTGCGCGGCGAGATAAGCCCTGCGCGCCACCCGTCGCACCGAATCGGGGCGCAGGTACTTCAGCCCGCCGCGCAAGTAGGTCGGCAACGGCGAAGGCAGCGTGTCCATGCTCCCGATCGCCAGCACGACGGCGTCGACGTGGTGCAGGTCGGCCCAGACGCGCGGATCTCCGGTGAGCGACCACCAGACGTCGCGGGCGGTCCAGCCGATCCCGGCGACCAGGTCGGCGGTGCCGCCGAGGGCCGCCGCCGCGATGTTCGGCCACAGCCGCGGTTCGTCCGCGGCGCAGGGCCCCTCGGGGCCGTGAAAGCTCAGCGAATCGCCGAACACCAACAGGTGTGGGGCCATCGGCTAGCCGGTCATCCCCGCGTTGTAGGCGTGCAGCCGCCACTTGCCGTCGCGCAGGCCGAGCTCGACCCAGTGGCAGTTGGCGATCCCGCCGAGGGACGGCCAGATCTCGACCGGCAGCTTCAGCAGCCCCGCTGTGAGGGCGATGATCAGCCCGCCGTGCGCGGCCAGCAGCACGGTGTCGCCGACGTCGGAGTTGGCCTGCTGCAGGTCGGACACGACCTCGCCGGCGCGCTCGGCGACGTCGAGCCGGTTCTCGCCGCCCGGCGGGGCCCAGGTCGCGTCGGTGCGCCAGCGGGCGCGTTCACCGGGGTACTCGGCGTCGACCTCGGCGCCGGTCTTCCCCTGCCACTCGCCCAGGTGCGTCTCGCGCAGCCGCTTGTCGATGCGCAGCGGGACGCCGATGGCTTCGGTGAGCACGGTCGCCGTGTCGGTCGCGCGACGCAGGTCGGACGCGATCACGAGGTCCGGGGAGAACCGGGCCAGCGCGGGGACGGCGAAGCGAGCCTGGTTCCAGCCGACCGGGGTCAGCGCCGAGTCCAGGTGACCCTGCATCCGCCCGGCGGCGTTGTAGTCCGTCTCGCCGTGGCGCCAGAGCACCAGCCGCCGCGGGCTCACCGGGCGTCCGCGTCCTCATCGGCGGGCGGCTCCTCGAGACCGGCCACCTCGATCCGCGGGCAGTCCTTCCACAGCCGTTCGAGGCCGTAGAAGCTGCGCTCCTCGACGTGCTGGACGTGCACGACGACGTCGACGTAGTCGAGCAGGACCCAGCGGCCCTCGCGGGCGCCTTCGCGGCGGACCGGCTTGTGCCCGGCCACCCGCAGCTGCTCCTCGACGTTGTCGACGATCGCGCCGACCAGGCGCTCGTTGGGCGCGGAGGCGATGACGAAGGCGTCGGTGATGACGAGCTGCTCGGACACGTCCAGCACGACGACGTCGCTGGCCTTCTTGTCCGCCGCCGCGTGTGCGGCCGCTACGGCCAGCTCTCGTGCCTCGGACGTGGCTGTCACGGTGCTCCTTTTCCGGATCGGGTTCGCCCGAGAAGAGTACCCGCCGCGACCAGCGGTGCTTCAGTCGCTCTTCCGGTAGAGATCCTTCTTGGTGATGTAGCGGACGACGCCGTCGGGAACGAGGTACCAGACCGGCTCCCCGCGCTCGACGCGGTCGCGGCAGCCGGTGGACGAAATCGCCATCGCGGTGACCTCGACGAGACTCACCTTCCCGCTGGGCAGGTGGTGCGAATTGAGCCGGTAGCCGGGCCGCGTGACGCCGATGAAGTGCGCGAAGTCGAACAGCTCGTCGGCCTTGTGCCAGGTGAGGATCTGCTCGAGCGCGTCGGCGCCGGTGATGAAGTAGAGCTGGTCGTCGGGGTACTCGGCGTGGAGGTCGCGCAGGGTGTCGACGGTGTAGGTCTGGCCGGCGCGGTCGATGTCCACGCGGCTGACCGAGAAGACCGGGTTGGACGCGGTCGCGATGACCGTCATCAGGTAGCGGTCCTCGGCCTTGGTGACCTTGCGGTCGGTCTTCTGCCAGGGCTGCCCGGTGGGCACGAAGATCACTTCGTCGAGCCCGAACCGGGACTGGACCTCGCTCGCCGCGACGAGGTGGCCGTGGTGCACGGGGTCGAAAGTGCCGCCCATGACCCCGATCCGCCGTGGTGACATGGGACCCGAGCCTATACACCGGACCCGTGGGCCGTCCGGTCCAGCAGCACACCTCGCCCGACCGTGCAGGAACTGTGATTCAGCTCACATTACGGCCGGTATTCGACACGAACGGTCCGTTCGCGCCGCCGCCGATTCCCGGTTCGTCGGTGCCATGGGGTAGACGTGGGGACGTGGACACCACCAGCACCACCCCAGCACTCCGCGACCGCGCCGAGACCCTTCTCCGGGCGCTCGCCGGCGACTCGGCGAAGCTGCGCGAAGACCAGTGGACGGCCATCGAGGCCTTGGTCGCGGAGCGGCGTCGCGCGCTCGTCGTGCAACGCACCGGGTGGGGCAAGTCGGCGGTCTACTTCCTGGCCACGGCTCTGCTGCGCGAACAGGGCAGCGGGCCGACGGTGATCGTCTCGCCGCTGCTGGCCCTGATGCGCAACCAGATCTCGGCGGCGGCGAAGGCCGGGATCCACGCGGCGACGATGAACTCCGCGAACCCGCAGGAGTGGGAGCACGTCCAGGCGTCGGTCGCGGCCGGCGAGATCGACGTCCTGCTCGTCAGCCCCGAACGGCTGAACAACCCGGACTTCCGCGACAACGTGCTGCCGAAGCTGACCGCGAGCACCGGCCTGCTGGTGGTCGACGAAGCGCACTGCATCTCCGACTGGGGCCATGACTTCCGGCCGGACTACCGGCGGCTGCGCACGCTGCTGGGCGACCTGCCCGACGGCGTGCCGGTGCTGGCGACCACCGCGACGGCGAACGACCGCGTCGTCACCGACGTCGCCGAGCAGCTGGGCATGGGCAGCGGCGGCGACACGCTCGTGCTGCGCGGCAGCCTCGACCGCGAGAGCCTGCGGCTGTCGGTCTGCCGGCTGCCGACGTCGCAGGCGCGGCTCGCGTGGCTCGCGGAGCACCTGGCCGAGCTGCCGGGGTCGGGGATCATCTACACACTGACGGTCGCGGCGGCGCACGACGTCGCCTCCCTGCTGAAGGACCGCGGCTACCCGGTGGCGGCCTACACCGGGAAGACCGACCCGGCCGACCGGCAGGCGGCCGAGGACGACCTGCTCGGCAACCGCGTCAAGGCGCTGGTCGCGACGTCGGCGCTGGGCATGGGGTTCGACAAACCGGACCTCGGGTTCGTCGTGCACCTCGGGGCGCCGTCGTCGCCGATCGCGTACTACCAGCAGGTCGGCCGCGCCGGGCGCGGTGTGGAGCGCGCGGAGGTCGTCCTGCTGCCCGGCGAGGAGGACCGGGCGATCTGGGCGTACTTCGGGTCGCTGGCGTTCCCCGACGAGCTGCGGGTGACGCAGGTGCTGAACTCGCTCGCCTACGCCGACCGTCCACTTTCGACGGCCGCGCTCGAGCCGTCGGTGGAGCTTTCCCGCTCCCGCCTGGAAATGGTGCTCAAGGTGCTGGACGTCGACGGCGCGGTCCGGCGCGTGAAGGGCGGCTGGGAGAGCACGGGCGAAGACTGGCAGTACGACCGCAGCCGCTACCAGCGCGTCGCGGAAGCGCGTGACCGCGAGCAGGAAGCGATGCTCGGTTACCTGGCGACCGGCAGCTGCCGGATGGAGTACCTGCGGCGTCAGCTCGACGACCCCGACGCGGCGCCGTGCGGGCGGTGCGACAACTGCACCGGGCAGCACTGGGACACGTCGGTGACCGACGAGGTCGTCAACGCGACGCGGGAACGCCTGCAGCGTCCGGGCGTCGAGGTCGCGCCGCGGAAGCAGTGGCCCACCGGGATGTCCTCTTTGGACGTTCCGGTCTCCGGCCGGATCGGCGCCGACGACCAGGCCGAACCGGGGCAGGTCCTCGGGCGGCTGACGGACGTCGGCTGGGGCAACCGGCTGCGGGAGCTCGTCGGCCCGACGGCGCAGGACGCGGACGTGCCGGACTCGGTGTTCAAGGCGTGCGTACAGGTGCTGGCCGGGTGGCAGTGGTCGGAGCGGCCGGTGGCGGTGGTCGCGGTGCCGTCGTCGTCGCGACCGCGGCTGGTCTACAGCCTCGCGACGCGGCTGGCGGACATCGGCAAGCTCGACTTCCTCGGGGCGCTCGACGCGGACGGCCCGCCGCCGCGCCAGGCGAACAGCGCGCAACGGCTCGCCGACCTGTGGCGGCGGCTGAGCATGCCGGCCGACCTGGCCGCGGCGTTGCCCACGGGGCCGATCCTGCTGGTCGACGACGTCATCGACACCGGCTGGACGATGACGTTGGCGACACGGCTGCTGCGGCGGGCCGGGGCGCCCGCGGTGCTGCCGTTCGCGCTGGCCAGCACGGCCTGATCCCGAGGCGCCTGGCGGATTCTGCTGAGGAGGCGTACTGGCGGGCGGGCCGACGCGCGTGCTTGAGCCCCGATTTCGCGTGACCGGCGGCGGAACTCGCGTGATTGCGCGCGGATCTCGCGTTTTCGAAGGCGGTTCTCGCGTGTTCGGGCGGGCATCGCGCGTGATTGGGGAGGCATCACGCGTGATCAGAGGGACGACACGCGTACCCAGACAGCGAACTCGCGTACCTGAGCGGTCGGCTCGCGTACCTGGAGGGTCGGGTCGCGTACCTGGAGGGTCGGGTTGGGGAGGTGGCCGACAAGGCGCTGAGCTGGGCCGTCGAGCAGACGGCGGGTTCCGCCGACTGAATCGGGCGGTCGGGATCTTTCGTACTGCGGGGGGATGTGGCAAAGTCGCGTTCCACCTTCGGGGGACGTGGAGGCTGCCATGACCGTGCGGGTCCAGCACCGGCTGCCGGTGCGCAAGCTGTTCGCGGCGAGCGCGGGCAACGCGCTGGAGTGGTTCGACTGGACGATCTACGCGACGTTCAGCATCTACTTCGCCGGCGCGTTCTTCCCGTCCGGCAACGACACGCTCGCCCTGATCAACACGTTCGCCACCTACGCGCTCGCGTTCTTCTTCCGCCCGCTCGGCGGTGTCCTGCTCGGGCGCTTCGCCGACACCCGCGGCCGCAAGCCCGCCATGATCCTCACCATCGTGCTCATGGCGGGCGGCTCGGTCGCGATCGGCGTGCTGCCGACGTTCGCGCAGGTCGGCTGGCTCGCGCCGCTCCTGCTGCTGCTCGCCCGGATCGCGCAGGGGCTCTCGCTCGGCGGTGAGGTGTCGAACGCGTCGGCCTACCTGGGCGAGATCGCGCCGGCCGCGCGGCGGGGCCGGTACTCGGCGTTCTTCTACATCTCGACCGGCTCCGCGGTGCTCGTCGCGACCGTGCTCGGGTTCGTGCTGTCGCGGACGCTCGACAAGGCGCAGCTCGCGTCCTGGGGCTGGCGGCTGCCGTTCCTGCTGGGCGGCGTCTTCGGCATGGTCGGACTGTGGCTGCGCCGCAGCCTCGCCGAGACCGAGCTGTTCGAGCAGACGAAGACCAAGGCGCGCAAGCTCGAGCGGCCGCTGCTGACCACGCTGACGCACCACCCGAAGGCCGTCGGCCGGCTCGTCGGGTTCTCCATGCTCTCGACGCTCTGCTACTACACGTTCTTCAGCGCGCTCACGTCGTTCGCGGTGAAGAACCGGCACGCCGACGCCGGCGCCGTGTTCCTCGCGCTGTCCGTCGGCACGGTGCTGTTCATCGCGCTGCAGTACCCGATGGGCGCGCTCGCGGACCGGGTCGGGCGGAAGCCGCAGCTGCTCGTGTGGTCCGCGGCGACCGCCGTCGTGATCGTGCCACTGTCCACTTTGATCGGTCCGGACGTCGGCGGCCTGCTCGTCGTGTTCTGCGTCGGGCTCGGGCTGTACACGGCGATGACGTCGATCGCGCCCGCGATCATGAGCGAGCTGTTCCCCACCGAGCTGCGCGGGCTGGGGATCGGCGCCTGGTACAACCTGACCGTCGCCGTCTTCGGCGGGACCGCTCCCCTGCTCATCACGGTGTTCGGCGCGATCTCGCCGACGCTCTACTTCTGGTATGTCGCCGCCGGTGCCGCGATCGCGTTCGCCGTGATCCTGACCCTGCCGGAGACGAAGGGCAGCGAGCTGGGGTAATCCCTTCGTCGCCGGTCGGTCGCGCTCGCTAGGCTGTGACATCCGGGGCTCCGCCCCGTGCCGGGGGCTTCGCCACACTGACCCCCTCAAGCAGTTGAGGCTTCCGCTGACCGAGCCCGAAGGAGGGACACCGTGCACACCGCCGACGTTACCGAGGAGCTGGCGCGCCGCGTGGTGGCCGCCGCCGGCCGGGCCCTGGACGTGGAACTGACGCCGGAGCAGGCGCTGGTCCAGGCGTCGCCGCGTGACGGCGTCGACTACCAGGCCAACCTCGCGATGAGCCTCGGCAAGAAGCTCGGCCGGCCGCCGCGCGAGGTCGCGACGCTGATCGCCGGCGCCGTGGAGCTGGACGGGATCGCGGAGCCGCCCGAAATCGCCGGGCCGGGCTTCCTCAACTTCGTGCTGCGCAAGGACTGGCTGGAATCGCGCACGGCCGCGGTGCTCGGCGACGCGCGGCTCGGCGTGCCGAAGACGGCCGGGCCGCGCACGATCGCGCTCGACTACAGCAGCCCGAACGTCGCGAAGGAGATGCACGTCGGGCACCTGCGCTCGTCCGTGATCGGCGACGCCCTCGCGCGCCTGCTGCGCTTCGCGGGCCACGAAGTGTTGCCGCACAACCACCTCGGCGACTGGGGTACGCCGTTCGGCATGCTCATCGAGCACCTGCTCGACGTCCCGTCCGAGCAGCGCGCGATCGCCGACCTCGACGCGTTCTACCGCGAAGCGCGCCGGAAGTTCGACAGCGACGAAGCATTCGCGACGCGGGCGCGCACCCGCGTCGTGCTGCTGCAGAGCGGCGACGAAGACACCCTCGCCGTGTGGCAGACCCTCGTCGACGAGTCGACCCGGCACTTCGACGAGGTCTACGCCCTGCTCGGGATCTCCTTGACGGACAAGGACATCTACGGCGAGAGCTTCTACAACCCGTACCTCGCCGCGGTCGTCGACGATCTCGAAGCGGCCGGGCTGACCGAACTCAGCGACGGCGCCGTCTGCGTGTTCCCGGAGGGGTTCCGCAACCGGGAAGGCGACCGGCTGCCGCTGATCGTCCGCAAGCGCGACGGCGGCTACGGCTACGCCGCCACGGACCTGGCCACCGTCCGGTACTGGACGACCGAGCGCGGCGCGACCGACCTGCTCTACGTCGTCGGGACTCCGCAGGCGCAGCACTTCGCGATGGTCTTCTCCATCTGCCGCACGGCGGGCTGGCTGACCGGGCACGCCGAGCACGTCGGCTTCGGCACCGTGCTGGGCGCGGACGGCAAGACGATGCGGACGCGGGCCGGCGAGACGATCAAGCTGGTCGACCTGCTCACCGAAGCCGTGACGCAGGCCGCCGTGGTCGTCGCCGAACGCAGTGAGCTCGACGCGGCCGGGCAGGCCGCGGTCGCCCGCGCGGTGGGCATCGGCGCGGTCAAGTACGCCGACCTCTCCGGCGACCGCGAGCGCGACTACGTCTTCGCCTGGGACCGCATGCTCGCCAAGGAGGGCAACACCTCGGTGTACCTCCAATACGCACACGCGCGGACGCGCTCGATCCTGCGCAAGGCGGGCGGCGAACCCGAAGGCACGCGGATCCTGCTGGACGAGCCGGCGGAACGGGCGCTCGCGCTGAAGCTGCTGCGGTTCGGCGAAGCCCTCCAGGCCGCGACGAGCGCGTACGCTCCGCACAAGCTCTGCACGTACCTTTACGAGACCGCGGTCTCGTTTTCCCGGTTCTACGACGATTGTCCGGTCCTCAAGGCACCGACCCCCGAGCTGCGCGCGTCCCGGCTGCGGTTGACTACGCTGACGGCGCACACGCTCGCGCTCGGGCTTTCCCTGCTCGGCATCGACGCGCCCGACCAGCTCTAGCGGGAGACCACTGTGGAACTGCCCGGCGACCTGCTCGCCCTGCTGCGCGAGCCCAGCCTCTGCTTCCTGGCGACGTCGATGCCGGACGGCTCGCCGCAGCTCACCCAGACCTGGGTGGACACCGACGGCACGCACGTCCTGGTGAACACCGTGCTGGGCCACCAGAAGCAGCGCAACATCGAGCGTGACCCGCGGGTGGCGCTCAACGTCGCCGACCGCGAGCGGCCGTCGCGCTACTACGCGATCCGCGGCCAGGTCGTCGAAATGACCGAAGACGGCGCCGTCGAGCACATCGAGAAGCTGGCGCAGCGGTACCTCGGCGGGCCGTACCCCTGGTGGGGCGGGCGCGACCAGACGCGGCTGCTGCTGACGATCAAGCCGGACCGGATCAGCGGGACGTAGGCGCCAGCAGCGCCACCAGTTCGTCGGCCAGGCCGGGGCCGATCGGCTCGAGGGTCGCCAGGAGCCGGTACCAGAGCGTGCCGAACACGACGTCGATCACCGTGCCGGGGGTGACCCCGGGCGGGAGTTCGGCGCGCCCGCGGGCGCGCTCGACGATCTCGCCGAGCGCGTCGCGGCGGCGGACCAGGAAGTCTTCGCGGAAGCGCTTGCCGAACTCCGGGTCGATCTGCGCCTGCGCCATCAGCGCCCGCAGGGTGTCCGCGACCTGCGACTTCGTGTCCAGCGCGTAGGTGCGGTCGAGGAAGAGCGCGAGGTCGGCGCGGAACGACCCCTCGTCGGGGATCGGGACCTGCAGGTCCGCCTTCGTCGCGAGCGCGTCCAGGAGCACGTCGGCCTTCGACGGCCACCAGCGGTAGATCGTCTGCTTGCCGACGCCCGAACGCGCGGCGATGCCTTCGACGGTCAGCGCGCCGTAACCCGACTCGGCGACCAGTTCGAGCGTCGCGACGAGGATCGCCAGCTTGCTCTGCTCACTGCGCTTGCGGCCGGGACGGGACTGGTCGGTCATGGGATCCGATGGTACCGTCAATTTCGAAACGAGACGTACCGGTTCGAAATGAGGAAGCATGAGTATCGCTCTTGTCGCCGGCGGCACCTCGGGCATCGGCCTGGCGACCGCGCGACGGCTGCACGACCAGGGTTACGACGTCCACATCACCGGGCGGGGCAAGGAACGCCTCGACGACGTCGCCGCGAGCGACCCGCGGCTGACCGGGCACCGGGCCGACGGCGGCGATGCCGCGGCCATGGCCGCGCTGGCCGGGTCGCTCGGCACCATCGACGTACTGGTGGTGAGCCTGTCCGGCACCGAAGGCCTGGGGCCGATCGCCGAGCTGGACCTGGCGATGCTGCGCCGCGCCTTCGACGCGAAGTTCTGGGCGCACCTGACGACGATCCAGGCCGTCCTGCCGCACCTGGCCGAGGCCGGCTCGATCACCCTGCTCGGCGCGATCAGCGCCCGGGCCTCGATGCCCGGCACGGCCGGGATCGGCGCGCTCAACGCGGCGGTCGAAGCCCTGGTCAAGCCCCTGGCCGTCGAGCTGGCGCCGCGCCGCGTCAACGCCGTCTCCCCCGGCGTCGTCGACACGGCGTGGTGGAGCGGGTTCCCGGCCGAGATGCGGGCCGGGTTCTTCGCCCAGACGGCCGCGCAGGTGCCGGTGCGGCGGGTCGCGACCGCCGACGACGTGGCCGAGGTGGTCGCCCTGGCGGCGACCAACCCCAACCTCAGCGGCACCGTGCTGGAAGCCGACGGCGGCGCCCACCTGGTGTCCGTCGGCTGACGCACCCCAAGCCGTCAGCTCCGGGGCTCGGACAGGACGAGGACCACCGTGCCGCTCGCGAACGTGCGGGTCTCGACCTTGCCGAACATCCCGGTGACGCCCGCGCCGAAGAGCTGCTCGCCGGCGCCGCGCAGCACCGGGTGGATCCACAGCCGCAGCTCGTCGAGCAGCCCGTGCGTGACGAGCGTGCGGGCGACGGGACCGTAGCCGTACACCAGGATGTCCGCGCCCGGTGCCTGCTTCAGCTCCCGCACGGCATCGGGCAGGTCACCGGTCAGCACGGTCGTGTTGTTCCACTCCGGCGAGGTCAGGGTGGTCGAGGCGACGTACTTGGCCATCTTGTTCATGGTGTCGCTGAACTCGTCACCGCTGCGGGCCGGCCACGCTTCGGCGAAGCTGTGGTAGGTGGCCCGGCCCATCAGCAGGGCGTCGCTGGCGCGCAGCTGGTCGAGCGCGAACGCGCCGGCGGCCTCGTCGAAGTAGTCCAGGGACCACAGGTGCGGCTCGGAGACGACGCCGTCGAGGGTCACGTAGGTCGAGTTGACGATCTTGCGCATCGGAGTCTCCCGGGTTCGGTTGCAGGGCCCCGAGATTCGGCGGCAACGCTTCCGGTGGGCTATCGACGCGCTATCGGCCGCCGCTCGCGTGCTGCGCGACGTCGGCGAGGAGCAGCTCGGCCTGGCGAGCGTGCTCCGCGGCCGTCACGGCGTCCCCGGCCAGCTCGCCGAGCCGCCGGTGCGCCCGCGCCTGCAGGTGCCGGTCGCCGGTCACGCCGGCCACGGTGACCGCCTCGGTGAACCGGGCGGTGGCCGTGACGGCGTCTCCCGCCGCGACGGCGACCCGGCCCTGACCGAACAACGCGTACCCGACGCCGATCCGGTCCCCCAGACCGGAAGCGATCTCCAGGACCCGGTCCACCGCCACCCCGGCGGCGCCGACCCGGCCGGCGGCGAGGTCGACGTCGGCGCTGCGGTAGAGGATCTGCGCTTCGGTGCGTGACGCACCCGCGTCCCGCGCGAGCCGCAGCGCCTCGGCCACCTGGCCGGCGGCGTCACCGAGCGCGCGAGCGTCGAGGTCGAGGCGGGCGAGTTCGGACCGCGCGTGTGCTTCGCCGCTGCGGTCGCCGGCCGCGTGCAGGAGCGGCAACGCCTCGGTGGCGCAGGCCCGGGCCGCGGCGAGGTCGCCGTTCAGCCGCCGGACCGTGGCCAGCTGCCGGAGCGTCGCGCCGACGCCGTGGCCGATCCCGGCGGCGCGGAACCCAGCCAGCGCGGGTTCGAGGAGCCGGGCGGCGTCGTCGGGGCGGCCCTGGTGGACGAGCAGGGCGCCCAGCGAATAGCGGGCCGCGGCGGCGCCGACCGCGTCACCTGCCCGGTCCGCCGACGTGATCGCGAGCTGCGCGATCTCCCGCCAGTCGTCGAAGTAGCCGCGGATCTCGAACAGCGCCGCGGCCGTGACGGCCAGCTCCCAGCACAGGTCGTCCCACTCCGCGGCCGCCGCTTCCCGCACGGCCGTGACGAGCGCGAAGCGCTCTTCGTCGACCCACTGCAACGGCGCCCGGCGGACGGCGGCCGTCGCCGAGGCCGGCGGCTCCCGGCGGGGCGCGGTCCCGCGCAGGTCGAGGCGATCGCCGAACTCGGGGCGCTGGGCCTGCTCGGCGAGGCCGAGCCAGCCGGAGCCGAGGCGGCGCAGGGCCGCCGCGTGCTCGGCGACGCTGTCCTCGGCCGCCGCGCGCTCGGTCGCGAAGACGCGCACGAGGTCGTGGAACCGCCAGCGCCGGGACAACGCCGAGGGCGGGGCGCCGTCGGCGATCAGGTTGGCTTCGAGCAGTTCCGCGAGCGCGTCTTCGGCCGCGACGTGCGGGAGGTCCAGCAGCGCGCCCGGCGCCCAGTGTGGCAGGTCGGGGTGCCGTGGGGTGGCCATCCGGCGGAACAGGGACCGGGCCGGGTCGCTCAAGCCGTGGTAGGACAACGCGATCGTCGACCGCAGCTGGACCCCGCGGAAGGACAGCTCGTCCAGCCGCCGTTTCTCGTCGGTCAGCCGGTCCAGCAGGTCGCCGAGCGCCCAGTGGTCGCGGGACGCGAGCTTCGCCCCGGCGATGCTCAGCGCGAGCGGCAGCCGGTCGCACGCGGCGACGAGCGCCTCGGCCGCCTCCGGTTCGGCGCTCAGCCGTTCGTCGCCGACGAACGTCGCGAGCAGCCGCAGCGCGACGTCCTCCTCGAGCACGTCGAGCTGGACGCCGGCCGCGCCGGGCAGGCCGGTGAGCCGCGCCCGTGACGTCGTGAGGACCGCGCAGCCGGCCGAGCCGGGCAGCAACGGCAGGACGTCCGCCTCCCGCCGGACGCCGTCGAGCACGACGAGGACCCGCCGGTCGGCCAGCCGCGTGCGGTACAGCTCGGCGCGTTCGCGCGGATCGCGGGGCAGCAGCTCCTCGGCCATGCCCAGAGCGCGCAGGAAACTGCCGAGCACCCGCGCCGACCAGGTCGTGCTGTCCTCGGCCGAGTCGTCGTGCAGGTCGGCGTAGAGCTGCCCGTCCGGGAACTGCGCGGCGAGCTCGTGCGCGGCCCGCACCGCCAGCGCCGACTTGCCCACGCCGCCGGCGCCGGAGATCCCGACGACCCGGACCGCGAACGGCGTCTGCGGGTCGGCGGGACCGCACAACCGCGCGCTGATGGCGCGCAACGCGGCGTCGCGGCCGGTGAAGTTGGTGGCGGGCGCGGGCAGCTGACGCGGCACGGGCGGCGCGACGACGTCCCGCACGGCCGGCCGCTCCCCGGCCAGGATCGCGGCCTGCAGGTCACGCAGCTCCGGGCCCGGTTCGACGCCGAGCTCGTCGACCAGGACGTCCCGCGCCCGCCGGAACGCGGTCAGCGCGTCGGCCCGGCGGCCGTCGCGGTGCAGCGCCCGCATGAGCAGCAGGTGCAGGTGCTCCCGCAGCGGGTGCTCGTCGACCAGGGCGGTGAGCTCGGGCAGGACGTCGTCGCCGCGCTCGAGCCGGGCCCGGACGCGCTGCTCGACCAGGTCCAGCCGGCGTTCCGCGAGCCGGGTGGCCGCGCGGGTCAGCGCATCGCTGTCCAGGCCGGCGAACGCGGGACCGCGCCACAACGCGAGCGCCGCTTCGCAGGCGTCGTCGTCCGTCCGGGCCCGCACGGCCAGCTCCGCGAACCGCGTCAGATCGAGGTCTCCGGCGGCGACGTCGAGCCGGTAGCCCGGCGCGCGGGTGGTGATCGTCGCGAACCCGCCGGCATCCCGCAGCCGGCGGCGCAGCGCGGACACGCAGATCTGGACCTGCGATCGGGCCGTCGCCGGCGGCTGCTCGCCCCAGAGCGCGTCGACCAGCCGGTCGGCCCCGACCTCGCGGTTGGCGTCGAGCGCGAGCACGGCGAGCACGACCGACTCGCGTGGGCTGCCCACGGGCGTGGCCGGGGACCCGAGCTCGGCGGGTCCGAGCAGGCGGAGTCGCGGCGGCGTGGCGGGCTCGGTCATCGCCACCAGTGTCGTCCATAGCGGATCGATAGCGGCCGGATGGGCCGTCCGGCGAAGGTGGCTCCGGTAACCGAAGAACCTGAGGAGTGGTCCGGATGTCCGAAATGGAAACAGTGGAAACTGTGGAAACGCCGCACGAGCTGGTGCTCACCGACACCTTCCCGGTGTCCCGCGACGAGGTGTGGGCGGCGTGGACCGACCCTGCGCGGTTCGCGAGCTGGTGGGTCGGCCCCGGCTTCCGCACCCACGACCTGGTCATGGAGGTCGAGCCGCGCGGCCGGTTCGCCGCGAAGCAGTCGTCCGAGGCCGGCGACTTCACCATGCCGTTCGCCGGGTTCTACGTCGACGTCGTCCCGGGTGAACGGCTGGTGCTCGGGCTCAGCGACGACCCGTCGCCGGACGAGCCGATGCGCACCGAGATGACCGTGACGCTGACGGAGGTCGACGGCGGCACCCGCCAGGAGTTCCGGCAGACCGGCGTGGTGACCGACGAGCACTTCGCGGCGCTGGAAGCCGGGACGCGGGTCTTCTTCGACCAGCTCGGCGCGCAGCTGGCCGGCCGGGGCTGAGCGCGGTCTCACAGCCCGGCCAGCTCGCGCCGCTTGATCTTCCCCGACGGTGTCGCGGGCAGCCGGTCGACGAACCGGACCAGCCGCGGCCGCTTGTACGGGGCGAGGTGCGGGGTCGTGAACGCGATCAGCTCGTCGGCCGTGGCGGTCTCGCCGGGGCGCAGGACGACGTACGCGCAGGCCAGCTCCCCCTTGACGGCGTCCGGCACCGGCCCGGCG
This sequence comes from Amycolatopsis sp. cmx-8-4, assembly GCF_046548675.1. Taxonomy (NCBI): domain Bacteria; kingdom Bacillati; phylum Actinomycetota; class Actinomycetes; order Pseudonocardiales; family Pseudonocardiaceae; genus Amycolatopsis; species Amycolatopsis sp. cmx-8-4. The sequence continues at coordinate 42,157 of NZ_JAEBDZ010000010.1, forward strand.
GCGACCATCGCGACGGCCGGGTGCCCGGCGAGCACCCGCTCGATCTCGGCCGGGTAGACGTTGTAGCCGCCGGTGATGATCAGGTCCTTCTTGCGGTCGACGACGAACAGGTGGCCGGTGGGGTCCCGGTAGCCGAGGTCGCCGGTGCGCAGCCAGCCGTCCGCGTCGATCGTCTCGGCGGTGGCTTCGGGCCGGTCGTGGTACCCGAGCATCACGACGGGCCCGCGCACCATCAGCTCGCCGCGGACGCCGTCCGGCGCGTCGCGGGCCGGATCGTCGAGGTCGGCGACGCGGATCTGCACGCCGGGGTAGGCGACGCCGATGGAGCCGAGGACCTCGGGCGCGTGCGGGCTGTGCGTGGTGGCGTGCCCGGACAGTTCGGTCATCCCCCAGACCTGCAGCAGCGGCGCGCCACTGCGCTCTTGCCAGGCCCGCATGGTCGTGACGGCGATCGTCTGGCCGCCGACCGTGCTGCGGGTCAGCGACGAGAGGTCCGCGCGCGCGAGGGCCGGGTCGGCGAGCAGCATCGCGTACATCGCGGGCACGCCTTCGAAGATGGTCGCGCGGTGCTCTTCGATCGCGGCGAAGACGTCTCCGGGTGAGAACCGTTCGCGCAGCACCACGGTTCCGCCGGCGCAGAACGTGCTGTGCACGGCGACGTTGCCGTAGACGTGCGGGAGCGGCAACGCGGTGACGACGACGTCGTCTTCACGGCGGGCGTGCATCGTGGCGGTGAGCGCGCAGTTGACCAGGACGCCGTAGTGGCTCTGCACCGCGCCTTTCGGGTGGCCGGTGGTGCCGGAGGTGTAGGCGATGGTGCACGGACCGTCCACGTCGACCGGTTCCCGGGGGGCCGCTTCGAGCAGGTCCGCGAACGGGACGGCGTCTTCGCCGTTGTCGAGGTCCACGACGAGCTCGACGCCGGTGACCCGCTCGCGCAGCGCGCTGGTCGTGATCACGGCCGCGGCCCGGCAGTCCTGGGTGACGTAGCCGAGTTCTTCGGCGGTGAGCAGGGCGTTGGCCGGGTTGACGAGCGCGCCGGCCCGCAGGACGCCGTGGTAGGCGGCCAGCCATTCCCAGCGGTTGGGCGCGTAGAGCGTCACGACGTCGCCGGGGGTGATGCCGCGGTCACGCAGGCCGCCGGCCACGGCCGCCGCGGCCGCGTCCAGCTCGCGATAGGTCAGCGTGCGCGTCGCGGTGACGAGCGCGGTCCGGTCGGGGTGGCGCCGCGCGGCGGTGCGGAGGATGTCGGCGGGGCCGGTCATGCGCGGAGCCTAGAACGGGGCGTTCGGGACAGGTCCCCGATCAGCGGCTTTCAGCGGCGCAGCGGGACGAGGTCGTCGGCGTGCACGACCTCGCGTCGTTGCTCCGGCGGCAGCTCGGGGGTCGAGCGGCCGATCAGGTCCGGCAGCTCGGCCGCGTCGAACGCCACCACTCCACGCGCCACCGCGCGGTCCTTCGTGTCGACCAGGTCGACGACGTCGCCGGCCTGGAAGTCGCCCTCGACGCCGACGATGCCGGCCGCCAGCAGGGACCTGCGGCGGCGGACCACCGCCGTCACCGCGCCGTCGTCGATGCGGAGCTTGCCCGTGGTATCCGCCGCGTAGCCCAGCCAGAAGCGGCGGGCCGACAGGCGGGTGTCCGCCGGCGCGAACGCGGTTCCCGGCGACGCCGTCGTCAAGGCCGGGGACGCCTCCGACGCCGCCGCGAGCAGGACCGGGATGCCCGCCCCCGCCGCGGTGCGGGCCGCAGCCAGTTTGGACACCATGCCGCCCGTGCCCAGCCCGGAGCTGGACATGCCGACCGAGATACCGTCCACATCGGACTCCGAGAGCACCTCGGCGAGCTTGCGGGTGGCGCCCTCGCGCGGGTCGCCGTCGTACAGACCGTCCACATCGGACAGCAGGATCAGGGCGTCGGCGCCGATCAGGTGCGCCACCAGGGCGGCGAGCCGGTCGTTGTCGCCGAAGCGGATTTCCTCGGTGGCCACCGTGTCGTTCTCGTTGACCACCGGAACCGCGCCGAGCGCCAGCAGCCGCGAGAACGTCCGCTGCGCGTTGCGGTAGTGCGAACGGCGCACGACGTCGTCGGAGGTGAGCAGCACCTGCCCGACCGTGAGTGAATACCGCCCGAACGACTCGGCGTAGGCGTGCGCCAAGGCGAGCTGCCCGACGCTCGCCGCCGCCTGCTGGGTGGCGAGGTCCTTCGGCCGCTTGCCGAGCGAAAGCGGCGCCAGGCCGGCGCCGATCGCGCCGGAGGAGACCAGCACGATCTGCGTGTCCCGGCCGACCCGCTCGGCGATCGCGTCGACCAGCGCGTCGAGCCGGGCCGCGTCGAGGCCGCTGCCCGCGGTGGTCAGCGCCGAGGAACCGACCTTGACCACCAGCCGCCGGGCGGCGGCGATCGCCTCCCGCGTGCCGCTCACGCGTCCAGGTCCCCGTCGGCGCCTTCCGGCTCGTCCGGGCCGTCACGCCGGATCCGGCGGGCTTCCTTGCGCTCGGACGCGCCGATCCGGTCGTGGTTCTCGAGCCGGACGTCGGTGCCGCGGCCGGACAGGTGCATCGCGACGCTCGGTGTCGACGGCTGCCACTCGAACTGGACGTCGCCGATCGTGACCGGGCTGCCCGGGCGCGCGCCGAGCTTCGCCAGCTTGTCCTCGACGCCGAGGCGGTTGAGGCGGTCGGCGAGGTAGCCGACGGCTTCGTCGTTGCCGAAGCTCGTCTGGCGGATCCACCGCTCCGGGCGCGAGCCGCGCACGATGAAGGCGCCCTCTTCTTCCGGATCGACCTCGACGGTGAACCCTTCGTCGTTGACGGCGAGGGGCCGCAGCACGATCGTCTCCGGCTCCAGCACCGGCTGCATCTCGCGGTACTCCTCGACCACCTTGGCGAGCGCGAAGGTCAGCTCACGCAGGCCCTTGCGCGACGCCGTGGAGATCTCGAACACCTGGAGACCACGGGCTTCGAACTCCGGCCGGACGAACTCGGCGAGCTCGGCGGCTTCCGGGACGTCGATCTTGTTGAGGACGACCACGCGCGGGCGCTCTTCGAGCTTCCCGCCGAGGCCCGGCGTGTACTTCGAGAGCTCCAGCTCCAGCGCGTCCACATCGGACACCGGGTCGCGGCCGGGCTCCAGCGTCGCGCAGTCGACGACGTGCACCAGCACCGCGCAGCGCTCGATGTGGCGCAGGAAGTCGAGCCCGAGGCCCTTGCCTTCGGACGCGCCGGGGATCAGGCCGGGGACGTCGGCCATCGTGAAGACGGTGTCGCCACCGGTGATCACGCCGAGGTTCGGCACGAGCGTGGTGAACGGGTAGTCGGCGATCTTCGGCTTGGCCGCGGACAGCACCGAGATCAGCGAAGACTTGCCGGCGGACGGGAAGCCGAGCAGGCCAACGTCGGCGACCGAACGCAGCTCCAGCACGAGGTTGCGGGCTTCGCCCGGCTCGCCCAGCAGCGCGAACCCGGGCGCCTTGCGCGCCTTCGACGACAGCGCGCGGTTGCCGAGGCCACCGCGGCCGCCCTGCGCCGCGACGAACGTGGTGCCCGGGCCGATCAGGTCGGCGACCATCTCGCCGTCTTCGGTGAACACGACGGTGCCGGACGGCACCTTCATCACCAGGGTCTCCCCCGCCGCACCCGCGCGGTCGCCGCCCTGACCCAGCTTGCCGCTGCCCGCCTTGGCGTGCGGGCGGAAGTGGAAGTCGAGCAGGGTGTGCACGTTCGGGTCGACGACCAGCAGGACGTCACCGCCGTTGCCGCCGTTGCCGCCGTCCGGGCCACCGAGGGGCTTGAACTTCTCGCGGTGCACCGAGGCGCAGCCGTTCCCACCGTCACCGGCGGTCAGGTGGATCACCGCGCGGTCCACGAAACGGGACGCCATGACTTGCCTCTTTCATTCGCGAGCAGGGGATACACAAAACAAACGAGGGGTGGCACCGGATATTCCGGTCCCACCCCTCGTTCGAGGTCTAGCGTCGAGAACCGAAGACTCAGGCCTCGACTGGCACGACGATGTTGATCGTCTTGCGACCACGCTTCTCGCCGAACTGGACCGCACCGGCGGCCAGGGCGAACAGCGTGTCGTCGCCGCCACGGCCGACGTTCACGCCGGGGTGGAACTTGGTGCCACGCTGGCGGATCAGGATCTCGCCGGCGTTGACTTCCTGGCCGCCGAAGCGCTTGACGCCGAGGCGCTGCGCGTTCGAGTCACGACCGTTGCGGGAGCTGGACGCACCCTTCTTGTGTGCCATGGCGAATGCCCTTCTTTGAAGATCGCAGTCAGTCTTGCGAAGATCCGGAAAGTCCTCAGATGGAGATGGCGGTGACCTCGACGCGGGTCAGCTTCTGCCGGTGACCCTGACGCTTGTGGTAGCCCGTCTTGTTCTTGAACTTGTGGATCCGGATCTTCGGACCCTTGGTCTGCTCGACGACCTTGCCGGTGACCGAGACCTTCGCCAGCGCGTCCACGTCCGTGGTGACATCGCCACCGTCTACGTACAACACGGCGGGGAGAATGTGCTCGGTGCCCGGCTCGCCCTCGAGCTTCTCGACCTCGACCACGTCGCCGACGGCAACCTTGTACTGCTTGCCGCCGGTCTTGACGATCGCGTACGCCGACACGGAAGTCTCCTGCATTACTCGACAATGGGTGGGGGCCCCGCGCGATCGGCCCGCCTCCGGGAAGGCGGTCCTGCACTCACGCAGGCGGCCTACTCTGGTGGTAGGCCGTACTACAGGTTACGTGGGGTGCCCCGGTGCGTTACCACCGGGGTCCCCCTGGTGTTCAGTTAGCGCTCTGCTCCGAGGCTTTCACCGGCGGCCCGGCCGGGCGTGACGCGGCCCGGCGCGGACGGCGCCGGGTGGAGCGCACGGCCGGTTCGGGCACGCTGACCTCGGGTTCGGCGACCGGCTCAGCGGCCTCCGAAGACTCTGTGACGGGCTCTTCCGCCGGCTCGGGCGCCGACGAACGCTCGACGGCCGGCGGCTCCTCGAGCGGCGCCGGCGTCTCGTCCGCCTCGGTGGTCACCGGGACGTCCGCGACCTCGGTCGCCGGCTCCGGGGCCACCACGGCCTCGTCCGGCGTCTCGGTGGCCTGACCGGCCTCCGCCGTGTCGGTCACCTCCGGGACGGGCCCGTTGCCGTTGAGGGCACCGTGCTCGTGCGGCTGCTCCTTGGCGGCCTTGGACGCGTTGGCCATCGCCGCCACCGCGGACGCGATCGACTCGCGCTTCTCCGGCGGCGGGACGGCGTGCACCTCGGCCTTGGCGGCCTCGGCCTGCTCCTTGGCGGCTTCCTCGCCCTTGCCACCGCGGCCGCGCGACCGGCGGGAGCTCTTCTCCCCGCCGCCGTTGCCGCCGTTGCTGCCACCGCCACCGTTGCCGCTGTTGCCGCCGTTGCCCCCGTTGCCGCTGGGAGAGTGGGCGGCGGTGCCGCCGGCCGTGCGCTGCGGCTCGGTCGAGACGACCACGCCGCGGCCCTTGCAGTGCTCGCACGGCGTCGAGAACGCCTCGAGCAGCCCGGTGCCGATCTTCTTGCGGGTCATCTGCACCAGGCCCAGCGAGGTGACCTCGGCGACCTGGTGGCGGGTGCGGTCGCGGCCGAGGCACTCGGTGAGGCGGCGCAGCACCAGCTCACGGTTGGACTCGAGCACCATGTCGATGAAGTCGATCACGATGATGCCGCCGATGTCCCGCAGCCGCAGCTGGCGGACGATCTCCTCCGCCGACTCCAGGTTGTTGCGGGTCACCGTCTCCTCGAGGTTGCCGCCCGAGCCGGTGAACTTGCCGGTGTTGACGTCGATGACCGTCATCGCCTCGGTGCGGTCGATGACCAGGTACCCGCCCGAGGGCAGCCAGACCTTGCGGTCGAGGGCCTTGGTGATCTGCTCGTCGATCCGGTGGTCGGCGAAGGCGTCGCCGGTGCCGGTGTAGCGCTTGAGGCGCTCGCCCAGCTCCGGCGCGACGTGCCGGACGTAGTCGTCGATGGTGTCCCAGGACCGGTTGCCCTGGATCTCCAGCTTGGTGAAGTCCTCGGTGAAGAGGTCACGCACGACCTTGACCAGCAGGTCCGGCTCTTCGTAGAGCATGGTCGGCGCGCCGCCCTTGCGGCCGGAGCCGGCGTCGGCCTTCTCTTTGATGATGTCCCACTGGGCCTTCAGGCGGTCGACGTCGCGGCCGAGCTCCTCCTCGCCGATGCCCTCGGAGGCGGTGCGGATGATCACACCCGCGTCCTCCGGGACGATCCGCTTGAGGATGTCCTTGAGCCGGCGGCGCTCGTTCTCCGGCAGCTTGCGGGAGATGCCGGTGGCGCCGCCCGCGGGGACGTACACCAGGAAGCGGCCGGGCAGCGAGATCTGCGTGGTCAGCCGGGCGCCCTTGTGCCCGACCGGGTCCTTGGTCACCTGGACCAGCACGGAGTCGCCGGTGGACAGCGCCTGCTCGATCTTGCGGGCCTTGCCCTCCAGGCCGGCGGCGTCCCAGTCGACCTCACCGGCGTAGAGCACGGCGTTGCGGCCGCGGCCGATGTCGATGAACGCGGCCTCCATGCTCGGCAGCACGTTCTGGACGCGGCCGAGGTAGACGTTGCCGACGATCGAGCCGGAGCCCGACTGCGTCACGAAGTGCTCGACCAGCACGCCGTCCTCGAGCACGGCGATCTGCGTGGAGTCGCCCTTCTCGAGGACGACCATCGTGCGCTCGACCGCCTCGCGGCGGGCGAGGAACTCGGCCTCGGACAGGATCGGGGCGCGGCGGCGGCCGGCCTCGCGGCCGTCACGGCGGCGCTGGCGCTTGGCCTCGAGCCGGGTCGAGCCGCGGACGCTGCGCACCTCGTCGCGTGCCGCCGGGCGCTCACGCTCGGCGCGTTCGGCCTGCTCGGCCTTGGCCTGGCGGACGTGGGTGACGGTGTTGGGCGGGTCGTCGGTGCCGGTGTCCCCGGCGTCGTCGCCGTCCGAGCCCTTGCGGCGGCGACGGCGACGACGGCGCTTGCTGCCGCCTTCACCGTCACTGTCGCCGTCGTTGTCGGAGTCGTCGCCCTCGGGCTCTTCCGCGACGTCCGACTCGTCCTTCGCGGGCTTTTCGTCCGTGTTGCCATTGCGGGAGCGGCGACGCGCGGGCGGCGGCGGCTGCTCCTCTTCGGCCTGAGCGTCGTCGCCCTCGTTCTCGTCGCTGCCGTCGGCGCCCTTGCCCCGGCCACGGCCGCGGCGGCCACGGCGGCGGCGGCGACGGCTGTTGGCGTCGTCACCGTCGTCGTCGGAGTCGATGGCCGACGTGGTGTCCTCGGCCTCTTCTTCCTCGACGATCTCGGGCTCGGGCTGCTGGCGCTTCTGCTTCACCGGGGCCGGAGCCGGGGGCTCCGCGAACGGGTCGGCCGGCTTGCGCGCCGGCTTGGTCGCGGCGGGTTCCGGCGGCAGGAAGACCGGCGACGGCGCGGCGAACACCGGCAGGTGCGCGCGGCTCTTCTGCCGCGGGCGCGGCTTCTCGGTCTCGGCGGGTGCCGGCTCGGGTTCCGGCTTGCGCCGGGTCCGCCCGGTGGGCGCGACCTCGACGTCACCGCCCGAGGTGGGGGCCACCTCGACGTCGCCACCGGAAGCGGGCGCCGCTTCGACGTCACCGCCGGAAGCCGGCGCGACCTCGACGTCGCCGCCGGAGAACGCCTCGGCGACCTTGAGGGCCACTTCCCGGGTCACGCTCGACTGCGCGCTGCGGACGCTTTCGCCCAGTTCGGCCAGCTTCGCGAGGACGTCCCGGCTGTGCGACTCGAGCAGCTTGGCCAGCGCGTGCACCCGGATCCGGGCGGGCAGGTCGGCCAGCGGGCCGGTCGTGGGTGTGGCGGGATTCCCGCCGGTGTGCTCGGCGGGTGTTTCCGCGTTCGACATGTGTCTCCTCCGCCCCCGGGCGCGTCTGCCGGTTCAACCCGGCAGGGACGCGGCCGCGCAGGGGCCCCTTTCTGTTCGTTCCGCCGTGGTGGTCACCAGCGGCGGGAATCCTTGCCCGACGACCGGGCGCCGCACCACCGACTCCCGATGGCGCGCAACCCGGTCAAAGGTCTGCTCGGCGGGTGCCTGCCCAAGCCTCGCGGCCCCCGGGCCGCCTGCCACGTCGTCCAGCCGCCCGGCTTGCGGGCGGCGACGCGCGTGGTGCTGGTTCATGCACTTCACCGGGCCACAATGCCGCAGGCAGCACCTCTCACGTGCGCCCCGCGGCCCAGCGGCCACCCCGAGTATCCCACACCCGGTGACCGCACCGGTGTACTCGGTACCTCACGCAGGCCGCCCGGGCGTGCCGCGGCGCACCGGCCGGGCGAACTTGGCCACAGAGCTTGTCCGCCGGGCGCGGGGTGGCTAGCGTGCGGCTCGGGGTGACCGGGCGCACGCGCGCCGGCACCCGCGTTCCGGCGTCCGGTGGGAGGTCAAGTGTCCCTGCTGGCGCGGCCGCTGCGGGCGGCCGTGTGCACCGTGCTGGTGCTTTCGGGATGCGTCACCGCCGGTCCGGCGGCGGCCGGCGAGCCGTCCTGCGCCCACGGGCGGACCCTGCGTTACGTCGTCACCTTCGACCGCGGCACCGCCGAGTCCGCCGCCCGGGCGCAGATTTCCGGCGCCTGTGGCGCCACGACCGTGTACTACCCGCAGATCGCCGTCGCCGTGGCCACGTCCGGCGATCCGGGGTTCGGTCCGCGGATCGGCCTCGACCGGACGTTCAGCGCCCAGGGCGAGCGGCTGGCCGCGCAGCGCGCGACCGACCCGGTCAAGCCCCAGCCCGCGCGGGCGACGCTGGCCGCGACCGACCCGGCCCGGGTGCCCGGCACGGACCTGAGCTCCCGGCAGTGGGACATGCAGGCGATCAACGCGGGCTGGGCGCACCGGGTGTCCGAGGGCAGCCGCGACGTCGTGGTCGGCGTGCTCGACTCGGGGATCGACCCGGCCCACCCGGACCTGGCCGCGGCCCTCGACCGCGACGACTCCGCCGGCTGCCTCACCGGCGCCCCCGACCAGGACCGCGGCGCGTGGGCGCCGACGACGTCGGTGCACGGCACGCACGTGGCCGGCATCATCGCGGCGGCCGATGACGGCCACGGCGTCACCGGCGTGGCGCCCGGCGTGCGCGTCGCCTCGGTGAAGGTGATCGACGACCGCGGGTACGCCGACCCCGAGGCCGCGGTGTGCGGGCTGATGTGGGCGGCGTCACGGCACATGCAGCTGACGAACAGCAGCTACTTCGTCAACCCGTGGTCGCTGTCGTGCATCCGCGGCGACGACCGCGGCGTCGTGCACGAGGTGCTGGCCAGAGCGGTGGAGTACAGCACGTCGGCGGGCACGTTGAACGTCGCGGCGGCGACCAACGAGGCCGTCGGCCTGACGCCGTCCGCGCGGTCGGGCGCGCCCGGCGCGGGCACCGGGTGCGAGGCCCTGCCGGCCGGGCTGCGGGACGTCGTCGCGGTGTCGGCGGTGGGGGCGGACCGGGTGAAGGCGGGCTACAGCTCGTACGGGCTGGGTGTGATCGACGTCACCGCGCCCGGCGGCGAGACGGGCCGGTGCGTGCTCTCGACGGTCCCGGGCGGGTACGCGCCGCTGTGCGGGACGTCGATGGCGGCGCCGCACGTCGCCGGGGTGCTCGCGCTGCTGGCGTCCCAGCACCCGGGCGCCGGGCCGCGCCGGCTGCGGCGGTCGCTGGACGAGCAGGCGACGCCGATGGCGTGCCCGGCCGACTACGACCTGACCGGGGACGGCATCCAGGACGCGTACTGCGCGGGGTACGAGGGGTTCAACGGCTTCTACGGCCACGGGATGGTGGACGCGATGGCGGCGGTGGCGCCGCGGACCGGGCGGCCGGACCCGGCCCGCTGAGCCGCGTCACGTCACGTCACGTCACGTCAGCAGGAGTTTCGCGATGCGGCGGGTCGAGGCCCACAGGCCAACGCCGCCGAGGACCAGCAGGTAGGCGAGGTTGCCCAGCATGCCCGGCGACAGGATGCCCGTCGCGAGGCCGCGCATCAGCTCGATCGCGTGGTAGAGCGGGAAGCAGCGGACCACCCACTGCACCGGCTCCGGGTACACCGACAGCGGGAAGAACGTCGTCGAGAACAGGAACATCGGGGTCAGCACGAGCTGGATGTAGTCGAACTGGGCCGTCGACTTCACGAACGTCACCAGCGCCATGCCGACCGCCGAGAACGCCAGGCCCACCAGCAGCGCCGCCGGGACCATCAGCAGCGCCCACCACGACGTCAGCAGGCCCATCGCCGCCGCGATGCCGAGGAACGCCACCGCGTAGAAGCCGCCGCGCAGGACCGCCCAGCCGATCTCGCCGAGCGCGACGTCCAGCGGGCCGATCGGGGTGGCCAGCATCGCGTCGTACAGCTTCGCGTAGCGCAGCTTGAAGAACAGGTTGTACGTCGACTCGAAGACGGCGCCGTTCATCGCCGACATCGCCAGCAGCGCCGGGGCGACGAAGGCGACGTAGCTCATCGGGCGCCCGTCCGGACCCGCGACCTCGGTGACCAGCTTGCCGAAGCCCAGCTGGAACGCCATCAGGTAGAGGAACGGTTCGATCGCGCCGGACAGGAAGATCAGCCAGCTGTTCCGGTAGACCATGGCCGCGCGCTCGATCAGCGCGCTCGCCCGGCCGGCGTAGAGCCCGGGCGGGAGGATCCGCAGCAGCAGCCCGCCGCGGGCCGGCGGAGCCTGGACGCTCACCATCAGACCACCAGCCTCTTGTAGAAGGCCCGGTGCGCGAGCGCCCACCCGGCCGCGAACAACGCCGCGAGCACGGCGAAGTGGCCGAGCATCGCCCAGCCGCCGACCCCGCCGACGCTCACGCCGCGGGCCAGCTGGGTGCCGTGCCACAGCGGGGAGATCCAGGCCAGCCACCGGATCGCGGCGGGCAGCTGGGCGATCGGGAAGAACGTGCCGGAGAACAACGTCATCGGCATCACGACGAACCGGAAGATCAGCCCGAAGCGCTGGCCCTCGTCGTGGGTGCTCGCCGCCAGCGCGGCCATCGGCGTGGTGCAGGCGAGCCCGGTGACCGTGCCGGCCAGGATCACCAGCAGGACGCCGGGGCCGGTCCAGGAACCGAAGAACAACGCGACGAACGCGTAGATCGCGCCGGCCAGGGTCAGCCGCAGCGCCGACCAGATCAGGTGACCGCCGAACACCTGGCCGGGCGACACCGGCGTGGCGGTGACGGCCAGGTAGTCCTTCTGCCACTTGAACCCGGAGAGAACGGGATAGCTCGACTCGCCGATCGCCTGCTGTGCGGCACCGGCCGCGAGCAGCGCGGGCGCGATGTACTGCAGGTAGGAGAGGCCGCCGGTGACCGTGCCGGGCCGCACTTGCGACCCGAAGCCGAGGCCCATCGCGGCGAGGAACAGCACCGGCTGCAGGCCGGTGGAGTACAAAGTGGACAGCCAGTGCCGGCGGTACCAGGTCCAGTGCCCTTCGACGCGCAGCCAGGCCCCGTGCCAGCGGCCGACCACCCGGCCGGTGGATTCGACGGTGGTCATGGCCGATCCTTCCGGCGGAGGTGCGATCGCCGGGTCTCCCGGCCGGGGTGCGCGCGTGGGGTGCGGGAGCTACGCCCCCGCGGGTCCCCCCGGCGAGGGGCATCGGCCGGATCCCGGCGGAGTCGTGGCCGGGGTAGCCGGGCCAGGGCCACCATCGCGACCGGAACGGCCAACACAACGCCCGGAGTGGCCGACTCGCCGGGACGACGAAGGGGCGCGGGACAGCGGTGTGCGCCAAGAGAACCTGAGCCCATCAGTCCACCAGCGTTCGGCCGGTCAGCCTGAGGAACACGTCCTCCAGGGAACTGCGGCGCACCAGGCTCGACAGCGGGCGGACGCCTCGGGCGTGGGTGCGTTCCAGGGCCTCCTCGCCGTCGTTGCTGTAGAGCAGGACCCGGTCCGGGAGCACCTCCACCCGCTCCGCCAGGCCCGCCACCTGCGCGGCCGCCGACTCCTGCTCCCCCGACGCGAACCGCAGCTCGACGACTTCGCGCGTCGAGTAGCGGCTGATCAGCTCGGCCGGTGAGCCTTCCGCGGCGATGCGGCCGTGGTCCATCACCACCAGTCTGTCGCACAGCTGTTCCGCCTCGTCCATGTAGTGCGTGGTGACGATCAGCGTCGTGCCCTGGGCCTTGAGCCGGAACAAGCGATCCCACAGCAGGTGCCGGGCCTGCGGGTCGAGGCCTGTCGTCGGCTCGTCGAGCAGCAGCAGTTCCGGGTCGTTGACCAGCGACCGCGCGATCGTCAAGCGCCGCTTCATGCCGCCCGACAAGGGGTCCACCTTGTCGTCGGCCCGGTCCGTCAGCTGGGCGAACTCCAGCAGCTCGGCCGCTTTGCGTTTCGCCACCGCCCGCGACAGCCCGAAGTACCGGGCGTACACGATCAGGTTCTCCCGGACGGTCAGCTCGACGTCCAGGTTGTCCAGCTGCGGCACGACGCCGAGGCGCGCGCGGATCCGCGGGCCGACCGCGTCCGGGTCCAGGCCGAGCACCCGCAGGTCGCCGTCGGTCCGCGGTGACACGCACGCGATCATCCGCATGGTCGACGACTTCCCGGCGCCGTTGGGGCCGAGGAAGCCGAACGCCTCGCCGCGCCGCACCTCGACGTCGATCCCGCGCACGGCTTCGAACTCGCCGAACCGCTTCACCAGTGCCTTGGCCTGCACCAGCGCCGGCTCTCGCTCCTCCGTTTGGTCCACACCCGAACCCTAGGACCCGCCACCGACAAAAACCGAACGGTTTAGCCGCGAACGGTCGATACCAGCGTTTTCGTCACCCCGTTGACCGTCACCGACAGCCGCGCGACGCCCGGGCGCAGCGCCGTCAGCACCCCGGTCGACGGGTCGAACGACGCGACGTCCCACGGCGCGGGCGGCCACCCGGACGAGGCGATGTGCGTGCCCCACGCGCCGGTCCAGTCCGCGCTGACCGGGTACGACACCGGGACGTCGCGAGTGCCTTGCCGCAGCGTCGCGCGCACGTCGGCGTGGGCACCACGGAACAGCTCGGCCGGGCCCGCGAGAGTCAGCGCGTCGACGTTCGGGCGGGTCTCGAACCGCACCGGCTGGGCGCGGTCGGCCGGGTCGACGCGCAGCAACGTCCAGCCGACGAACCCGCCGTCGCCCGGTGCGGCCGCGGGCGCCTTGCCGGAGTTGCCGTTGACCAGGTACGGCACACCGTCCACACGGGACAGTGAGAACACGCCGGCGTGCGCGGCGACGGCGGCCGCGGGCTTGCCGGACGTCTGCTCGAACCCGGTCAGCCAGCCGGTCAGCAGCGCCGCTTCCTTCGGGTCGGCGAGCTGGGAGTTCCCGGCCGGGCTCGGATCCTTCACCGGGTGGTGCATCGCGACGACGACCCCGCGCACGTTCCGGTCGGCGGCCGCCGAGTCGAGGGCCGAGCGCAGCATCCGCACCTGGTCGAACCCGCCGGCCCGCAGCGAGCCGCGCGAGGAGTCCAGCAGCACCAGCCGGATCCCGCGCAGGTCGACGACGCGGTGGGTGTCCCCGAAGACCGCTTGGAAGTTGGCGAGGCCGTTGCCACCCTCGGCTTCGTGGTTGCCCGGCACGTAGTACCAGGGCGCCTTGCCGTCCAGTTCCTCGGAAATCACCTGCCGCGCCAGCGTGAAGTCGGGCGGGGTGCCGCGGTCGACGAAGTCGCCGTTGAGCAGCACCAGGTCCGGCTTCGCCGCGACGGCCTCGCGCAGCGCCCGCCGCGCCTGGGCGACCAGCGGGCCCGTGGGGTCGTCGGCGGTGAACTGCGCGTCGCTGACGACCGCGACGCGCAGGCCGCCGGCGAGCGTGCCGTCGGTGACCAGCGCCGGGTCGTGCGGCGCCGGGTCCGCGGGCACCGTCGCCGACGGCGCCACCTCGAACGTCAGGTCGTCGAACACCAGGTGACCTTCGTACTGCTGGTCCGGCACGTTTTCGACGGCGTAGAACCGCGCCAGCCGCTGCCCCGCGGGCAGCCCGGCCGGCACCGCGGCGGTGACGTAGCGCCAGCCCGTCCAGTCCACGCTCAGCGACAAGTCCACAATGGACGCGACGTTCGCGGCGTCGCGCAGTTCGGCCCGCAGCCAGGCGCCCTTGCCGTCACCGTTCACCCACAGGCCGACCTTCTGCGTGCCCGTCGGTACCGGCAGCGACGCCGAAGGCGTGACGTACGCGGCGCGCGTCGCGGTCGTGCCGGTCAGCCGGTAGTCCAGCGCGAGACCGGCGCCGCCGTCCCGCCCCGGCGCCGCGGACAGCGCCGCGCCGACGACCGCCGGGAACACCGTGGCGGTCCAGCCCGCCGGGCCGTCCAGCGGCGCCGCGACCTGCGCGACCGTGCCCACGGATACGGCCAGGTGGGTGGTCAGGCCGGCTGCCGTCGCGGTGATCGCGGACGCGCCGGACGCGGTCAGCGCCGTCACCGAGAACCCGTCGCCCGCGGGGATGACCTTCACGACGGAGTGGTCGTAGCCGAGCTTGACGTCGTCGGGCTCCAGCCAGGTGCCGTAACCGTCGGCGTCGTAGCCGTAGACCTTGAACGTGCTGGTCGCGCCGGCCGCCGACAGCGCGACCTGCTCGGTGCTGGTGCCGAGCCGGACCGGCTTGCCCAGCACCGAAAGCGCCGTCTTCCCGGCCGCCCGGCCGGACTTCGCGACGACGTCGACCCCGCCCGGACCGTGCCCGGTGACGACCCCGTGCGTCACGGAGGCCCGCCGGGGGTCGGACGTCGTCCAGCGCGGGTCGGCGGCGACCGCGGCGCCGGTCTCGTCGTGCCCGTCGGCGACCAGGTGCCGGGTCAGGCCGGTCAGGACGCGGGTCGCGTCGGCCGTCGCCACCGCGGGCGCCGGCGCGAACGCCGTCAGCCGGCCGCTGCCGGGCACCGTGCCGAAGCCGATCCCGTTGGGCACCAGGCGTTCCCCGCCGTCGGACGGCGCGTTGCGGATGCTCGGCGCGGCCTCGCCCTCGGTGCGCGCCAGCAGCGTCGACGAGCCGCCGCCGTCGAGGTTGATCGCGTCGTCGGCGCCGAGGCTCTTCAGGTGCCGCGCCAGTTCCAGCTCGGTCATGCCGCGGCTGTCGACCTGCCGTCCGTCCACAGTGGCCAGCCACAGTTTCGTGCCGTCGGCGGAGAAGCCGACCGCGGTCCGCGGGTGCATCGCCACGTTGTCGACGGGCTGCACGACGCCGTCGCGCAGCAGGACTTCGTTGCCGCCCACCGCGACCGCGATCTTCCCGGCGTCGGAGCGCGGCGCGTACGTGACGCCGACCGCGTCACCCGGCTTCAGCGCGGCGAGTGCGTCCGCGCCGGCTTCACGGGCCAGGAGCACGGTCGTCCCGGCCGCGATCGGGCCGTCCGCCGGCGCGGTGCGCACCTGGGTGACGACGCCGTCGCGCAGCTCCACCTCGAGGACCCGCGCGGCTCCGGCCACCGACGTCGCGCGGCCGGAGCGGCCCCACAACGGCGTGTAGACGCCGATCGCGTCGCGGTCCAGGACCGGGCTGTTGAAGTTCGTGGCCTTGACGGCGCCGCCGGGCAGCGTGACCGTCGCTTCGAGGAAGACCGAAGCCAGCCGGGCCTTGCCTTCGTCGGTAATGGCGGCGGTCAGGTTGTGCCCGGCCGCGGGCGCCGTCTGCAGCTGGCCGTGGTCGACGCCGACGCCGATCGGCGCGCCGGTGGCGTTGATGTCGAAGAAGTCGCCGTTCACGCCGGCGACCGCGCCGGCGCGCGCGACCTGCTGCGAGAGCGGTGTGCGCGCGGAAACCGTGCCCGGGCTGAGGTACGTCGGCCGGAGCACCTTGCTGCCCAGGTCGACGGCGAGGGTGTCGCCGCGGATCCAGCCCGCCGGGTCGTACCGATCGAACTGGGTGAGGTCCAGGCCGGGCGCGACCTCGGTGGTCGCGCTGCCGGTGACGAGGCCGTCGTCGGGGTCCGCGGCGGCGGACGTCGCCGGGCCCTCGTGGGCCGACGACGCGGCGGGCGCGCCCTCGATCGGCGGCGTCCCCAGCGGCGCCGCGAGCGGGTCGGCGTGGGCCGGGACGACGAGACCGGACGTGAACAGCGCCAAGAGCGCGCCGGAGAGCACAAAACGTGACTTCTTCACCGGGTACCCCAGTATCGAGTGAGCGTGAACCGGACCAGCACAGCGCAGCGGCACGGCCACGGGAAGGCTTCGCGGTGAACGCCGCCTGAATGGTCTAGAACAGCTACCGGGTCAGGGCGTGAAAGGGGCGTCGAGGAACGCCTGCGCGACGTCCGCCGAACCGGTGACGCGAGGTGGGGTGCCGGATCGCTTCCACAGGCGCAGCAGCAGGTCCTGCGCGGTCGCCTCGGCGGTCGCGGCGGCTTCGGCGGCCGGGCCGAGCGCGGGCGGCTCGCCCGGGTGCAGCGTCCAGGCGTCGCCGGTGTCGGTGGCGCGCAGGGTGAGCGGCGCGGCGAGCGGCGGCGGGGCGTACCAGCGCGTGACGCGCGGGAGCAGGGCGGTGAAGACCTCGTCGACGCCGTCCGCGGCGACGGCCGGGTCGAGTGCGAGGGACGAACCCGCGGCGGCGTGCGCGTCGGCCAGGTGGACGGCGGTTTCGTGGACCTGGCGGCGGAACCAGAAGGCCTTGACCTTCTCCGTGCCCGCGAAGTGCCAGCAGCGGTCCTCGGGGCTGACGGCCTCGAGCGCGTCCAGGAGCTGCTTCGCACTGTCGGCGTACCAGGACGCGAGGTCGGCGCCCGGGCCGTCGTCGAAGCTCTGCCGTTGCGACTCCCCGGAGATGACGACGGAGGTGGCCCAGCGGTGCACGTTGCCCAGGTGCGTGCCGAGGTCGCGCAGAGTCCAGCCGCCGCAGTCCGGCACGGACGCGGCGGGGTCGGCGGTGCGCAGGACGTCGGCGAACCCGTCGGTCAGCTCCCGCAGCACGGGGAGGTAGTCGCGGGCCGGGAACGGCATCGTCGTCATCGGGTCTCCGGGGCGGGCCGGGGCCACCCGCGGGTGGCCCCGGTGCCGATCACAGGTCGGGGAACCAGAGCTTCAGCTCACGCTCGGCCGACTCCGCGGAGTCCGAGCCGTGGACCAGGTTGTACTGGGTCTCCAGCGCGAAGTCGCCGCGGATGGTGCCCGGGGTGGCCTTCTCGACCGGGTCGGTGCCGCCGGCCAGCTGGCGGAACGCCGGGATCGCGCGCGGGCCTTCGACGGCGAGCGCGACCAGCGGGCCCGAGGTGATGAACTCCAGCAGCTCGCCGAAGAACGAACGCTCCTTGTGCTCGGCGTAGTGTTCCTCGGCCAGGGCCTGGGGCACGGTCCGCAGTTCGACGGCGACGAGCTTGAGGCCCTTGCGCTCGATCCGCGAGATGACCTCGCCGACGAGGCCGCGCGCGACGCCATCGGGCTTGACCAGGACCAGCGTGCGTTCAGTCACGACGGTGTTTCTCCTTGTTGCGGTTAAGTGTCGGTGCGCGGAGCCTAGCCGACGGTCTTCCGGCCCTTCGTAGTCGACGTCACAAACCGGCCTGAAAGCCGTGAAGGCCTCCTTCCCGGCTCTTATGGCCGGGAAGGAGGCCTTCACGGCTTTGGACTCACTTCAGCGGCCTTGCGGGTGCAGCTTCTTCGACCACAGCGACGCGCCCGTGGCGTCGCGCAGGTCCACCGTCAGGTCGCCACTGGCGCCGTCGATGTTCAGCTCGCCGAAGTGCTGGAAGCCGTCGATCGGGGCCGTGTTCGCGACCGGCGGGGCGTGCACGAACACGGCCTCCGGACCGAACGTCGGATCCAGCGTGTTCGGGCCGAACGCGCCCGCGTTCAACGGCCCGGACACGAACTCCCAGAACGGGTCGAAGTCCTGGAACGCCGCGCGGTCCGGCGAATAGTGGTGCGCCGCCGTGTAGTGGACGTCCGCCGTCAGCCAGACGACGTTGCGGACGCGACGGCGCTGGATCTCGCGCAGCACCCAGGCCAGCTCCGTCTCGCGGCCGCCGGGCGCGCCGGGCAGGTTGTTCGCCACGGCCTCGATCGCGGTGCCGTCCGGGACGACCAGGCCCAGCGGCATGTCCGCCTGGACGATCTTCCACGTCGCCGTGCTGCGGCCGAGCGCGTCGGCCAGCCAGCGGGCCTGGCGGTCGCCGAGGATGTAGCCCGGCTTCGTCTGGTCGGCCGTGTTGGCGTTGCGGTAGGTCCGCATGTCCAGCACGAAGATCTCGGCTCGCGTGCCGTACTGGAAGCTCCGGTAGACGCGGCCGTCGACGGCCCGGCGCGAGTCGATCGGGTGCCATTCGTGGAACGCCTGGTAGGCCCGCGGCGCGAGGACGTCGACGCGCTTCTCGGTGTACGCCGGGTTGTCGAGGATCTTGCCCGGGTACCAGTTGTTCAAGACCTCATGATCATCCCACTGGACGTAGCTGGGCACCTGCGCGGCGAAGCGGCGGAAGTGCTCGTCGAGGCGGTTGTACGCGTGCTGGCCGCGGAACTCCGCCAGCGTCTCGGCGACCTTCGCCTTCTCCGCGGTGACGACGTTGCGCCAGGTGCGGCCGCCGGGCAGGGCGACGGTCTCGGTCAGCGGGCCGTCGGAGTAGACCGTGTCGCCGCTGTGCAGGAACAGGTCCGGGCGGCGGGCGGCCATCGCCGAGAAGATCGTCATGCCGCCCAGGTCCGGGTTGATGCCCCAGTTCTGGCCGACGACGTCGCCCGACCACAGGATCCGGGCGCTGCTGCGCCCGACCGGCGCCGTGGCGAACGTGCCGGTCAGCGGCTCGCTCGTGGCGCGCCCGTCCGGCGACTCCGCCGTGACGCGGTAGTGGAACTCCGTCCCCGGCGTCAGCCCGGCGACGCGCACCCGGCCGGTGCCGTCGCTGTCCGGGCCGACGGCGGGGCCGGTGATCCGGCGGGCGCGCCGGAACGAAGGGTCCCGCGCGATCTCGACGACCAGGCGCGACGGGCGGTCCGCGCGCGACCAGACGACGGCGGACCCGGGCGTGACGTCGCCGGACTGGACGCCGTGGGTGAGCACGGGCCGGTCGCGGCGCACGAGCGGCGTCGCGGCGAAGGCGGTCGACGGCAGCACGAGACTCGCGGCCGCGCCGGTCAGGCCGGCCTTGAACAGCGTGCGGCGGGAGTGGCAGGTCGGTTCGGTCATGCGCGGATCCAACCCCGCCCCGGCCAACGCCGGATGGCCTGCGGGTGAACGGATCCCGGGGGTTTCCCCCATGTCCGAGGCGGCTCGCCGTCGGTAACGTGGCGATCACGACAAGGGGGTCAGATGAGACCATTCAGGAAAACCCTGGCGGTGCTGACGGCGGCGCTCGCCGTCACCACGCTGGGCACCGGCATCGCGGAAGCGGGACAGGACGGCGGCAAGGCCGTCCTGCGCTACACCGAACACGGCGTCCCGCACATCGTCGCGAAGGACTTCGCCGGGCTCGGTTACGGCTACGGCTTCGCGGCGGCGACCGACAACGTCTGCGAGCTCGCGAACATCTACCTGACGGTGAGCGCGCAGCGCTCGAAGTACTTCGGCCCGGACGGCGAGGGCTACCCGTCGCTGTCCGACGCCGGGAACAACCTGCACAGCGACCTGTTCTTCCAGCAGCTCAACGACTCCCACGTCGTCGACCGGCTGGTCGCGCAACCCGCGCCGCTGGGACCGCGGCTCGAGGTCCGCGACATCGTCTCCGGCTACGTCAAGGGCTTCAACGCCTACCTCGCCCGCACCGGCCGCTCCGGGATCAGCGACCCGGCCTGCCGCGGCGCCGGCTGGGTCCGGCCGATCACCGAGCAGGACTTCTACCGGCACTACTACGCCATCGCGATCACCGGCGGGCAGGGCGCCATCACCGACGGCCTGTTCACCGCGCCACCGACCGGCGCGACGTCGACCAAGACCGGCACCGCGGATCAGCTCGCGACGCGCGTGCGGGAGACGCTCGGCGGGGGCGGGCTCGGCAGCAACGGCATCGCGATCGGCGCCGACAGCACCGCGGCCGGCCAGGGCAGCGTCCTGCTCGGCAACCCGCACTACCCGTGGCAGGCCGGGCGCCGGTTCTGGCAGAGCCAGCTGACCATCCCGGGCCGGTTCGACGTGGCCGGCGCGAGCCTGCTCGGCATGCCGTTCGTCCAGATCGGGCACACCGCCGACGCGGCCTGGACGCACACGGTGTCCACGCCGATCACCTTCGGCCTGTTCGAAATCCCGCTGAAGCCGGGTGACCCGACGACCTACCTGGTCGACGGCAAGGCCGAGAAGATGACCTCGCGCGACGTCTCGGTCCAGGTGCGCCAGGCCGACGGCTCGCTGAAGCCGGTCCGCCAGACGTTCTGGTCGACGCGGTACGGGCCGGTGATCGGGGACGTCGGCGGGATTCCGGTGCCGTGGACGGCGAAGTCGGCCTACGCGGTGCGCGACGCCAACGCCACCAACCTGCGCGGCCTCAACACCTGGTTCGAGCTCGACCAGGCGCGCAGCACAGCCGACATCACCCGCGCGCTGAGCCGCACGCAGGGCGTGCCGTGGGTCAACACGATCGCCACCGACCGGGCGGGCCACGCGCTGTACTCCGACGTCCAGGTCGTCCCGCACGTCACCGACGAGCAGGCGAAGACGTGCAGCACTCCGCTGGGGCAGCAGACGTTCCCGGCCGAAGGACTGTCCATCTTGGACGGTTCGAAGTCGTCGTGCAACTGGGGTTCCGACCCCGGCGCGGTGGAGCCGGGCATCTTCGCGCCGTCGCGGCTGCCGCAGCAGCAGAGCCGGGACTACGAGCTGAACACGAACGACAGCGCGTGGCTCGCGAACGCGGCCACCCCGATCACCGGCTACCCGCGGATCGCCGGCGACATCGGCACCGAACGCTCGCCGCGGACCCGGGAAGCGCTGCTGATCGCCGAAAAGGGCGGGTTCACGACGGACTCGATGAAGCAATTGCTCTTCGCCGACCACAGCCTGCTCGCCGACCTGACGGCGGCGGACCTGGCGAAGCTGTGCGCGTCGTTCCCCGGCGGGCAGGCGCCGTCGTCGTCCGGCCCGCAGCCGGTCGGGCCCGCGTGCACGACGCTGGCGAACTGGGACCACACGTACTCGCTCGACAGCCGCGGTTCGCTGCTGTTCCACCGGTTCGGGACGCGGCTCGGCGGCGTACCGGCGCGCTTCGCGGTGCCGTTCGACCCGAAGGCGCCGCTGACCACGCCGAACACGCTCAACACGGCGGACGCCGGCGTGCAGAAGGCGTTCGGGGACGCGCTGGCCGACCTGCGCAAGGCGGGGCTCGCGCCGGACGCGCCGCTGCGCGACGGCCAGGCCGTCACCCGTGACGGCGAGCGAATCCCGATCCACGGCGGCCCCGGCCAGCTCGGCATCCTCAACGTGATGACGCCGCTGTGGGACCCGTCGCGCGGGGTCGTCGACATCCAGCACGGGTCGAGCTACATCCAGGTGGTCGGGTTCAACGGGCACGCGTGCCCCGACTCCTCGACGTTGCTGACCTACTCGCAGTCGGCGAACCCGGAGTCGCCGTACTTCAGTGACCAGACGAAGCTCTACAGCCGGGGTCAGTGGGTGAAGGACCGCTTCTGCGAAGCCGACATCCTGCGCTCCCCCGCGCTGCGGGTCGTCGTCCTGCGGTGAGTCAGGGCTGGGGCTGCTGCTGGCTCGCGAGGGTGCCGGCCGCCATCCGGCGGGCGACGTCCTTGCGCAGCCACAGCAGCCACAGCCAGACCGCCAGGAAGATCACGCCCAGCACGGCGATCGCGGGCAGCCAGAACACCAGCGCGATCAGCACGACCTGCAGCGCGAGGAGCACCGGGACCGTCCACGGCCGCTTGACGAACCCGCAGAGCACGACGTGCAGGAGCGCGACGGCCAGCACGGTCCAGCCGGTACCGGTGCTGATCCCGCCGCCGAGCTTGTTCACCACCGGCAGCGCGAGGGCGACGGTGATGCCCTCCAGGATCAGCATCCCCGACATCACGCCGCGGAACCCCTTCATCGGGTCCTTCGGCTTCGGTGCGGTTTCCGTGGTTTCCGGGGTCTCACTCACGCCGGCTCCTTCCCGAACAGCGTGCGCGCCTCACCCGCGGTGACGACCGAGCCGGTGACCAGCACGCCGCCGCCCGCGAGGGGCTCTTCGGGGTCGTCGCTGGTCTCCACCAGCGCGATCGCCGTCTCGGCGGCGGTCTCCAGGTCGGTTTCGGCGACGACCCGGTCCTCGCCGAAGATCGAGATCGCCAGGTCGTTGAGCTCCTCCAGCGGCATCGACCGCGGCGACGAGTTGCGCGTGACGACGACGTCGGACAGCACCGGCTCCAGGGCCTCGAGGATGCCGCGGGCGTCCTTCTCGGCCATCACGCCGACGACGCCGACCAGCCGGCGGAACGCGAACTCCTCGGCCACGGTCGCGGCCAGCGCGCGGGCGCCGTGCGGGTTGTGCGCGGCGTCGAGCAGCACTGTCGGCGCCGCGCGGACGCGCTCGAGCCGGCCCGGGTTCTCGACCTCCGCGAACGCCTCGCGCACGGCCTC
The DNA here is from genome assembly GCF_046548675.1 of Amycolatopsis sp. cmx-8-4. NCBI lineage: Bacteria > Bacillati > Actinomycetota > Actinomycetes > Pseudonocardiales > Pseudonocardiaceae > Amycolatopsis > Amycolatopsis sp. cmx-8-4. The sequence goes on from NZ_JAEBDZ010000010.1 coordinate 64,636, forward strand.
CATGACCAGCTGCTTGTCCTTGCCCGCCCCGAAGAACGCCTCGACGGCGGCCAGCGCGAGCGCGGCGTTCTGGGCCTGGTGGGCGCCGTGCAGCGGCAGGAAGATCTCGTCGTAGACCCCGCCGAGGCCCTGCAGCTTCAGCATCTGCCCGCCGACGGCGATCTCGCGCTCCAGCACGCCGAACTCGCTGCCGGCGCGCGCCACCGAGGCGTCCACCTCGACGGCGCGGTCCAGCAGCACCTTCTGCACCTCGGGGTCCTGCTCGGCGATCACCGCGACGGACCCGGGCTTGATGATCCCGGCCTTCTCCCTGGCCGCGCCGAGGATGTCGGGGCCGAGGTACTCGATGTGGTCCAGGCCGATCGGCGTGATGACGGCGACCTCGGCGTCCGCGACGTTCGTGGCGTCCCAGGCGCCGCCCAGGCCCGCCTCGATCACGGCGGCCTCGACGGGCGCGTCGGCGAAGGCGGCGAAGGCCATCCCGGTGAGGATCTCGAACTTGCTCATCGCCACGCCGTCGGCGGCGGCGCCGTCGACCATGGCCACGTACGGCGCCAGGTCGTGCCACAGCTCGGCGTAGCGCGCGGCGGAGATCGGGTGTCCGTCCAGCGCGATCCGCTCGGTGACCAGCTGCAGGTGCGGGCTGGTGTAGCGGCCGACGCGCAGGCCCATCCGGGTCAGCAGCGCGTCGATCATCCGGGCCGTGGAGCCCTTGCCGTTGGTGCCGGCCACGTGCAGCACCGGGTAGCCGCGGTTCGGCTCGCCCAGCAGCTGGACCAGGGCGGAGATGCGGGTCAGCGACGGCTCGATCTTCGTCTCTGGCCAGCGCTGGTTCAGCTCGGCCTCGACGGCCATCAGCTCGCGCCGCGCCTCGGGGCCGTCCGGGTGGCCGTACGCCTCGGGGACGCCCTGGTCGTCGAGCTCGTGCAGCTCGGCGTCCTCGGCGGTGATCATGTCGGGCACCGGGCCGGTGGCCAGGTTGTCACCCAGCTGGCCGACCCCGCCGATCCCGCCGCGCGAGCCGCCGCCCGCGTCGAACGCGGTGTCCCGGGCGTTCAGTTCGGGGTCGGTGTCGTCGTCGTCCTCGTACCCCTGGGCGCCCAGTTCGTCGACGCCCGCGAAGCTGTCCAGATCCGACAGGTCCGGCCTGCGACCTGTCTCATCCTGCGGCACTGAATCTCCTCCGGCCTGGGGTTTTCGGCTTGCCTTGCGAGTCTACGTGCGCCTCAGGTGGCACTCTCGACGCATGCCGTTCAACCACAACGACCACTACCACCCGCTGCTGCTGGACCAGCTGCCGCCGGGGCCGGGGATCGCGCTGGACGTCGGCTGCGGCACCGGCCGGTTCGCGCGGCGGCTGGCCGCGACCGGGATGGCGGTGGAGGCCCTCGATGTGTCGGCGGCCATGGTGGAGGCGGCGTCCGGCCTCGGGTCGCCGGGCCCGGGCAAGATCGTCTACCGGCAGGCGGACATCACCACCGACGACCTGCCGGAGCAGCACTACGACTACATCTCGTGCCTCGCGTCCCTGCACCACGTGCCGTTCGGGACGGTCACCAAGCTGCGCCGCGCTCTGGTGCCGGGCGGGGTGCTCGTGGTGCTGACCCCGGCCCGGCCGAGCGGCCCGCGCGACTGGCTGCGGGAGCTGGCGGCCGTGCCGGCCAACGCGCTGGCCCGGCTGGTCGTCCACGCCGGCGAGCGGCTCAACGGCGGCGGGGACGACGGGCCGCAGGCGCCCACCCTGGTCCGGTTCCCGGCGATGGCCGAGGTGCGGCGCGACGCCGCCCGGCTGCTGCCCGGGAGCACGGTCCGGCCGCTGTTGTTCTGGCGCACGCTGATCACTTACCGTGAGCCGGAAGACGATCACCCGTTGTGACACCACGGGCGGGTGAAGTCCGCCCCCGCACCACCCCGGGCTCGCTAGATGTGGAGGGAGTTCCGCAGAACAGAACGGGGTCTTCATGCGCATCGCCCGGCTGCTCGTCGCCGTCGTCTCGGCAGCCACTCTCCTCGCTGTCACCGCCACCGCGGCTTCGGCGGCGCTGTCGGTTTCTCGCATCCACCACTACGTCGCGCTCGGCGACTCCTACACCTCGGGGCCGTTCATCCCGGTCCAGCGGACCGACCCGCTCGGCTGCGGCCGGTCGACGGCGAACTACCCGTCGGTGCTGGCGGACGCGCTCCGCGTCGGCGACTTCGACGACGTCAGCTGCGCCGGCGCCGACACCACGAACATGACCCGGCCGCAGTCCGTGCCGTTCAGCGGCACCAACCCGCCCCAGCTGGGCGCCCTGCGGATCGACACCGACCTGGTCACCCTCGGCATCGGCGGCAACGACTTCGGCGTCTTCGGCGGCATCGTCGGGACGTGCCCGGGCCTGCGGCAGGCCGATCCGACCGGCAGCCCGTGCGAAGAGCACTTCACGACCAACGGCGTCAACACGGTGAAGACGGCCATCGGGAACATCGTGCCGCGGGTCGAGGCCGTGCTCGCCGCCATCCACGAGCGCTCCCCCGGCGCGCGGGTCCTGGTCGTCGGCTACCCGCGGATCGCGCCGCCGAGCGGCTACTGCCCGGACGTCCTGCCGTTCGCCGACGGCGACTACGCCTGGCTGAACGAGGTCGAGCAGGAGCTGAACCAGGCCCTGTCGGACGCCGTCGAGGCGGACGGCAAGGCCGCCTACGTGGACACGTTCGGCCCGTCCCGCGGGCACGACGCCTGCGCGCGCGGCGGCTCGGCGTGGATCAACGGCAAGGACCAGAACATCTTCGTCGCGGCGGCCTACCACCCGCTGAAGGCGGGCATGGCCGGCGTGGCCGCGGTGGTGCTCAAGCAGGCCCGCTGACCCGTGCCGTGAGGGGCACCCTCAGGGACTCCGTGTCCCTGAGGGTGCCCCTCACGGCTTTGGGTCAGACCGAGACCGTCGCGGACACGAAGTCCAGGACCAGCCGCGCGAACTCGGCCGGCAGCTCGGCCGGGGCGCCGTGGCCGGCGTCGATCGTGGCGGCGCGGGCGCCGGGGATCGCCGCGACCAGCTCGCGCTGCTGCTCCGCCGTGACGATCCGGTCGTGGGCACTGCCGAGCACCAGCGTCGGCGCGGTGATGGCGCCGAGGATCGGCCGCAGGTCGACGTGGCGGTCGGCTTCCGTCTGACGGTCCGTGCCCGGCTGGATCATAGTCGTCAGGTCCGCGACGAGCTGGTCGTTGCCCGCAGCGGTCGCCGTCGACCAGTAGCGCGGGCCGAACGCCATCAGCGGCAGCATCCGGGCGAACGCCGCCGGGCCGCCGGCCAGCAGCTCCAGCCAGTAGCGGAACTCGGCGTCCTGCCGGACGTCGGTGACCGGCCAGGCCGCGTGCAGCACGGCGGAGCGCACCCGGTCCGGGTGGGTACCGGCCAGGTGCGCGGCCACCACGGCACCGAGCGAGTGCCCGACGACGTGCGCGGCCGCGACCCCGGCGTCGTCCAGCACCGCCAGCACCTCGGCGGCCAGGTCGGCGACGTCGATCGGCCCGCCGTGGTCGGTGGTCAGCCCCGAGCCGGAGAAGTCCGGGGCGAGCACGGTGAAGCGGTCGCGGGCCAGCGCCGTCAGCGGCGCCCACTGCTCGCGGGACGCGGCCGTCCCGTGGAGCAGGAGCAGCGCGGGGCCGTCGCCCTCGACGTCGTAGTGCACGGCGGCTTCCCCGCCGGCGAGGGTCACGGGGACCGTGGGCATGGCTTTCCTTCCGGGTTCAGGCGGCGACCGGGACGACCGCGCGCAGGGCCGCGGTGAACGCGCGGGGGTTCTCCTGGTGCGGGATGTGCCCGCAGCCGGCGATGACGTGCACCCGGGCGCCGGGCGTCAGGGCCGCGCACGCCCGCGGGACTTCGAGGGGGATCTCGGTGTCGAGCTCGCCGTGCAGGTAGGTGATCGGGACGGACAGCCGCGGCAGCCGCGGCCGCGGGTCGTACCGCGTCACTTCGGTGAACATGTCGTCGAGGTAGACGCTCGAGTCGGCCAGCTGGCGCACCGTCCAGTCGACCAGCTGCGGCGAGACGCCCGGCGCGAACCAGTACGGTACCCACTCCGCCAGGGTGCCGATGCGGTCGTCGAGCATCCGTTCGCGCAGGTCGAGGACCTTCTCCAGCATCGCCGCGGCCGGCCAGTAGGCCGGGCCGTCGACCGCGACGACCCCGCCGACGAGCTCGGGGCGGGCCAGGGCGAGCTCGGTGCCGAAGACCGCGCCGAACGACGAGCCGACGACGACGGCCTTCTCCAGCTCCAGCGCCTCGATCACGGCAGCGACGTCGGCCGTGACGCCGTCGATCGTGTTGCCCTCGGCCGGCTGGTCCGAGCGGCCGCACCCGCGCCAGTCGAAGGTGACGACGCGGTGGTCGCGCACCAGGTCGGGCAGGCACGACTGCCAGACGCGGCCGCTGGTCCCCCAGCCGTGCAGGAGGAGCAGGGCGGGGCCGCGGCCGGCGTCGTCGTAGTGGAGGCGGGTGCCGCGAACGTTCAGGGAGGGCATGGCGGGTTCCTTTCGCTCGGGTTCGAGCCAACCGCCCGGACGTGCGTTTTCCGATGAGCACTCCGCTCGTACACTCATCACGAACGCTGATGAATGGAGGCCCGGTGGAGCTACGGCAGGTGCGGTACTTCGTCGCGGTCGCCGAGGAGCTGCACTTCGGGCGCGCGGCCGAGCGGCTGCACATCGTCCAGCCCGCGGTGAGCCAGCAGGTGCGGCGGCTGGAGCGGGAGCTGGGGGTCGCGTTGCTGAGCCGGACCACCCGGAGCGTGTCGCTGACCGAAGCGGGCCGGCGGTTCCTGCCGCACGCGCGGGCGGTGCTCGCGGCGACAGACCGGGCCGCGGACTCGGTCGCGGAGTTCCGCGCCTCCGGCACACTGGTCCGCCTGGGCACGAGCGAAGGCCTCGGCGACCGGCTGGATGTCCTTCTGAACGCGTTCGCCCGGCTCGCGCCGTCGGCCGCGTTGGAACTGGTCCACGCCCCGACACCCCAACGGCTGCAACGCGTCCGCGACGGCTCCCTGGACGCGACGATCGTCCGCGGCTCGTGGCCGGGATCCGGGCTGGACTTCACTCCCTTGTGGACGGACGAGGTGATGGTCGCACTGCCCGCGTCGCACCCGCTGGCTGCCGCTTCGGAGGTTTCATTCGCCGCGCTGGCTTCGCTTCCCGCGCGCCTGAGCCCGCCTTCCCGGAACCAGCCGCTGTACGACCTGGTGCTCGCTTGCTGTCGCGAAGCGGGCTTCGAACCGGTGCTGGGCAAGGATTTCACCACCGCACAGGACACCTTGGGCACCCTGGGCTTCGGCCGTCCACACTGGACGGTCTTCTACCGGGCACACGCGAACCTGCTGCCGGTACCGGGGGTGGCGTTCCGCCCACTGCGCGACCCGGCACCACGGATGCCGACGTACCTGGCGACGCCGGCGGACCGCCGGCTCACGCCGGAACTGGTGGCGCTGATCGAAGCCGCGCGGGCGACCGAAGCCGGCTGAGCAGCCCCCGTTTTCCAACCTAACGAAGGGGTACGACAGTCCCGGCCTTTCCCGGCAACGCGAACGGGCGCTGTCCACAGGGAACAGCGCTCGTTCGGGTCGGTCGCCCGGCGGCACTTTCACGTGAAAGTGCCGCCGGGCGCATCACATGGGCGCGTTCTTGACCAGGTGCCCGAGCGCTACGAACCGCTGTGAAGCGCGCTGGTGGCGCCGAAGGACACCGGCTCGCCCGGCAGTGGGTTCCCAGTTCACACCCGGAGGCTACGCTCGGCCGTCGCACGACAAGGACTGTTAGTTCAGGAGACCGGCTGAGCAGCCCCCGTTTTCCAACCTACCGAAGGGGTACGACAGTCCCGGCCTCTCCCGCCAGCGCGAACGGGCGCTGTCCACAGGGGAACAGCGCCCGTTCGGGTCGGCGGGAGAGGCGGCACTTTCACGTGAAAGTGCCGCCGGGCGTCAGGAAGCCGGGAGGGCTGCCAGGCGCGCCGTGATGCGGTCGATGTCCGTAGCCGCCGTTTGCTTGCGGGTCTTGATCTTGTCGATCACCGGGGCCGGGGCCTTGGCGATGAAGGCCTCGTTGCCGAGCTTGGCCTCCGTCTGGGTCAGCTCCTTCTGGGCCGCCGCGAGGTCCTTCTGCAGGCGCTTGCGCTCGGCCTCGACGTCGACCGTGCCCGAGAGGTCCAGCTCCACCGTGACCACGCCGTCCGCCAGGGCCACCTCCAGCGACGCGCTCGCCGCGAAGTCATCCGACGGCTCGGTCAGGCGCACCAGGGAACGGACCGCCTCCTCGTGGCCGCCCGCGTAGCCGCCGAGGCGGGCCGCGACCTTCTGGCCCGGCTTGAGGCCCTGGTCGGCGCGGAAGCGGCGGATCTCCGTGACCAGCTTCTGGACGTCGGCGATGTGCGCGTCCGCAGTCGTGTCCGCGTAGCCCGCGAAAGCGACCGGCCACGATGCGACCACCAGGGACTCGCCGCCCGTCAACGCCTTCCACAGCTTCTCGGTGATGAACGGGATGAACGGGTGCAGCAAGCGCAGCACCGTGTCCAGCACGTGGCCCAACACGGCTCGGGTCGCGGAGACGCGCGCGTCGTCACCTTGGTACAGCTGGACCTTCGCCAGCTCCAGGTACCAGTCGCACAGCTCGTTCCAGGTGAACTGGTAGAGCGCGCCGGCCACCTTCGCGAACTGGAAGTCCTCGAACAGGCCGTCCACTTCGGACACCAGCGCGCCCAGGCGGCCGAGGATCCAGCGGTCGGACTCCGTCAGCTCCGAAGCAGCCGGGAGAGCGGAAGAGACCGAAGCGCCGTTCATCATCGCGAACTTGGTGGCGTTCCACAGCTTCGTGCAGAAGTTGCGGGAACCCGCGGCCCACTCGTCGGCCAGCGCCATGTCCGCGCCCGGGTTGGCGCCGCGGGCCAGGGTGAACCGGGTGGCGTCGGCGCCGTAGGCGTCCATCCACTCCAGCGGGTCGATCACGTTGCCGCGCGACTTGGACATCTTCTTGCCCTGCGCGTCACGGATGAGACCGTGCAGGTAGACGTGGTCGAACGGCGGGCGGCCGTCCATCTGGTGCACGCCGAACATCATCATCCGGACGACCCAGAAGAACAGGATGTCGTAGCCGGTCGACAGCACGCTGGTCGGATAGAACTTGGCCAGGTCCTCGGACGACGACGAGGGCCAGCCCAGCGTCGACATCGGCCACAGGCCCGAGGAGAACCAGGTGTCCAGGACGTCCGGGTCCTGCGTCCAGCCCTCGCCCGCCGGCGGCTGCTCGTCCGGGCCGACGCAGACGACTTCGCCGTCGGGGCCGTAGAAGACCGGGATCCGGTGGCCCCACCACAGCTGGCGCGAGATCGTCCAGTCGTGCATGTTGTCGACCCAGTCGAAGTACCGCTTGCCCAGCTCCGGCGGGTGGATCTTCGTGCGGCCGTCGCGAACCGCGTCGCCGGCCAGCTTGGCCAGCTCCTCGACCTTGACCCACCACTGCAGCGACAGCCGCGGCTCGACGACCGTGTCGCAGCGCGAGCAGTGCCCGACGGCGTGCACGTACGGCCGCTTCTCGGCGACGATCCGGCCGAGCTCGCGCAGCGCCGCGACCACCGCGGGCCGCGCCTCGAAGCGGTCGAGGCCCTCGAACGGGCCCGGGACGGTGATTTCGGCGCGCTCGTTCATCACCGTGAGCATCGGCAGGTCGTGCCGGCGGCCGATCTCGAAGTCGTTCGGGTCGTGCGCCGGGGTCACCTTGACCGCGCCGGTGCCGAACTCGGGGTCGACGTGCTTGTCGGCCACGATCGGGATGCGGCGGCCGGTGAGCGGCAGCTCGACGGTCGTGCCGACCAGGTGCGCGTAGCGCTCGTCGTCCGGGTGGACGGCGACCGCGGTGTCGCCCAGCATCGTCTCGGCGCGGGTGGTGGCCACCACGATCGCGTCGTCGCCGTCGCCGTAGCGGATCGACACGAGCTCGCCGTCGTCGTCGTTGTGGTCGACCTCGATGTCCGACAGCGCGGTCTGGCAGCGCGGGCACCAGTTGATGATCCGCTCGGCGCGGTAGATCAGGCCTTCGTCGAAGAAGTTCTTGAACACGGTCTGGACGGCCTTCGACAGGTTCTCGTCCATGGTGAAGCGCTCGCGCGACCAGTCGACGCCGTCGCCGAGGCGCTTCATCTGGCCGAGGATCCGGCCGCCGTACTCGGCCTTCCACTCCCAGACGCGCTCGACGAACTTCTCGCGGCCCAGGTCGTGGCGCGAAAGGCCTTCACCGGCGAGCTGGCGCTCGACGACGTTCTGCGTCGCGATGCCGGCGTGGTCCATGCCCGGCAGCCATAGCACCTCGTAGCCCTGCATGCGACGGCGGCGGCTCATCGCGTCCATCAGGGTGTGGTTGAGCGCGTGGCCCATGTGCAGGGAACCGGTCACGTTCGGCGGCGGCAGTACGATCGAGAACGGCGGCTTCTCCGACGAGGCGTCGGCCGTGAAGTACCCGGCCGCTACCCAGCGGTCGTACATCGGTGCTTCCTCGGCGGCCGGGTCCCAGGCACCCGGAAGGTCGGTGGTCTGCTGCGGAGCGTTCTCGGTCACAATGGACAAGTCTACGAACCCGTCACGGCGGGTCACCCAGGGGGAAGGCACTCGGGATGGCACAGCCTCAGCAACCGCAGGATCCGGACGACCGGCGCCTCGAGACGCACCCGGACCTGATGAACCCCGACTGGCAGAAGTACGCCGAGCGGGACGCCTGGCTGGGCGCCAAGAAGGACCTGAGGAAACGCCGCAAGCGCGACCGCCGGACCGGCGGCACCCAGCAGCCCGGCAGCAGCCGGTGGCCGGGGCTGCTCGCGCTGCTCCTCGTCGTCGCGCTGGTCGCGGCGGCCGTCGTCGTGCACCAGGTCCAGGGCGTCGGCGTCAACGAGGACCCGTTCCTGTTCTTCGGCGCCTCGCTGCACACTTCCGCGTAACGAACGCGTCCTTCCGTCGATGATCAGTCATCGACTGTGGGGGAAGCACGTGGACGAGGACAACCTGCTCGAAACGCACCCGGACCTGATGGACCCGGAGTGGCGCAAGCACGCCCAGACCGACGCCTGGCTGGGGGCGAAGAGCGACCGGAAGAAGTTCCGCAAGCAGCAGAAGCGCGCCCGGCGGAATGCACCTTCGCCCGGCCGGGGACGCCGGTGGGGCCTGATCGCGTTCGTGCTGATCCTGGCCGTGACGACGGCGGTGGTCGTGGCGCTCGGGCAGCGCACGCCCGCGAGCGAAGCGGGCACCCCGGACACGCCGGTGCCGACGACGGTCAACCCGACCTCGGTCGCCCAGTACGCGCCGGTGGACCTGAAACACGCGTACGCGCGGACCCCGGCGGACGTCTGGCGCAAGGGCATCGACGGGATCACCGTCCCCGCGCCGGCCGCGATGGGGTCGTTCACCGCACCGCAGGTCGGCGACGCCTACGCGAAGGTGAAGCAGGCGATCACGGCGTCCCGGCTCGACCCCGCCGTGCTCGACCGGCACGACACCGCGGCCTACCTGGCGCTGTTCGCGAAGGACGCCCAGGGCGCCATCGCGAAGGAGCTGGGGACCAAGCCCGACTTCTCGGCCTACGTCACCGAGCTGGCCGACGGCTACCACCTGCTCGACCAGGGGCCGCGCACGTTCGGCTCGATGACCGCGAAGGCCGGCGCGAAGCCGGGCGAGCTGGTGGTCGACGTCAAGTACGTCACCGCGTACGCCTTCGACAACGTCCACCCCGACGGGCTGCAGGGCCCGTGGGAGATCGTGAGTTTCGTGCGGTCGGACGAGAGCTACGTCGTCCGCCAGGGCAAGAACTTCGCGGCGGGCAGCCGCGGCCTGTGGCCCGGCGACGGCGGGGGGAGCTTCTACGACTCGATCGGCTGCGAGGCGCTCAAGCAGGGTTATCTCGCACCCGCATACGCCAACCCGGACCAGCCCGGGCTGCCCGGCGACGACCAGGAAGTGCCCGGCGCCTACGACCCGAGCCTCCCCATGCCCGACGTCCACGGCTGCAAGGACTGACCCTCCCGCACTCCCGCCGAGGAGTGCGTCACAGCCAGATGCACAGTCTGGACTGTGCAGTCTAAGCTGTGGGTATGGGTGAAGTACCAACGCACGTCGCCGAGAACGCCGGCTGGATCCGCGGGGTCGTCGGGCAGCTGCACCGGCGGCTGCGCCAGGTCGACAACGCCGGGATCCTGACGCCGTCGCAGTCCGCCGTGCTCAACCGGCTCTACCGCAGGGGCCCCGCCACGCAGGGCGAGCTGGCCGCCGCCGAGCACGTGCGGCAGCAGTCGATGGCCGCCACCCTCGGCGTCCTCGACGAGCTGGGCTACCTCGCCCGCACCCCCGACCCGGGCGACCGGCGCCGCGTGGTGATCAGCCTGTCCGACGCCGGCACCGACACCGTGCGCGGCGTCTTCCAGCACCGCGAGGAATGGCTCGCCCAGGCGCTGGTGGACGAGCTGTCCCCCGCCGAGCTCGAGACCGTCGTGCGCGCCCTGCCGCTGCTGCAGCGCGTCGCCCAGCACTGACCCGAAGGAGTCCTCACGACCACCCTCACCGCTCCCGCCAAGTTCGGCGCCCGCCTGGTCACCCCGCTGGTGGCCGGGGCGGTGCTCAACCCGATCAACTCCACGCTCATCGCCGTCGCGCTCGTGCCGATCGGGCGGAGCTTCGGCGCCGGCCCCGGCCAGACGGCCTGGCTGATCTCCGCGCTCTACCTGGCCACCGCGGTCGGGCAGCCGGTGGTCGGGCTGCTGGTGGACCGCTACGGCGCCCGCCGGGTGCTGCTCGGCGGGGCGGTGCTGGTGATCGTCGCCGGGATCGCCGGCATGATCCCGCTCTCGGTCGGCTGGCTGACCGGCGTGCGCGTGGTCCTGGGGCTGGGCACCTGCGCCGGGTTCCCGGCCGCGATGGCCGTATTGCGCCACCACGCCGAAGCGAGCGGCCAGGGCGTGCCCGCGAGGGTGCTGTCGCTGCTGTCGATGTCCGCGCAGACGGTGATGGTCATCGGCCCGACGCTGGGCGGACTGCTCATCGGCCTGTTCGGCTGGCCCGCGATCTTCGCCGTGAACATCCCGCTCGCCGGGTTGTCGCTGGTGCTGGCCCTGCTGTGGGTGCCGAAGGACGACCGCGGCGCGCGCACGGCGGCGCCGATCGACGTCCTGGGCATCGCGCTGTTCTCCGCGACGCTGCTGGCGTTGCTGCTCTTCCTGATGAACCCCGGCGCGGACCTGTGGCTGCTCGCCGTGGTCGCCGCCTTCGCCGTCGCGTTCACGCTGGTCGAGCTGCACCGCGCCGCCCCGTTCCTGGACCTGCGGATGCTCGCGGCCAACGGCGCGATCCTGCGCACCTACCTGCGGCAGGCGCTGAGCTTCATGGCGATCTACGCGATCATGTTCGGCTACGTCCAGTGGCTCGAAACCGCGCGGCACCTCAGCGCGGAGGCCGCCGGGCTGATGCTGCTCCCGATGTCGGGCACGGCGGTGTGCGCCGCCGCGTTCTCCGGCCGCGGCACCGGCATCAAGGCCCGGCTGGTCACGGTCGCCATCGCGCTGCTCGGCGGCTCGGCGCTGCTGCTGGTCGTCCACGACGGCACGTGGATCGGCGCGCTGCTGGCCCTGACCGCGCTGTTCGGCCTGGCGCAGGGCCTGACCAGCGTGGCGAACCAGACGACGCTGTACCAGGAGGCACCGGCCGAGCAGATGGGCACGGCGAGCGGCCTGTTCCGCACTGCCCAGTACCTGGGCGCGATCGTGGCCTCGACGCTCATCGCGCTCTGTTATGGCCCGCACGCCGACTCGGCCGGGCTGCACCGGCTGGCGATCGCGCTGATCGTCATCAGCGCCGCCCTGCTCATCGTCACCGTCGTCGACCGCGGACTGCGCGCCACCACCGCCGCCGGCGTGAAATCCGCGTGAGGCGATGCATCTTTCCTAGGGAAAGTGACGTCTCACGGGGCTGACGGCGCATCTTTCCCAGGGAAAGTGACGTGTCGGTGGTGTGACCGACCCCCTGGTCGCGTGAACGGTCATCGGGGCGCACCATGAACACATGACCCGTGAGGCGCCGGCACAGGACGTGGACGAGGACCGGCTCGAAGTGCACAAGCCGAAGGGCTGGGCGGCCGGTATACCCGGCGTGGCCGTGTCGCTCCTGCGCAGCGTCGAGCAGATGGGCACCGGCCGGACGGTCAAGGCGCTGCGGCTGCTGAACCAGCGGCAGGGCTTCGACTGCCCGGGCTGCGCGTGGCCGGAGCCCCGCGAGGTCGACGGGGAACACCGCAAGCTGGCCGAGTTCTGCGAAAACGGGGCGAAGGCCGTCGCCGAGGAGGCGACGAAAAGGCGGGTCGGCCGGGAGTTCTTCGCCGCGCACCCGATCGCCGAACTGCGGGAGAAGACCGACTACTGGCTGGGCCAGCAGGGCCGGATCACCGAACCGTTCGTGCTGCGCGAAGGCGCGTCGCACTACGAACCGATCTCCTGGGACGACGCCTTCGAGCTGGTCGCGGGCGAGCTGAAGGCCCTGACCGACCCGAACGAGGCGTTCTTCTACACCTCGGGCCGGACCAGCAACGAAGCCGCGTTCCTCTACCAGCTGATGGTGCGCTCGTTCGGCACCAACAACCTGCCGGACTGCTCGAACATGTGCCACGAGTCCTCGGGCGCGGCGCTGCAGGCGACCACCGGCATCGGCAAGGGCTCGGTGAGCCTGGCCGACATCCACAAGGCCGACCTGATCGTCGTCGTCGGACAGAACCCGGGCACCAACCACCCGCGCATGCTCTCGGCGCTGGAGGAGGCCAAGGGCAACGGCGCGAAGATCATCGCGGTCAACCCGCTGCCCGAAGCCGGGCTGATGCGGTTCAAGAACCCGCAGAACGTCCGCGGCGTCGTCGGCAAGGGCACGCCGCTGGCCGACGAGTTCGCCCAGATCCGCCTCGGCGGCGACCTGGCGCTGTTCCAGGCCGTCGGGCACCTGCTGCTGACCTGGGACGAGCAGGCGCCGGGCGCGATCGTCGACCGGGAGTTCGTCCAGCACTCGACCGAGTACTTCGACGACTACGCCAAGCACCTGCGCGAGATCGACTGGGCCGAAGTCGAGCGGGCGACGGGCCTGGAGCGGGAGCAGATCGAGCGCGTCGCGCGGATGATCGCGTCGTCGGAGCGGACGATCTACTGCTGGGCGATGGGCCTGACGCAGCACAAGCACGCGGTCCCGACGATCTCCGAGATCGCGAACCTGGCGTTGATGCGCGGGATGATCGGCAAGCCGGGCGCGGGCCTGTGCCCGGTGCGCGGGCACTCGAACGTCCAGGGCGACCGGACGATGGGCATCTGGGAGAAGATGCCGCAGTCCTTCATGGACGCCCTCGCCGGCGAGTTCGGCATCGACGTCCCGCGCGAGCACGGCCTCGACACCGTCGACTCGATCCACGCGATGCGCGACGGCCGCGGCAAGGTCTTCTTCGCCGTGGGCGGCAACTTCGCCTCGGCTACGCCGGACACGGAGGCGACCGAGAAGGCGCTCCAGTCGTGCTCGCTGACCGTGCACGTCTCGACGAAGCTGAACCGCTCGCACGTCGTGCACGGCCGCACGGCGCTGGTCCTGCCGACGCTCGGCCGCACCGAGCGCGACGTCCAGGCCGCGGGCGAGCAGTTCGTCACGGTCGAGGACTCGATGTCGCAGGTGCACGCCTCCCACGGACGGCTGAAGCCGGCGAGCGAGCACCTGCTGTCCGAGGTCGCGATCGTCTGCCGGCTGGCGGAGAAGCTGCTCGGCGCGGGGCACGCGGTGCCGTGGCGGACGTTCGAAGGCGACTACGACCTGATCCGCGACCGGATCGCGCGGGTCGTGACCGGCTGCGCCGACTACAACCGCCGCGTCCGCGAGCCGGACGGGTTCGTGCTGCCGAACGCGCCGCGCGACTCCCGCGAGTTCAGCGGCACGGCCAACGGCAAGGCCAACTTCACGGTGTCCGGACTGGAGTACCCGAAGGTGCCCGAAGGCCGGCTGCTGCTGCAGACGATGCGCAGCCACGACCAGTACAACACCACGATCTACGGCCTGTCCGACCGCTACCGCGGGATCGAGAACGCCCGCCGCGTCGTGCTCGTCAACCCGGACGACCTGGCCGCGCTGGGGCTGGCGGACGCCGCGATGGTCGACCTCGTGTCGGAATGGCACGACGGCGACCGCCGCGCCCCGGCGTTCCGGGTGGTGTCCTACCCGACGGCCCGCGGCTGCGCGGCGGCGTACTTCCCCGAGGCGAACGCGCTCGTGCCGCTCGGCTCGGTGGCCGACAAGTCGAACACGCCGGTGTCCAAGGCGATCGTGGTGCGGCTCGAGCCGCAGCCCTGATGGTCAGCCTTGGTAGTCCCGGCGCAGGGTGCCGGTCATGTCGGTGACCATGGCCTGGACGTTGTCGAGCGTGGCCGGCGGGATCAGCGCGGCCTCGGTCCCGCCGTCGGCGATGGCCAGGCCGAGCACGACGTTGCCGGTGCGCACGGCCGCCCACTGCTCGGAGAACCCGGCCTCGTCGCCGACGCCGGTGGCGAGCCGCACGCCCGAGTGATCGCCGAGGGCGTCGGTCATCAGCTGGGTGGCCTTGGCGGCCGCTTCGGCGGCGTCGGACGCGGTGAACCGCACGACGGCGATCGTCACGATCCGGTAGTCCTGCAGGTTCGCCTTCCCGCCGCCGAGATCGCGGGCGAACAGGCGCTTGCAGCTGGTCAGCTCGTTGCCGGCGCTGGAACGGTCCTCGGGCACGACTCTGGTGTCGACCGTCTTGATCGAGCCGGCCGGGATCTCGACGGTCCCGGGCGCGAGCTGCTTGAGGATGTCCGGCCCGGGCAGCTTGCAGGCGTCCACGGCATCGGGGTAGTGCACCGTCCCGGACGTCGACTGGCAGCCGGCGAGCAGAACGGCTGAAGCGATCATCGGAAGTGTCCACCACCATTGGCGGACGGAGCTTCTGCGCATTCGGTTTTCCTGGGACGAAAACGGTGGAAATTGGTTTTCCTGATGATCGCCGATCCGGTGATCAGTCGCGGTGGAGCGGCGCCGAAACCGTTCGGCACCCGAGGTTTCACGGTTCGATGAACCCTGCCTCACCAGGACAGCAGCGTCAAGGACCACCATCGCAAGTGGTCCACTGTGGTCCGGTCCCCGCCAGGAGAAAACAACTTCGACGCGTTTCGGGAAAATGACCAGCGCGGCTCAGTCCACGCAGACGACTCCGCCCGATGTGATCGGTTCGTCGCCGCCCGGCGCACCGCCGCCGCCCGCGATTCCGGGGCCCGAATACACTGTTCCCAGCACCACCTCGATGTGGCCCGCCGGGACCGAGGACGCCTGCTGGGTCGTCAACCCGCCCAGGAGCTTCGCCACGTCCGCGCCCCGGTCCGCGAGGTCCGGGCCGAAACGGACCAACGACGTCCGGCGCGAGGCCGTGTTGCCCGCCGTTCCCGGCGCGAATCCGTTGTCCCGCAGAAGATCCCCGACTCGTGCGGCCAGGCCCGAGCGTCCGCTCGCGTTGGACACATCGACGATCGGCGCGGGCGCGGCGGGCACGGGCGCGCCGATCAGCCCCGCCGCGAACGCCTTGACCTGAGCCGGATCCACCTGCACCGCGGTCGCCTGCGGGTTGGCCGGGTTGTACCGGTAGTCCACGTTGACCGTCGGGATCGTCGCGAACTCGATGCCACCGCCGGAAACCCCGCGCATCTGCGCGACGAAGTCGAGCAGGTTCCAGGACCCGTCGAGGACCACCGAGCGCTTCACCGCGTCGATGAGGTCCGACAGCTTGCCCGGGTCGCTCAGCGTCCCCGACGACAGCACCTGCTTCGCCAGCCCCGCCAGGAAGACCTGCTGCCGCCGGGCGCGGCCAAGGTCGCCGCCCTTGACGTAGTCGCGCTGGCGCACGAAGGCCAGCGCGTCCGGGCCCGCGATCCGCTGGGGGCCCGCCTTGAAGTCCGCCCCCGAGTTCTTGTCCTTCGTGTCCGCCTTCAGGCAGACGTCGACGCCGCCGACCGCCTTGCTGATCTCGGAGAAGCTCAGCAGGTTGACCTCGGCGAAGTGGTCGATCGTGACGCCGGTGAGGTCCTCGACCGCCTGCCGCGTCGCGCGGCGGGCCGCGGTCAGGGCCTCCTGGTCGATCTTCGCCTTGTCCGTCTCCCCCGCCTCCCGGCGGTTGCGCGCTTCCGCGGCCTTGGCACGCCCGAACGCGGCGTTGATCTTCCCCTTGCCGCCCGGCATCGAGACGTAGCTGTCCCGCGGGATCGAGAACGCCTTGACCTCCTTCGTGCCGTTCGGGATCCGCAGCACGATGAGGGTGTCGGTGAGGTCGTCGCCGTTCGGGCCCACGCGCAGCTCCCGCAGCATGTCCGCCGGCAGCGGGTTGCCCTGCAGGTCGGTCCGCGAGTCGCGGCCGACCAGCAGGATGTCCAGCGAGCCGTCGGCCGGCTGCTCGCCCGGTTTCGCCGCGGCGCCGATCACGTCGTCGCGGGTGACCTCGTCGAGCGAGCGCAGGTTCGCGTAGCCGTAGGCCGTGCCGCAGAAGACGATCACGGCGACCCCGGCGACGACGACTTTCCCCAGTGGATGCACGCCCTCCTGACGTCGTCGCCGCCCGATCTGCTGCACCGGTGAGCCACGTCACATACGCAGGTGGGACGCTCCGTTGAGGTCGAGGATCGCGCCGGACGCCCAGGTCGCGTCGGCGGAAGCCAGGTACAGCACGGCCGCCGCGACCTCCTCGGGCGTCCCGACGCGACCGAACGGGCTCTGCGCGCGCAACGCGTCGTCGATGCGGTCCAGCTGGCGCTCGGTGGCGGTGAAGCCGGGCGCCACGGACGTCACCGCGATCCCGTGCGGCGCCAGCGAAACCGCGAGGGACTGGCCGAACGCGTGCAGGGCGGCCTTGCTCGCGCCGTACGCCGGGTTGTCGGGCTCGCCGCGGAACGCGCCGCGTGAGCCGACGTTGACGATCCGGCCGGGCACCCCGCGGGTCATCAGGTGCCGGGCGACGCAGTAGCTGAGGTTGGCCGCGCCCAGCAGGTTGACGTCGACCGTGTGCCGCCAGATCCGCTGCCAGTCCGCGTAGGACACCCCGGTGACGGGGTGGGCGGTCTCCGGCGTCGGCGCGACGCCGGCGTTGTTCACCAGGATGTCGACGCCGCCGAGCCCGGCCTCGGCCGTGTCGGCGATCCGCTGGGCGGCCGCCGGGTCGGCGAGGTCACCGGTGACGAGCACGTGCCCGTCGCCGGGCAGGGCGGCGAGCGTCGCCTCGGCGTCGGCCCGCCGGGTGCCGTAGTGGACGGCGACGCGATGGCCGTTCGCGGCGAAGGCGCCGGCCACCGCGCGCCCGATCCCGCGGGACGCCCCGGTGACGAGGACGCCGTTCCCGAGTCCGCTCACAGCGCGAACAACTGCGACTCGTCGCGGAACGCCTTGAACTCCAAGGCGTTCCCGGCCGGGTCGTGCAGGAACATCGTCCACTGCTCACCCGGCTCCCCGGCGAAGCGCTGGTAGGGCTCGATGACGAACTCGGTGCCCGCGTCGCGCAGCCGTTCGGCCAGGACGTGGAAGTCCTCGACGGTCAGCACCAGCCCGAAGTGCGGCACCGGGACGTCGTGGCCGTCGACGGGGTTGCGCCCGGCTTCGGCACGCGCGCCGGCGACGACGTGCGTGACGACCTGGTGACCGCGGAAGTCCCAGTCGACCCACTTGCCGGCGGAGCGGCCTTCGCTCAGGCCGAGCACGCCGCCGTAGAAGGCGCGGGCGCGGCCCAGGTCGTCGACGGGGATGGCGAGATGGAAGGCGGGACGGGTCACAGCGGTCCTCCAACAGGGTCGGCTGTCACCAGCCTGGAGCGATAATGTCTTAATGTCAACATTGAGACATCAAAGGTGTGCCCGGGACCACTCGCGGTGGTCCCGGGCACGCCGGTCAGCCGAAGAGCTGCACCAGTTTCAGGAACAGCTGGTAGATGCCGTAGGCGAAGGGCAGCACGACCCACGCCCAGGCCAGCACGATCAGCGGGACGCGGTTGGGCCCGGCTTTCTGCTCGCTCATCACGCCTCGCTCTTCGCGGTCTCGCCCGCCGCGGCGGGCTCGTGGAACTTCGCCTTCACCGGCCGCACCAGCTCGTTGGCCACGAAGCCGACCACCAGCAGGCCGATCATGATGTAGAACGACGTCGCGTAGAGGTCCGGGCCGGACTTGCCGGCCGACTTCTCGCTGTCGGCGATGGCGTTGACGATCAGCGGGCCGAGCACGCCGGCGACCGACCACGCCGTGAGCAGCCGGCCGTGGATCGCGCCGACCTGGTAGGTGCCGAAGAGGTCCTTCAGGTACGCCGGGATCGTCGCGAACCCGCCGCCGTAGAACGACAGGATCACCATGGCGCACAGGATGAACACGAGCTTCGACGAATTCGACGTCAGCGCGATCACCAGGTACAGCACCGCGCCGACGCCGAGGTAGGTGCGGTAGATGTTCTTGCGCCCGATCGCGTCCGATGTGGACGACCAGACGAACCGGCCGAGCATGTTGCACAGCGACAGCAGTGCGACGAACCCCGCTGCCGCGGCCGTGCCGACCGGGGTCGAGGTGCTCTTGAAGAAGTCCACGATCATCGGGGACGCCTTCTCCAGGATCCCGATGCCCGCGGTGACGTTGAAGCACAGCACCACCCACAGCAGCCAGAACTGCGGCGTCTTGATGGCGTTGGCCGCCGAGACGTTCGCGGTGGAGATCATCGCCCGGCCGTGGTCGGCCTTCGGCTCCCAGCCCGCCGGTTTCCAGCCCTCGGCCGGCACCCGCACGATCAGCCAGCCGAGCGACATGAACGCCGCGTAGACGACGCCGTGGATCAGGAACGCCGTCGCGATGCTGCCGGTGGTCGGCGTGGTGCCGATCATCGACGACGACCACGGCGACGCGATCAGCGCGCCGCCGCCGAAGCCCATGATGGCGATGCCGGTGGCCATGCCCGGCCGGTCCGGGAACCACTTGATCAGCGTCGAAACCGGGGAGATGTAGCCGATTCCGAGGCCGACGCCGCCGATCGCGCCGTATCCGACGACGACGAGCCAGAACTGCCCGGTCGCGACACCGAGTGCCGAGACGAGGAATCCGGTGGCGAAGCAGCACATCGAGACGAACATGGCCCAGCGCGGGCCGTTCTTCTCGACGAGCGTGCCGCCGAACGCGGCGGACAGCCCGAGCATGACGATGCCGAGCTGGAACGGCAGCGAACTCTGCGTGCCGGTGAGGTGCATCGTCTTTTCGAGCGGGGTCTTGAAGACGCTCCACGCGTAGGCCTGCCCGATCGACAGGTGCACCGAGAGGGCCGCCGGGGGCACCAGCCAGCGCGTCCAGCCTGGGGGTGCGACGATCCGGGAACGGTCCAGGAAGCCGAGAGCCATCGGATCCCTCTCCTAGAGTGGGGATGATGGAGGGAATGTATTACTAAATACCCGGTGTTGCACCATGCGAGTGTCAAACTTTCCGGCGGCGAAGGGTGCGAGCGATGGGCAGGGTGACCGTGCGGCGGCCGGTGCGGCGGATCACCGCGACCGGGGACCGGCGGCGGCCCGACTCGCTGGCCGCCGAAGAACCCCTGGAGCTGCGGGTCGGCGGCCGCGCGCTGTCGGTGACCATGCGCACCCCGGGCCACGACGTCGAGCTGGCCCACGGCTTCCTGCTGTCCGAAGGCGTGATCGGCGGCCGCGAGGACATCGCGGTCGCCCGCTACTGCGACGGCGTCGACGACCAGGGCCGCAACACCTACAACGTCCTCGACATCGCGCTCGCGGCCGGCGTGCCGCCGCCGGACGTCGGCGTCGAGCGCAACTTCTACACGACGTCGTCGTGCGGGGTCTGCGGCAAGGCCGCGCTCGACGCGGTCAAGCTCAAGACGCGCTACTCCCCCGCCGACGCCCCCTTCGCGGTGAAGAGCGAGACGCTCGCCACGCTGCCGGACGCGTTGCGCGCTCAGCAGAAGGTGTTCGCCAGTACCGGCGGGCTGCACGCGGCGGCCCTGTTCACCACCGGCGGCGGGCTCGACGTCGTGCGCGAGGACGTCGGCCGGCACAACGCGGTCGACAAGGTGCTCGGCTGGGCCGTCATGGCGGGCCGGATCCCCGCGCCCGGACACGGTCTGCTGGTGTCCGGGCGCGTGTCCTTCGAGCTGGTGCAGAAAGCGGCGATGGCCGGGATCGGCTTGCTGGCCGCGGTGTCCGCGCCGTCGTCGCTGGCCGTCGAACTGGCCGAGGAGAACGGCATGACCCTCATCGGCTTCCTGCGCGGCGAGTCGATGAACCTCTACACCGGCGACCACCGGGTCCTGACCTAGGAACACCCTCCCGGGTCGCAGAAGGCGACTTCGGGGTGGGCCGCCGACGGCCCGTCCAGCACGGGCCGCGGCCGGTGGCGCAGGTGCAGGTCGAGGAAGGCCCGCGTGTAGTCCCGCGTGATCGCCAGGCCCCGCGCGCCGGGCAGGGTGGCGCCGGTGGGGATACCGACTTCGTCGGTCAGCAGGGCGAGGTCGCTGAACGACTGGTGCACCGCGCCGTCGACCAGGATCCAGCGCTTCCAGCCCGTCAGCCGCGGCCAAGCGGCCTCCCAGGTCGAAGCGGCCGGGCCGCTCCCGGGCGTGTACTGCTCGACGCGGCCCAGCAGCAGGAACGGCCCGGACAGGTCCCGTGGCACGGGGTTCGGGGAGCCGTCGAGGTCGATCCCGGCCTTGATCCGGGGATCGGTGAGCATCGCGATGATGGCCGCCGTCCCGCCCGCCGAGTGCCCGGCCATGGCGATCCGCGACCGGTCGATCAGGCCCGCGCCGGCCCACTCCGGCCGGGCCCCGGTCAGCTCGTCGAGCACGAAGGAGACGTCCTTCGCCCGTCCTTCATCCACTTTCCGCCAGTAGGCCTCGTCGCGCTCCGGGACGTCGCAGGCGGCGCAGGTGGTGACCCGGCCGCCGGGAAAGCTCGTGCCGACGCTCTCGTAGGTGTGGTCGACCGCGGCGACCACGTACCCGTGGCTCGCCAGGTCCTCGGCGAGGCCGGTCATAGTGCCGCGCCCGTGCTTGAACCCGGGTGAAAGCACGACGAGCGGCAGGCTGTGCTCGCGTCCGGCGGGCCGGACGTCGGTGTAGGCGTTGGTGCGGGTCGTGCTCAGGATGTCCGGCGGCAGCGTGGTGATCCCGCCGTCGGCGAGCAGGAGCCCGGACTCCTCGGGTGTCATGTACTGGGACCGGTGCCGTCCCGGCGCGGCTGCCGGGTACCACACGGACACCATCAGTTCCCGCGCTTTCACGCTCGGGACCCACGGATCGGGCCGCGAGGTGTCGGTCAGGTCGAGGGTGGTCACGCCGACCGGCTGCGCGCCGGTCGGCTTCGGCAGGTACGGCGTCTCGCTCGCCGACGCCGGTGCGGGCAGGGCCAGAAGTCCCGCCAGCACGGCCAGAACCGCCGTGAATCGCATGTCGTCCCCCTTGCTCGGTGCTGGTGAGGCACCGACGTCAGGAGCGCGCGACGGCGGGCCGCGTCGGCCGCGGGACGCATTTCCCCCGCGGCGTCATCCTCAAGGCGTAGCCGGCACCCAGTTGCCGTGGAAGCCGTGGGGCACGCGGTCCGGCAGGTGGACCGCGGCCACCGTCTCCAGCGTCCCCGCGTCGAGCAGGGTCAGGTCGCTGCGCTGCGTCGCCGGGTCGAAGACGAAGCCGATCAGCACGCCGTCGTCCTCGGCCGCGTCGTCGTGGCACGGGACGAACACGAACTCGCCGGGCTGACGTCCGCCGCCGAACGCGCGCTCCTGCGCCGAACCGGTCCGGAAGTCGTGCTTGAACAGCGAGCCGGCCGGGGTCGCGCCGCCGTCCGTGGCGATCGCGTAACCGTAGCGGTGGCGGCGGCCGACGAGCCGCTCGTCCACGCGCGGGAACTCCTGGCCGCGGTCGTCGAGGCGCTCCTCGATGACCTTCCCGGCGGCGAGGTCGACGGTCCAGCGGTCCAGCGTCGGGCCGCCCTCGTCCGGGCCGTGCAGCTCGCGGTCGAACATCCGCGGGTGGCGGACGACCTCCAGGACGATGCCGTCACCGTCGTCGTAGGCGTTGAGCGGGTGGAAGACGTAGCAGGGCTCGACGTCGAACCAGCGGACGTCGCCGTTGCCGCCTTCGCGCGGCATGACGCCGATCCGCGCCGGGTACTTCGGGTCCCAGCGGTAGGGCAGGCCGCCGTTCGCGCCGATCTTGCGGGCCATCATCGCGGAGACCGGGTCCGGCACGCGCACCTTGCCGACCATGGCCGAGAGCACCAGCTTCGCGGGCGTGCGCAGCGCACTGGGCACGTTGGCGGCCACGGCCATCTCGGCGTTGAACGTCACGGGCAGGTCGTAGAACACGACGTACCGCTCGGTCAGGGAGAAGTCGTGCATCATCGGCGAGCCGGTGACCTCGACGTCGACCGTGCGGCGGGCGCGGCCGGCGGCGTCGATCACGGAGTACTGGACCTTGTTGCCCATGCCGAAGAAGTACGAGACGGCGTGCAGCTCGCCGGTGCGCGGGTCGCGCTTCGGGTGGGCGGTGTAGCCGCCCGGGAGCGTGCCGTCGAAGTCGCACCGGCCGGCGGTGTCGAGCTCGTCGGTCAGCTCGTAGATCGGCGCGCCCGCCTCGACCAGGGCGAGGGTCTTGCCGGCGTGGCCGATGACGTTGGTGTTGGCACCGAGCGCGTCCAGCCCGCAGTAGCGGCTCGTGTCCTCGCCGGCCAGCGTCGCCGAGACGGCCGGGTTGCGCACCCAGCGGTTGCGGTACCACTCGGCCTTGCCGTCGCGCAGGCGGACGCCGTGGACCATGCCGTCGCCCATGAACCAGTGATAGGCCGCCGGGTCCACTTCGGACAGCGGGTTCGGGCCGTTGCGCAGGTAGCGGCCGTCGAGGAAGTCCGGGATCGACCCCGTGACGGCCAGCTCGGTGATCGTGTGCTCCCGGCTGACCGGGGCGAAGTTGCCTTCGAGGAACTTGGTGCCCATGGCTGACCCCTCAGAACGTGCCATAACTCGGTTATAGCTTCATTTATAACAGGGTTATGGGATACTGGCAAGCATGAGCCCGAAACCGCGCGCGACCGAAGTCAAGGACCGGCTCGTCGACGCCGCTATCCGGCTGCTCGACGACGGCGGCCCCGAGGCGCTGCAGGCCCGCAAGCTGGCCGCGGAGGTCGGCGTCTCGACGATGGCCGTCTACACGCACTTCGGGGGCATGGCGGCGCTGGTCGACGAGGTGGCGCGGGTGGGGTTCCTGCGGCTGTCCGCGTGGCTGGGCGCGGTCACGGCGACCGACGACCCGGTGGCGGACATCTTTTCCCTGGCCCGCACCTACCGGCAGGCCGTCGCCGAGCAGCCGCAGCTGTTCGCCGTGACGTTCGGGCAGAGCGCGCCCGGCGGCAAGCGCGCGACGCTCTCCGACCTCACCACCGAGGAGGGCCGCGAAGCCGCTCAGGAGGGTCTGGAGGCGTTCGAGCACATCGTCCGGGCGACCGAACGGGCCATCGAGGCCGGGCGGTTCCGGCCGGCCGACAAGTACCAGGCGGCGGCGCAGTTGTGGAGCGCACTGCACGGTTTCGTCACATTGGAGGCGTCCGGGCACTTCGGGCCCGGCGAACAGGGTATAGACCACATCTTGATACCCCTGGGCGTCACCCTCGCGGTGGGGCTCGGGGACACTGTGGACCAGGCCGGACGCTCGTCCGAGGCCGCGAAAGCGGCTTGGCGCGCGCGGATCGGAAACGCCGGGCAGGGTGGGAACGACCAACCCGGCGGAGGGCAGGACGCGGGGGAACGCGGAGCGGGTGCGCGGCGTCCCAGGAAGTGGCAAGCGGGGGACGGAGACAGGTGAACGAGGAAGACGGGGACCGGGGCGACGCGCCGCGGCCCGAGGCCGAGCCTCAGGCCGCGGCCGGGGCACGCCCCGAAGCGGGGGTTTCCGGGGCCGGGGAGGGCCCCGAGACGCCGATCGGTGCCGGCTCTGACACGGCGGCCGGGACGAAGCCCGGCGAAAGCCCCGCTGAGGCGCGAGCCGAAGGCGGGGTTTCCGATTCCGGAGAGGGCCCCGAAGCGCCGCCGACGCTGGGGAGCGCGGCGGTCCGGGACGCCCGGCGGTGGCTGAGCCGCCGTTCGGTGCTGATCGCGGGCGCGTCCGGGGTGGCCGTGGCCGGCCTCGCCGCGGGCACCGCCACCGGCAAGCTGCCCTTCAGCCAGGCCCTGCAGCGGGCGCTGGGCGTGGCGTCCTCGAACCCGACGACCCAGCTGGGCAGCACGCGCGTCGAGCGCGTCTACTCCGCGGCCCGCGGCCGGATGGTCGACCTGGTGTTCCTGCTGCCGTCGAAGACCCCGCCACGCGGGCTGCCGATGTCGCTGATGCTGCACGGCCTGCACGGCAACGCCCGCAGCGCGGCCCCAACCGGCACGCTCAAGCAGCTCTCCAGCGACGTCGCCCGCAAGGCCGTCCCGGCGTACGGCTTCGTGGCCGTCGACGGCGGCGACAACTACTGGCACCAGGTGCACCCGAACGACGACCCGATGGCGATGCTGCTCGAAGAGGTCCCCCAGTGGCTCCGCGCGCGCGGCTTCGCGGGCGACACGGGCCAGCCGTTCGCCTGCACGGGCGTCTCGATGGGCGGGTTCGGCGCGCTGCTGTACAGCCGCCGCCGGGTGGAACGCCGTCAGCCGCCCGCGGCGGTCGCCACGCTGGCACCGGCCCTCATCACGAACTGGCCGGAGATGGAGAAGCGCCACATCTTCACGGGCATGGAGGACTGGGTGTCCCTCGACCCGCTGCGCCACATCGCCGAGACGGCGAGCGTGCCGAACGCCATCTGGTGCGGCACGGAGGACTCGTTCATCACCGGCGTCCGCCGCTACATCGACGCGGCCCACCCGGCGGTCGCCCACACGGCCCACGGCAAGCACGGGGACACGTTCAACAAGACGGTGGTGCCCAGTCTGGTCAGCTTCCTGGGCAAGCACGTCCCCCGCACCAGCGCCTGACCCACGTACCCAGAGAGTCGGCCCACGTACCCAGAGGGTCGGCTCGCGTACCCAGAGGGTCGGCTCGCGTACCCAGAGGGTCGGCTCGTGGTCCGACCGTCCGGGTACGCGAGCCGACTGTCCAGGTACGTGGGCCGACTGTCCAGGTACGTGAGCCGACCCTCTGCGGGCCTTCAGCAGCGGAAGTGGACCCGGGTCGTCGTGCGGCCCGGGACCCAGTACGTGCGGACCAGGTCGGCCAGGCGGTTGACCAGCAGCAACCCGCGCCCGCCGAGGGTCGCGGCCGGGGGTGGGACGCGGCCGGCCAGTGGCTCGGTGATCGTGCCGTCGTCGGTGACCTCCGCGACGACGTGCTCGTCCTCCGCCCATAGCCGCAGGATGCCGGTGCCGCCGCCGTAGAGCACGCTGTTCGTGGTCAGCTCGGCGATCGCCAGCGCGAAGTCGTCCCGGCGCGGGCGGCGCAGGCCGTGGCGGGCCGCCCAGATCTCCGTGAAGCCCCGCAACGTCGCCAGCTGGCCCACGTCGAACTCGCGCTCGACGGCGGCCGCCGGGGATTCGAGGGGCCGTGTGAGGTCGGCGCGGACGCGGTCGGGGTCGTAGTGCGGGCTGACCGACCGGCCCGCCGGCTCCCACAGCTCGGGGTGAGTGCGGCCGGCGTCGGCCAGGACGCCGGGGGCCAGCGCCGTGTCGTACGGGCAGAGGACCGCGACGGCCCGCCCCGCGAAGGCCGTGTTGATGAGCGCTTCGTGCAGCACGCACGCCGGGTACTCGGCGGCGGTCCGGCCGCGCCAGATCGGCTCGACCACGATCCGCACCGGGCCCGCGTGCTCGCCCGCGAAGGCGAGCAGGACCGTCGGCAGGATCGCGCCGGGGTTGCGGCCCGCTTGGTGCAGGTCGATCAGCCGGACTTCGCCCGAACGGGGACCGAGGGCCTTCTCGGCGAGCAGGAGGTTGCGGCCGGGAACGGCGACGGCGACCGGTTCGCCCCGGTCGAGGCCTTCGAGGAGGAACGGAACGACGCCGTCCAGGTACTCACTGTCACCGCTGTAGAACAGTGCCGGATGCCGAAAGGGGCCGAGGGCATCTACCACGGGAGGGTGCTACCCCGGCACCGTGAACTTCAAACGGACCGGGCGGAGGAATCCGGTCACTCCACCCAGCGGCCGACGACGGAGATCAGCCAGAAGCCCACGATGGTGGCGAGGCCGAAGAGGAGGATCCAGCTGAACAGCTGACGCCGGTCCCGGACGCCGCGGGCCTGCCAGAGGCCGTAGCCGGCGACGAGGAACAGCGGCACCGGGATCAGGGGCAACGGCGACAGCCGGGCGACGACGGCCACCACGCAGGTGCCCGTGCAGACGGCCAGCACGCCCATCAGGACGCGGTTCAGCCACCGGTACCCCTCGAAGGCGGACGCGATCACGCGTTCGCTCAGCTCACGGAACCCGAGCGGCCTCCCGGCCGGAGCGTCCCCGGCGAGCACCGGGGACGGCTCCGGCGGAGGCGGTGCCTGCACGCCTCCGCCAGGGGCCGTACCCCCGGTACCCGGGAAAGAGTCAGCAGTCATTCAGCTTTCCTGTCGGGTCTCCGGGCCGGGTGCCCGGAGACGGCCGGGTCAGGCCGACTTCTCGCCACGCTCGCTGCGAGCGCGCCGAGTCGGCTGCCGGGCGACGATCGTCGGGTTCACGTTCTCCCGGACGGTTTGCTCGGTGATGACGACCTTCGCCACGTCGTCGCGGCTCGGGATGTCGTACATCACCGGCTGGAGCACTTCTTCCATGATGGCGCGCAGCCCGCGAGCACCGGTCCCGCGCAGGACCGCCTGGTCGGCGATCGCTTCGAGCGCGGTCTTGGTGAACTCGAGCTCGACGTTGTCCATCTCGAAGAGCTTCTTGTACTGCTTCACCAGGGCGTTGCGCGGCTGGGTGAGGATGCTGACCAGCGATTCCTTGTCCAGGTGACTGACCGTCGCCACGACCGGGAGCCGGCCGATGAACTCCGGGATCAGCCCGAACTTGATCAGGTCCTCGGGCATGGTGTCCGAGAAGACGTCGCTCTCCTCGATCTCGGACTTGGTGCGGATCTCCGCGCCGAAGCCGAGGCCACGCTTGCCGACCCGCTCGTTGATGATCTTCTCCAGCCCGGCGAACGCGCCGGCCACGATGAACAGCACGTTCGTCGTGTCGATCTGGATGAACTCCTGGTGCGGGTGCTTCCGGCCGCCCTGCGGCGGGACGGAGGCGGTGGTGCCTTCGAGGATCTTCAGCAGCGCCTGCTGCACACCCTCGCCGGAGACGTCCCGCGTGATCGAGGGGTTCTCCGACTTGCGGGCGATCTTGTCGACCTCGTCGATGTAGATGATCCCGGTCTCGGCCCGCTTGACGTCGTAGTCCGCCGCCTGGATGAGCTTGAGCAGGATGTTCTCGACGTCCTCGCCGACGTACCCGGCTTCGGTGAGCGCCGTGGCGTCCGCGATCGCGAACGGGACGTTCAGCATCTTCGCCAGGGTCTGGGCGAGGTAGGTCTTGCCGCACCCGGTGGGGCCGAGCATCAGGATGTTCGACTTGGCGAGCTCGACGGACTCCTCCTTGGAGTCCTTGGGACCGGCCTTGTCGTCCGCCTGGATCCGCTTGTAGTGGTTGTAGACCGCTACCGCGAGGGTCCGCTTGGCGTCGTTCTGGCCGATGATGTACTGCTCGAGGAACTCGTGGATGTCGGCGGGCTTGGGCAGCTCGTCGAGTTTGACGTCGCCGGCTTCGGCCAGCTCCTCCTCGATGATCTCATTGCAGAGGTCGATGCACTCATCGCAGATGTAGACCCCGGGGCCGGCAATGAGCTTCTTCACCTGCTTTTGGCTCTTCCCGCAGAAAGAACACTTCAGCAGGTCTCCGCCGTCACCGATCCGTGCCATGGCCGTTGACCTCGTCCCCTCCGGCGCGGTTGTCCGCGCCTGACGTGTGTTGCGACGGTGCGACCCCTCGGCCGCGAGCGACCGGGCGGAGCCTCACGCATTGCCACTGACGGTACCCGTCCGATGCCGTGGGCGGGAACACCCACGGGCACCGGGAGCACGTCAGAAGGACGACCCTAAACCAGAGTGCCGGTGTATGTCGTCTTCCTGACACACACCGGCCTGGCGGATCTACAGAGCCGACGCCTTACGGTACGGCAGCACTTCGTCGATGATGCCGTACGACTTGGCCTCTTCGGCGGTGAGGATCTTGTCCCGCTCGATGTCCTTGCGGATCTGATCCGGGTCCTTGCCGGTGTGCTTGCCGAGGATGACCTCCATCTGGCGCCGCACCCGCTGGATCTCGTTCGCCTGGATCTCCAGGTCGGAGACCTGGCCGTAGGTGCCCTCGGTGGCGGGCTGGTGGATCAGCACCCGCGAGTTGGGCAGCGCGTAGCGCTTGCCCGGGGTACCGGCCCCCAGCAGCACCGCGGCCGCGGAGGCGGCCTGGCCGAGGCAGTAGGTCTGGATGTCCGGGCGGACGAACTGCATGGTGTCGTAGATCGCCATCAGCGAGGTGAACGAGCCACCCGGCGAGTTGATGTAGATCAGGATGTCGCGGTCCGGGTCCTCGTGCTCGAGGTGCAGCAGCTGGGCCATCACGTCGTTGGCCGAAGCGTCGTCCACCTGCACGCCGAGGAAGATGACGCGCTCCTCGTACAGCTTGTTGTACGGGTTCGACTCCTTGACGCCGTAGCTGGTGCGCTCGACGTACGACGGGAGGATGTACCGCGACTGGGGAACGGACGGAGCCCGGAAGTCACCCGGGAGCCTGAAGTTGCTCATGATCGACTCTCCTGTGTGTACTTCGCGCTCAGTTCGAGGCCGGACGGGCGATGTCGCGGGTGAGGACGTGGTCGACGAACCCGTAGTCCTTCGCCTCCTGCGCGGTGAACCAGCGGTCGCGGTCGCCGTCCGCGATGATCTGCTCGACCGTCTGCCCGGTCTGGTCCGCGGTGATCTGGGCCAGTTCGCGCTTCCACTTGTTGAACAGGTCGGCCTGGATCGCGATGTCCGAGGCCGTACCGCCGACGCCTGCCGACGGCTGGTGCATCAGGATCCGCGCGTGGGGCAGCGAGTACCGCTTGCCCGGCGTGCCCGAGGAGAGCAGGAACTGCCCCATCGAGGCCGCCATGCCCATCGCGTAGGTCGCGACGTCCGGGCGGATGAGCTGCATGGTGTCGTAGATCGCGAACCCGGCCGTGACCGAACCACCCGGCGAGTTGATGTAGAAGCGGATGTCGGACTCGGCGTCGTCCGCGTCGAGCAGCAACAGCTGCGCGGTGATCCGGTTGGCGATCTCGTCGTTCACCTCGGAACCGAGGACGACGATGCGCTCCTGGAGCAACCGCTCGAACACCGAGTCGGTGAGGGTGAGCCCTGCGGTTCCGGTCCGCGCCTCGGGCGTGTGCTGCGTCACGTCTGCCTGCCTTTTCGCCGACGGCGGTCTCGTGCTGACGACCGCCGCTGTCGTTTCAGATGCTTGAGATCTTGCAACCGACCCTAACGAACTTGGGCGGTGCAGAATGCCTGACACCGCCCAAGTTCGCTCACAGCTTCACTCCGCGGGAGTCTTCGCCGCCTCTTCGGTGGCCGGCGTCTCCTCGGTTGCGGCGTCGGCGGCCGGTTCCTCGCCACCGAACAGCTCGGCGAGGTCGACCTCGGCACCCGAGCCGTCGGTGACGGTGGCCTTCCGGACCACGGAGGCGAGCGCCTTGCCGCGGCGGACGTCGGCGTAGATCGCGGTCAGCTGGCCGGACTGCTGGGCGCGCTGGACGTACTCGTCCGGGCTGATCCCGAAGCGCTGGGCCTGGTAGATGATCCGCTCGGTCAGCTCGCCGTCGTTGACCGAGACCTCTTCCTTGTCGGCGATGGTGTCCAGCAGCAGCTGCGTGCGGACGGCCTTCTCCGACTCGGTGCGGGTCTCCGCGTCGAACTCTTCCAGCGTGCGGCCTTCGGCCTCGAGGGCCTGAGCGAACTGGGCCTCGTCGTGGTCGAACGGGTGGATGGCGTCGTGCTTGCGGTTCTCGATCTCGGCGTCGAGCACCTTCTCCGGGATCGGCACCTCGGTGCGCTCGAGGAGCTCGTCGAGCACCTTGTCGCGCGCCTGGACGCCCTGCTGCATCTTCTTGACGCGGGCGAGCCGCTCGCGAAGGTCGGTCTTCAGCTCGTCGATCGTGTCGAACTCGCTGGCCATCTGGGCGAACTCGTCGTCGGCCTCCGGCAGCTCGCGCTGCTTGACCGACTGGACGGTCACGGTCACCTCGGCCGCCTTGCCGGCGTGGTCGCCGGCGACGAGCTCGGTGGTGAACGACCGGGTCTCGCCGGCGTTCGCGCCGACGATCGCCTCGTCGATGCCGTCCACGAGCTGGCCGGAGCCGATCTCGTAGGACAGCCCGCTGGTGGCGGCCTCCTCGACGGCCTCGCCCTCGACGGTCGCGGCCAGATCGATCGAGACGAAGTCGCCGGTCTCGGCCGGGCGCTCCACGCCGGTCAGCGTGCCGAAGCGGGCGCGCAGCTCGTCGAGCTGCTCGTCGACCTCCGCGTCGGTCAGCTCGACGTCGTCGACGGTGACCGCGAAGCCTTCGAGGTCGGGCAGCTCGATCTCCGGGCGCACGTCCACCTCGGCGGTGAACTCGAGGACGTCGCGGTCCTCGAGCTTCGTGACGTCGAACTCCGGGTTCCCGAGCGTGCGGACCTCGTTCTCGCGGACCGCCTCGATGTACTTCGCCGGGATGGCCTCGTTGACGACCTCGTCGAGCACCGGGCCACGCCCGATCCGGCTTTCCAGGACGCGAGCGGGGGCCTTGCCGGGCCGGAAGCCCGGGATGCGCACCTGCTGGGCGATCTTGCGGTAGGCGCGGTCGAAGTTCGGCTTGAGCTCGTCGAACGGCACCTCGACATTGATCTTGACTCGCGTCGGGCTCAGCTGCTCGACGGTGCTCTTCAAGGTCTTCTCCTCGAGCGGTAACGATTGTGGTGGACAATCCTGCGGAAATGCCCCCGGTCACCTGTCAGACCGGGACGTCCGAGTCTAGGCCAGTGGCCCGCGCCGCCCGGGCGGGGGCCACCTGCGGCGTCACGCGCCCAGCATGCGGCCGATCACCCAGCGCGTCTGGCCGGTCGCGTGCTCGACCGAGCCGCTGGGCTGCACCAGGTGGGAAAGCAGCAGCCGCACGACGGCCTCGACCGCGACCGGCCACTCGGAGGCGGTCAGCGGGGCTTCGGGGTAGTGGCTCGAGAACAGCTCCGCCACGGCGTCGACGGCCCGGCCGAGCACGGCCTCGGGCCGGGAGGTCAGCGGCGGGAGGAAGTCGTCGCGGCCGCCCGGCCGGCCGCCGAGCGCGAGGGCGGCCAGCGGGTTGCCGCGAGCGGTCTCGAGGGTCTCCCGGAAGGCGGCGGTGACGCCGTCGAGGGGCCGGCCGGGGTGCGCGGCGACGATCCGGGTGACGTCCTCGACGAACCGGTCGGTCTCGCGCACCATCAGCGCCTCGGCGAGCTCGGCCTTGGACCCGAGTTCGTTGTAGACGGTCTGGCGGCTGACCCCGGCGTGCGCGGCCAGCTTGCCCATGGTGACGCCGGCCCAGCCGGCGGTGGTGGTGAGCTCGGCCGCCGCGGCCAGCAACCGCTCCCGGGTCGTGGCCGGCGCGGAGTGGGTGACGGCGTTCACAGGCCGATCTTAGCCAGTGGTTCCGCTCCCCAGGCCGGCACCTTTTTTCGAAGCGTGCCGCACCGTTTACAAAACGCGGCGCGTTGTCTACGGTGACTCCCGCCTCACCAGGAGCTTCTCGACCGAGGAGACCGTGCGATGTCCGTCGTCGACACCCCGGCGCGCGGCTCCCTGGAGCCCGCGCGCGGGCGGCCGTCCCCCCGCGCGGTCCCCGCTCCCCGGCTCCCGCTGCCCACCGTCTCGATGCCCGCCGTGCTGCTGTTCGCCGGCGCCCTCGCGGTCTGGGTGGCGTCGACCTGGCTGCTGCTGGCCGGGCTGGTGCCGGCCGTCGTGACCGTGGTGCTGAACACCGCCGTCACCTTCGCGATGTACACCGTGGTGCACGAATCGGCGCACCACTCGGCCGGGAAGCTCACCTGGGTCAACGAAACGCTCGGCCGGCTGGCCGTCCTGTTCGTCGCGGCGTACGCGTCGTTCCCGTCGCTGCGGTACGTCCACGGTGAACACCACCGCCACACGAACGCGTCGGTCCGCGCCGACCCGGACGCCTGGACGTCACGGGGCCCGGCCTGGCTGCTGCCGCTGCGCTGGCTGACCCTCGACGTCTCCTACGCGCGCTGCTACGTCTCGCGGCTGCGCGCCCGGCCGCCGCACGAGCTGGCCGAGACGCTGGTGGTGCTGTCGGTGGCCGTGTCGGCCGGGGTCGCGCTGGTCGCGGCCGGCCACGGCCCGGAGCTGGTGCTGGTCTACCTGCTGCCGCAACGGCTCGGGATCGGCCTGCTCGCCTGGGCGTTCGGCTGGCTGCCGCACCACGGCCTGCCCGCCGCGGGACCGCGCGGCCGGTTCGGCACCACCCGGGTGCGCGTCGGCCTCGACCGGCTGCTGACCCCGGTGCTGCTGGCGCAGAACCTGCACCTGGTGCACCACCTGCACCCGGCCGTCCCGTTCCACCGGTACCGCCGGGTCTGGCTCGACAACCGCGAGGCCTACCTGGCCCGCGACGTCCCGATCAGCACGGTGTGGGGCCGGGACCTGACGTCGGCGCAGTACCGGGCGGAGGCGGGCCTCACCGGCGGGCCGGAGGACGCCGTCCCCGCGCCCGCGCCGCCGCCCCCGGGACCGAGCCGGTTCCACCGGCTGCGCGTCGCCGACGTGCGCCCGCTGACCGCCGACGCCGTCGCGGTGACCTTCGACGTCCCGCCGGACCTGGCCGCGGAGTACCGCTTCACGCCCGGGCAGCACGTCGCCGTGCGCGCGGTGCTGGACGGGCAGCCGGTGCGGCGGACGTACTCGATCTGCGCCCCGGCCGGTTCGGGCGACCTGCGGATCGTGGTGAAGAAACGCCCGGGCGGCGCGTTCTCCGGCTTCGCGACCACGGCGCTCACGGCCGGCCAGTTCCTCGACGTCCTCCCGCCTTCGGGCGGCTTCACGCTCGTCCCGGACCCGGCGCGCACGGCGCACTACGTCGCGCTGGCCGCGGGCAGCGGCATCACGCCGGTGCTGTCCATCGTGGTCAGCGCGTTGCGGGCGGAGCCGCACAGCCGGGCGACTCTGTTGTACGTCAACACTTCCGGCGCGACGACGCTCTTCGCCGCGGAACTGACGGCGCTCGCGGAGGGGTTCGGCGGGCGGCTGCACGTCGTCCACTACCGCACCGACGAGCGCGACCCGGACCTGCACACGCACCGGCCGGCCCGGCACTTCGACACGGTCGGCGAGGCGCTGGCCATCTCCCACGAGCGGTACCAGCGCGGCCGCCTCGACGGCACGCGGCTGCGCGCGCTGCTGCAGAACCGGCTCCACCCGGCGAAGGTCGACGAGTGGTTCCTGTGCGGCCCGCGCGGCCTGACCGACCTGGCGCGGCGGACGCTCGCCGACGCCGACGTCCCGGAGGAGGACGTCCACTTCGAGCTCTTCCGCGGCGCGGCGCCCCTGCGCGACCCGGCGGGCTTCCCGGCCGAGGTGACGGTGACGCTGGGCGCCACGACGACGCGGATCGCCGCGCGGGCCGGGGAAACGGTGCTGGACGCGGCGTTGCGGGCCGGGTTCGAGGTGCCGTACTCGTGCACCGGCGGCGCGTGCGGCACCTGCCGGGCGACGCTCCTGCAGGGCCAGGTCGACATGGACGTCCGCTACGCCCTCACGGTGGACGACGTCGCGGTGGGCCGGATCCTGACGTGCCGCGCCCGCGCGACGACCCCGGAGGTCGCGGTCGACTACGACCGCTGACCCCCGGGACGCGCGTCAGCCCGTGGGCGGCTGCCCCTGCCCCTGCTGCCCTTGCCGGCCCTGGCCCGCGCCGGTGGTGCCTTCGGTCACCGAGGTCGCCGTCGCCGCGGTGCCCGACTCCGTGGCCACCACCGTGACCGTGTCGCCGGACGTCACGCCCGTCGCCTGGGCCGAGGTGATCGTGTACGTCTTCGAGAAGCCGTCGTCGCTCTGGGCGGTCAGCGACGTCGCGCTCAGCGCCGTCACCTTGCCGGTCTGCATGATCTTCGTGACGTAGCCGCCGTTCCCGTCCGAAGAGACGTACTCGCCGTGCAGCGCCGAACCCAGCCCGCCCGCGCCGCCGGGGCCGCCCTGGGTCCCGCCGGGGCCACCCTGCATGCCGCCCGGGCCGGCCGCGCTGTCGGTGGTGGCGGACGACGACGAAGCGGCCCAGATCGCCGCTCCCCCGCCGGCCACGATCACGGCCGCGACGGCACCCGCGGCGACCTTCTTGCCGGTGGACCAGGCCGGGCGCGCGGGGCCGGGCGCACCGCCCCAGCCGCCGTCCGGGGCGGTGGGCGCGGCACCCCACGCCGGGTCCGAAGTGGACGGTGTCTGCTGCGGGGCCTGCGGTGTGGTCATGGTGTTGCTCCTTCACGGGATGCGTTGCCGCAACCCACAGTCCGGCCCCACGCTGTGTGCGCACTGTGCTGACCGTCAGCCGTTCCTGTGACCGGAGGAACCGGACATCCCGCGCCGGGCCGATCACCGCACAGCCGCCTCACAGGCAGCACACAAGCCGCGCACACGGCCGCGGCGGACGCTGAAGCCATGGCCGCGCGTACCCTCACGCCCCGCCCCCACCGGTCCGGCCGGCCGGGGCGCCTTTCGCTGCGCACGAAGCTGACCGGCTCGATGGTCGTGCTGCTCACCGTGGTGTGCCTGATCGTCGGGGTCGTCAGCGAGTTCGCGCTCGACGTGTTCCTCACCCGCCAGGTCGACCAGCAGCTGACGGCCGCGGCCACCCGCTCGCAGGTCTTCGCGAGCAACGCCGGGCGGCAGAACGGCCTGCCGGGCCAGCCGCCGCCCCAGGACCTGAGCACGGGCGAGCACCCGCTCGGGCAGAACGTCGGCACGGTCAGCGGCACCTTTTCCGGGACGTCGCTGGTGCACGACGACAGCATCTCCGAGCACGGGGACCGGCTGCACCTGTCCGCGGCCCAGCAGGGCGTGCTGCTGTCGGTGCCCGCGGACGGCAAGCCGCACACGGTCTCCTTCGACGACCTCGGCGAGTACCGGCTGATGGCGCTGCCGGTCACCGGGTCGGCCGACGTCGTGGTCACCGGCCTGCCGATGAAGCCGGTCAACGACACGCTGCTCACCGTCGGGCTCATCCTCTTCGGCGTCGCCGCCGCGGGCGTGCTGGGCGCGGCGTTCCTCGGCGCGTTCGCGGTCCGCCGCACGCTGCGGCCGCTCGAGCGCGTCGCGGCGACCGCCGGGCGCGTCACCGAGCTGCCGCTGGACCGCGGCCAGGTGGCGCTGTCCATCCGCGTCCCGGAGTCCGAAACCGACCCGCGGACCGAGGTCGGCCAGGTCGGCTCGGCGCTGAACCTGATGCTCGGGCACGTCGCGCAGGCCCTCGAAGCGCGCCACGACAGCGAACTGCGCGTCCGCCAGTTCGTCGCGGACGCCAGCCACGAGCTGCGCACCCCGCTGGCCGCGATCCGCGGGTACGCCGAGCTGGCCGCCCGCGGCAGCTCGCTGGTGCCGCCGGACGTCGCCCACTCGATGACCCGGATCCAGTCCGAGGCCGTCCGGATGACGACGCTCGTCGAGGACCTGCTGCTGCTCGCCCGGCTCGACGCGGGCCGCCCCTTGGACGTGCGCGAAGTCGACCTCACGCGGCTCGTCGCGGACACCGTCGGCGACGCGCGGGTCGCCGGGCGCGACCACCGGTGGCAGCTGGCGCTGCCGCCCGACCCGGTGCTCGTGCACGGCGACGTCCAGCGCCTGCACCAGGTGCTGGCGAACCTGCTGGCCAACGCCCGCACGCACACCCCGCCCGGCACCACGGTGACGACCGCGCTCGCCCGCTCCAAGGACACCCACAGCGCCGTCGTGACGGTGACCGACGACGGCCCCGGCATCAACCCCGACCTGCTCCCGGACGTCTTCGACCGGTTCGCTCGCGGCGACACGTCGCGCTCGCGCCACGCCGGCAGCACCGGTCTCGGGCTGGCGATCGCGTCCGCCGTCGTCGTCGCCCACCACGGCTCGATCGAGGTGCACAGCCGCCCCGGCCGGACGGAGTTCGCGGTGCGGCTGCCCGTGGCCGTCCCCGCACAGCGCGTGCACAGCATCGGCACAACCCGGCCCCAGCTGGGCACCGGAAGCTGATCTCATGACCGCTGTGACGTCCGGGGGCTCCGCCACCCGTAGCCCCCGAAAAGAAGCCGGTGCCGCGTCGCGCGAAACCGCCGTACCCGCCCGCTCCACCTGGCACCGGCCCGCGCTGGCCGGGCTGCTGCTGGCGACGGCGGTGCTCTACCTCTGGGGCCTCGGCGCGTCCGGCTGGGCCAACGCCTTCTACTCGGCGGCCGCGCAGGCGGGTTCGCAGAGCTGGAAGGCGCTGTTCTTCGGCTCGAGCGACGCGGCGAACGCGATCACCGTCGACAAGACCCCGGCCGCGCTGTGGGTGCTGGGGCTCTCGACGCGGGTGTTCGGCGTGAGCGCGTGGAGCGTGCTGGTGCCGCAGGCGCTGATGGGCGTCGGCTCGGTCTGGCTGCTGTACGCGACGGTGAAGCGCACGTCCGGCCCGGCCGCGGGCCTGGTCGCCGGGCTGGTGCTGGCGCTGACCCCGGCGGCGGCGCTGATGTTCCGGTTCAACAACCCGGACGCGCTGCTGGTGCTGCTGCTCGTCGCGGCCGCGTACTGCGTCGTCCGCGCGCTCGAGAAGGCGGGCCCCGGCTGGCTGGCCTTGGCCGGCGTCGCGGTCGGGTTCGGGTTCCTGGCGAAGATGCTGCAGGCGTTCCTGGTGCTGCCCGCGTTCGCCGTGGCGTACCTGGTGGCCGCGCCGGTGCCGCTCGGCAAGCGGCTGCTGCACCTGCTGGGCGCACTGGGCGCGACGGTCGCCGCCGCGGGCTGGTACCTGGTCGTCGTCGCGCTGTGGCCGGCGGCGGACCGGCCGTTCATCGGCGGCTCGCAGACGAACTCGCTGTGGGAGCTGGTCTTCGGTTACAACGGCTTCGGCCGCATCACGGGCGACGAGGTGGGCAGCGTCGGCGGCGGTGCCGGCCGGGGCTGGGGCTCGACCGGCCTGACCCGGCTGTTCGGCGGCGAGATGGCGGGCGGCATCGCCTGGCTGATCCCCGCCGCGCTGCTGGCGCTGGGCGCGGGCCTGTGGTTCACCCGCCGCGCACCGCGCACCGACCGCTCCCGCGCGGCCCTGATCGTCTGGGGCGGCTGGTTCCTGGTGACGGCCCTGGTGTTCAGCTACATGGGCGGCATCATCCACCCGTACTACACGGTGGCGCTGGCCCCGGCGATCGCCGCGCTGGTCGGCACGGCGGCGGTCCAGCTGTGGCGCCTGCGCTCCCGGCCGTCGGCGTCGGGCCTGCTCAGCGGCGGCGTGGCGTTGACGGCGGTCACGACGTACCTCTTGCTGTCCGGCTCGACGTGGCAGCCGTGGCTGGCCCCGACGGTCCTGATCGGCGGTCTCCTGGCGGCGGTGGGCCTGTTCTTCGCGGCCCACCTGACCCGCTGGGCGGCGTCCTCGGTCGCGGCCCTGGCCCTGGTGGTGCTGCTGGCCGGCACGGGTGCGTACACCCTGGCCACGGCGGCCACCACGCACAGCGGCGCCATCCCGTCGGCCGGACCCACGTCGGGCTTCGGCGGCCGCGGCGGCGGTTTCGGCGGCGGCCCGGGCGGCGCTCCCGGCGGCTTCGGCGGTGGCGGACGCGGCGGCGGCCCGGGCTCCCTGCTGACCACGACGCTGCCGGGCGCCCAGCTCACGGCGTTGCTGAAGCAGGACGCCGCGAAGTACACGTGGACGGCGGCCACGGTGCTGTCGAACGCGGCCGCGGGCTACCAGCTGGCAAGCGACGCCCCAGTGATGGCGGTGGGCGGCTTCAACGGCACGGACCCGTACCCGACGCTGGCGCAGTTCCGGCAGTACGTCGCGAGCGGCCGGATCCACTACTTCCTGGGCGAAGGCATGACGATGCAGGGCAGCAGCGGCTCGGACGCGGCCCAGCAGATCGCCGATTGGGTGGCGTCGACCTACCAGTCGACGACGGTGGACGGCGTGACCGTCTACGACCTGACCGCGGCTGTCTGAGGGACGGACCGACGAAAGCAGGGTCAGGGCCGGATGACCTGGTCAACGCCGTGCCGCCTCCGGCACTATGGAAGTAGTCCGGAGAACGGAGTCGCTGCAGATGACCGAGCCCCATGTATGGCGGGCCCGATCCGCAGACCTGATTCCGTTCGCCACGGCCCTCGGCGACGGCGGATTCCTCATCGATCGCCTGGCGCGCCAGGCGAATGATCAGGGCGTCCTGTTCTTCGGGTGGTCGGGCACCCGCCCGGCCGGCGTCGTGTACCTGTGGCTGGAGGAGGCCGAAGAGCCGCCGATCCAGGACCACCTCCCCGGCGTCGCGCTGCTCACTCACCTGCAGGTTCACCCCGAGCTGCGCGGACTCGGCGTCGGCACGGCCCTGGTCGGCGCGGTGGAGCAGCACCTCGCCGAGCTCGGCCACGAGCGGGTCGCGTTGGCGGTCCGCACGGACAACCCGGCCGCGGCGCGCCTGTACGACCGGCTCCACTACCGGGATTGGGGCCACGGCACGGTGACCTGCTACGCGCGGGTAACCTTGCGAAACGGCGGCGTCCTCGAGGTGCCGGAACTCTGCTACGTGCTGGTCAAGGACCTGACGACGATCACACCCGCGCCGCGGACGGAGTGCCGGACGATCGGCGCCGCACAGCAGAGCTGATCCGGCCGCCGGGACCGGGCTGGGCCAAGGTGTCGATCTTCAGAGCGGCCAGCGCGGCCTCGATGCCGATGCCACGAGGGTGCCGGCCGAGGTGCTTGCGCCAGCGCAGGCAGTCCGTCTGCCACGCGCGCAGGTACTGCACGCACAGTTCCGGGGTGATCAGGTGACTGCGCCCGATCGCCGCTTTGAGGCAGGCGACCATCCTGGCCTTCTGCGCCGCGTCGAGCTCGGCGACCTGCACGCGTTCGATGGTGGTCTGGATGATCCGCCGCCGGTCGGGCAGGAACTCACGCCAGTACTTCACGTCGGCGTCCTCGAGACCGCCACCGTTGTCCAGCAGGCCGTACACGCCCTCGGCGAGGGTGTCGCCCAGCTCTTCACCACGAGCGCGCCGGGCATCCCGGTACGGGTCGTAGGGGTGCTGGATCGCGGTGCCGGTGACCGCCGACGGGCGTAGCCGCAGGCCGTCCAGCAGGAAGAACCAGTCCTCGTTGTAGATGTTGGGGAAGAACGAGCCGAACGCCGCCTCACCGACGACCAGCGCACCACCGCCGATGAAGGTCTCCTGCGCCGCGCCGATGTCGCGAAGCGCGTGACACACCACGGAGTTGTCCGGCATACCCGAGTTCGCCAGCCCGACCACGGCGTGCTCGCCGAGCAGCCCGGCCGCCGCGCCGACGTCCGCGGGATGAGGCAGCACGATGTCGTCGTCGAGGAAGAGGATCCGTTCCCACCCCGCGAGGCGCGCGATGAGCAAGCCGAGGTTCCGCTTCAGGCTGGTGTCGACCTTCCGGTGGAACCGCTGCTCGATCAGCAGCTGATCGGTCGCGAAGGTGGGCACAAGCCCGGCAGGCAGCTCGTCGATGTCGATGGCCGCTGCCCGCACTCCGGCACGTTTCGCCTCCAGAGCCGCGCTGGAGGCGTCGCCGAGCATGCTGCACAACACGAGCAGGAAGACGTCGTTCTCCTTCGCCGCGGCGATCGCCTGCCGCAGGTAGGGAGCCGTACGCCCGTTCGGCACGATGATCGCGTCCAGCGCCGCACGCGGAGCCTCGTCGGCTTCGACGTTGGTCAGCAGGTCCTTGTGCGACGGATGTTGCCGCGGGCTCATCCGACCTCGGGCCATTCGTGCAGGAGGTTCTCCGGCACCGACCAGTCCGGGGTCAGGCCTTTGCCCGCCACGACGGGCACCCGGCTGATGATGCTGAACGACTCCGCGTCGCCGAAGCGCTGCCGCAGGTAGATGCGGTTCCGATCACGGAACCGGATGTCGGTGAGGGCGCGAACCGCGCCGAGAGTGCCACGTCCGTACATACCATTGCACACGGTCACCGTGCGCTTTCGGTTGAACGGACTGACCCCTCTGTAAAAGTGCGCCACGTCTTCCAAGAGGTGACCTTCGCTGTCCAGCTGCGGTGGAAAGAGCTCCGACCCGCTCTCCCGCTCCACGCGGAAACCGCCAGGTTCGCTGGTCGGCGCCGCGTCGTTGCGTACGAACTGGTGCACCGGCAGGTCCACGCGTTCGATGACATCGCGGGTGACGGTGTTCCAGTCGACGCCACCGAGCAGGACGAGGTGGGTCGTGTAGTCGTCAGGAGTCAGCTCTTCCGTGGTGTGGAAGCTGACCTGGTTCTGGGGGTTCACGGACCTGATGTGGCCGAACAGTTCGATCAAGGCGTCCGGATCGGCGTAAGTGTACAGAGACGTGAAGTCCGCGCTTTCCGGGTCCGCATAGGACAGATGCTGCCGCAGTTCCCGCGGGAGGCGGGCACAGACGATCGTGATGTCCTCGTTCTCCGGGAACCGCCAGGCGTCGTCCGCGGGCTCGGCCGTGGACCGCTCCCGCCCGTCCCGGAGCCACAACAGCTCGTCCAGCAGTTCGTCGCGCTCGGCCCGCTCGTCGTCCGTCAGCTCTTCGGGTGAGAGGATCCGCAGGGTTCCGCCGTCCTCGGACCGGCGCGTCGCGAACAACGTCGCGTAGGCCTCGAGCCGCCGGACCGGTGGCCGGACGGGCCGGTCGGTGTTCTCCCACGACGAGATCAGGGAGATGCTCAGCGGCTTGCCGCCGCCGAGCGCTTCGGCGAGCAGCGCCTGGGTGATGCCGGCATCAGGCCAGTGCGTTTCTCGCAGCGCCCTCAGGCGGCGGGCGAGCGCAGGCCGCGGCGCAGCTGGGGACACGACTCCCGCCACCTTTCAGTAAATTTCAGTAACGTGAGTGAGTGGTGCGATCGTACTCCCGAGCCCTCGAAGCTCGGTCGGCGACCCGCCGAAGCGAGGACTGAAACGTTACGCGACGCGGAACTTCCTCACACCAAACAGATAACGGCGATTCATCTCAGTTGTTCCAGGGCACTCCAGAGCCTACAGTCAACTTGACTGAACTTCAGTTCACACCTGAAGACAGGGAGCGGGCCAATGAGTACACCCACGGACATACCCCGGCACCGGGCCATCGTGGCGGTCGACATCGAGGGGTCGACATCGCGGACGAACTCGGTGCGCGCCCTGCTCCGGAACGTCCTCTTCCAGCTGCTCGAAGAAGCCTTCACCACCGGTGGAGTCGACCGGAGGCACCGGGAGCCGTTCGTCGACCGGGGAGACGGCGCGCTGTGCCTCGTCCGGCCCGTCGACCAGGTGCCCAAGACCCTGCTGCTCACGACGGTCGTCCCCGCACTGGCCGACCTGCTCGAGAAGCACGCCCAGAACCTCCCCGACCTCGCCTTCCGGCTCCGCGTCTCGGTGCACGCGGGTGAAGTGCACCGAGACAGCCGCGGGCCGTACGGCGAAGACGTCGACATCGCGTGCCGGCTCGTCGACGCCCCCGAGCTGAAGCGGCGGCTGCGCGAGACCGCCGAACCACTCGCACTCGCCGTGTCGCAGGAGATCCACCGCGCGGTCGTGCGGCACGGCTACCCCGGGATCGACCGCGGCGCCTTCGTCCAGGCCGTCCAGATCAAGTTGGGCGAAGAACGGCTCAGAGGCTGGCTGTACACACCCGAGGCAGGCCGGCCCGAGGAGGGTCTCACCGCGTAACGCCGGACGACCAGAGGAGGTGAGGACATGGGACCAAGTGGCTTCTGGGACGAGCTGGATACCGCCGATCGAGAGGTGCTCGCGAAGTCCGCGCGCCGGCGGAGCTTCCGGCGTGGCGAGACGGTCTGCCGCGAAGGGGACCTCTCCAGCGGGGTGCTGCTGGTGCTGTCCGGGCACGTCCGGATCGTCAACGGCACACCCGACGGGCGCGACGTGGTCGTCGGGATCCGGGGGCCGGGTGACGTCGTCGGTGAGCTCGCGGCGATCGACGCCATGCCCCGCTCGGCGACCATCGAGGCGCTGGAAGACCTCGAAGTGCTGGAGATTCCCGGCGACCGGTTCGTTTCGTTGTGCCGGACGGAGTCCCGGATCTCCTGGGCCCTGCTGCTCGTCCTCACCTCACGCCTGCGATCGGTCGGCAGGCAGTGGCTGGACCTCGGCAGCGGGGCCGCGTCCCGGCGGGTCGCGGCGCAGCTGATGCAGCTGGCCGTCCAGCACGGTGTGCGGCGCGGCGAGGACATCGAAATCACCGTTCCGGCCACGCAGGCGGAGCTGGCGATGACCGCGGCGATCTCC
This sequence comes from Amycolatopsis sp. cmx-8-4, assembly GCF_046548675.1. Lineage (NCBI taxonomy): Bacteria > Bacillati > Actinomycetota > Actinomycetes > Pseudonocardiales > Pseudonocardiaceae > Amycolatopsis > Amycolatopsis sp. cmx-8-4. Next base: position 107,186 of record NZ_JAEBDZ010000010.1, read on the forward strand.
CGCGAGTCCTGGGCGCGCGCGACGCGGGACCTGCGGCGACAGGGCGTGATCAGCACGGGCAGGCGCCAGGTGACGATCCACCGCCTGGGCGAACTTCGACGACTGGCGAGCTGAATTCTTCCTTGTGTGTCAGCTGACACACAAGGAAGAGCGAGCCGGAGGTTTCCTGGATCCACGGCAGAGGAGGGCTTTCATGGACCCGTACATCACCGCTCCACGCAGCAGCCGCTGGCGCAGGGGCGTCTACGCGGCCGGTCTCGTCATCCCCTTCACCGCTTCACAACTGTGGGCACTGCTGGTGCTCCTGCGGCTCGCGCCACTCGACGGCCTGGTGGGGCAGGCCCTGGTGCTGGTCCTGCTGGGCTCCGTCGCCGCGATCTGGGCGGGCTGGCGCTGGACCTGGCGGCTCGGTCGGGACAAGGACCGGCAGCCGGCCCCGAAGACGCGGATCCCGACATGACACCCGCGTTCGCGATCGTCTCGGCCCTCGTGCTGGGCATCGCGGCCGGACGTCTCTCACGCCACCTCGGCGGCCTCCTGCGCCGCCGGTTTTCCGGAAGGAGCAAGGAAATGACGACGCACGCACCCTCGCGATTCCCGATGCGGGTGTACCACTGGCGGTGGGAGCTCTTCGCCGTGACGCTTCTCCCCTTCGGCCTGGTGATGTTCGCCGTCTGGGCCGGCCCGGCGTGGTCGTCGGCGACACTGGCCGCCGTTCTGCTCCTGGCCGTCCTGCGACGCCGTCAGGTGCGAACCCGACTCCAGGCGGTGGTGGTGCAACACCGCCTGCGCGCGGCGTTCCCGTCGTTGCGCCTGCCCGGCGGCCACCGCCCGGCGATCCTCTGGACCCGCCCCCGCGGCGGCGACATCGTGGTCTCGCTGTACGGCCGCGAAGCGTTCGAGCACCTGCACCGCCACCGCACGGTCCTCGCCGCCGCGTGCTCGGTACCGGAGGTCTACGTGGACCGGCACCCGAGGTTCGCGAGCTTGGTGACGCTGACGATCAGCCCGGTGGCGGCTTACCGCGAGCCGGGACGTGCGGTGCTGCCGAGCAACGTGGTTCCCCTGCGGGTCCACAGCTGAGCATCAGCGCGCCTTGAACATGTCGGTGATCAGCGTGGACGGATCTCCTCCGTGCCACGAGCTGGCCGAGAACCGCTCCTGCGCGATCCCCCGCCAGGGAGCGGTCTCGGGCCCCAGCGTCAGTTCCCGGTCCGCGGTCGGGGTCCCGAACTCCTGAGCGACGACGCCTGCAGATACTGGACCCGCAAAACACGATCCGCTGCCGGGAGTACGCCGAATATCGCGCCAAACTCTCCCGCCGGCCGGACAACGCACTTCAGTACAACTGGACTACCGAGGCCGTTCAGATGGGTTGTCTCGCGACGACATTCGCCGCTCACTGGCACCAGCAGCACGAGTTCCTGGTCATCGACAGTCGGCTGAGGTCGGAGTTTTCGACACTGTGCTACGACATTTCACCGGACTCGATCATCATCACGAACGAAGACAGCCAGTTCCCCGCCCTGCACATACGCCGGCTGACCGAATCGTCGGTTCTCTACCACGCGTTTCGCGCGGACTTCGACTCTCCGTGACGTGGGCGTCGCCGAGCAGACGCTCGAGGGTCTCCCGATGGGCTCGATCCGCGAGCTCGCGATGCGGCCTCGAAACCCGTACTTCTGATCTCTTGCTACACAGCAAGCGCACAGGGCGATCACACGGTCACCAAAGCGGGACCCACGACTGTAGTCGTCATGACAGCCACCGCCTCCGCTTCACGGCCCGGGACCGTCCCGGTCGACCTGGCCGGCCCGCAGCCGGTTCTCGACGTCGTCATCCCGGTCTACAACGAAGAGGCCGACCTCGAACCGTGCATCCGCCGGCTGCACGCGCACCTGGCCGAACACGTCTCCTACCCGTACCGGATCACCGTCGCCGACAACGCGAGCACCGATGCGACGCTGCCGGTCGCGGAGCGGCTGGCCCGGGAGTTCCCCGAGGTCGAGGTCTACCACCTGGACGAGAAGGGCCGCGGCCGCGCGCTCAACGCCGTCTGGCGGGCCTCGGACGCCGCTGTCCTCGCCTACATGGACGTCGATCTCTCGACCGACCTGGCCGCGCTGGCGCCGCTCGTCGCGCCGCTGCTGTCCGGGCACTCCGATCTCGCCATCGGCAGCAGGCTCGCCCGGGGAGCGCGAGTCGTGCGGGGGCCGAAGCGCGAGTTCATTTCCCGCTGCTACAACCTGATCCTCCGCTCGACGCTCGCCGCGAAGTTCAGCGACGCGCAGTGCGGTTTCAAGGCCATCCGCGCCGACGTCGCCCGGGAACTGCTGCCGCACGTCGAGGACACCGGCTGGTTCTTCGACACCGAACTGCTCGTCCTCGCGCAACGCGCCGGGCTGCGGATCCACGAGGTGCCCGTCGACTGGGTCGACGACCCGGACTCGTCGGTCAACATCGTGAAGACGGCCACTGCGGATCTCAAGGGCATCGCCCGCGTCACGAAAGCGACGTTCACCGGCGAGATCCCGATCAGCCGGCTGCGTGAGCAGCTCGGCCGGCAGCCGATCGGGGTCGAGGCACCCGGGGTGCCGCCGCGGCTGGTGACGCAGCTCGTGCGGTTCGCCGCGATCGGCGTCAGCAGCACCCTCGCCTACCTCGTCTTGTTCCTGCTGCTGCGCACGGCCGTCGGCGCGCAGCCCGCGAACTTCACCGCGCTGCTGGTCACGGCGATCGCGAACACCGCGCTCAACCGCCGGCTCACGTTCGGCATCCGGGGCCGCGGCGGCGCCGGGCGCCACCAGTTCGAAGGGCTGATCGTGTTCGGCCTCGGCCTGGCGCTGACCAGCGGCGCGCTCGCCCTGCTCCACGGATCCACCACCCCCGGCCTGGTCCTGGAGATCACCGTGCTCGTGCTGGCGAACCTCGCCGCCACGGTCCTCCGGTTCCTGCTCCTGCGCGGCTGGGTGTTCAACCCGCGCCGCCAGGGCGCCACCCAGAAGGAGTACTGATGACCGCCGTCCTGTCCGACCCCGTGACGCAGGAACCGCGCCACCGCAAGGACTCCGCGGCGCCTGCACCCCCGCGCTGGGTCCGCCCGTCGGTGTTCGGGCTGCTGGCCGCGACCGCGGTGCTCTACTTCTGGAACCTGACCGCGTCCGGCTTCGGCAACTCCTTTTACGCCGCCGCCGTGCAGTCCGGGACGCAGAGCTGGAAGGCGTGGCTGTTCGGCTCGCTCGACTCCGGCAACGTCCTGACCGTCGACAAGCCGCCCGCCGCCCTGTGGGTCGGGACGGCGTTCGCGCGGATCTTCGGCTTCTCCAGCTTCACCGTGCTGGCACCGCAAGCGCTGATGGGCGTCGCGTCCGTCGGCATCCTCTACCTGGCGGTGAAGCGGACGTCCGGCCCGGTCGCCGGGCTCATGGCGGGCGCGTTGCTCGCGGTGACGCCGGTGGCGGCGCTGATGTTCCGGTTCAACAACCCGGACGCGCTGCTCGTGCTGCTGATGGTCGCGGGCGCCTACTTCGTCGTGCGCGCCACGGAAAAGGCGTCTCCCGGCTGGCTCGCGCTGGCCGGTGCGGCGATCGGGTTCGGCTTCCTGACGAAGATGATGCAGGCGTTCCTGGTGCTGCCGGCGTTCGGCCTGGTGTACCTGATCGCGGCGCCGACGCCGCTCGGCAAGCGCTTGCTGCACCTGGGCGGCGCGGTGGTGGCGCTGGTCGTCTCGGCGGGCTGGTTCATCGCGCTGGTCGACCTGTGGCCGACGGCGTCCCGGCCCTACATCGGCGGGTCCGAAGGGGACAGTCTGCTCGAACTCGCCTTGGGCTACAACGGTCTGTCGCGCATCTTCGGCGGCGGCGAGGGTGGCGGCCCGGGCGGCGGTGGCGGTATGGGCGGCAACACCGGCTTCGGTGGCACGTCCGGGCTGTTCCGGATGTTCGGCGCCAGCTTCGGCGTGGAGATCTCGTGGCTGCTGCCGGCCGCGTTGATCGGCCTGGTCGCCGGGCTGTGGTTCACCCGCCGCGCACCGCGTACGGACCAGACGCGCCTGGCGCTGGTGCTGTGGGGCGGCTGGCTGGTCGTGACGGCGCTGGTGTTCAGCTACATGAGCGGCATCGTCCACCCGTACTACTCGGTCGCGCTGGCCCCGGCGATCGCCGCGATGGTCGCGATTTCGGGCCGCGCGCTGTGGCAGGGCCGGGGGAACCTGGCGCCGCGGGCCGTGCTGGCCGGCATGGTCGTGGCGACGGCGGTGTGGTCGTTCATCCTGCTGGACCGCACGCCGGACTGGTTCCCGGCGCTGCGCTGGATCATCGCGGTGCTCGGCGTGCTGGTCGCCACGGTGCTGGTGATGGGCGTGCCGCCGGTGCGCCGCGCGGTGGCGGTGGTGGCCGCGGCGGTGGTGCTTTCGCTGGGCGCCTCAACTGTCGCCTACGGCGTCGAGACGGCGTCGGTGGCCCACAGCGGATCGATCCCGACGTCCGGCCCGACGTCGAGTGCGATGGGCGGCTTCGGCGGCGGCGAAGATTCGGCTTCCAGCGCGGTCGGCAAGCTGCTGGCTTCGACGACGACCGAGTGGGCGGCGGCGACGACGGGTTCGCAGAGCGCGGCGTCGCTGGAGCTGGCGAGCGGCAAGGCGGTGATCGGCATCGGCGGCTGGAGCGGCTCGGACCCGGCACCGACACTGGCCGAGTTCAAGGCGTACGTCGCGGCGGGCGAGGTGAAGTACTTCATCGACGGCGGTCGCGGCGGCGGCCCTGGCGGCGGGTCGAGCGAGATCACCGAGTGGGTGACGGCGAACTTCACGGCCACGACGGTGGACGGATCCACGGTCTACGACCTGCAGAAATGAGCGCGCGCTAGGGTCGTGAGTGGTAATTCGGGTTAGAACCCGAATTACCACTCACGACCCCTTTGCGCGCAGGTGGTGGCTGACGTCGCCGACCAGGTCGACCGTGGCCTGGCGTTCGGTGAACTGCCACTCGCCCGCGGACCGGCTGAACGTGTCGCGGTAACTGCCCGCCGCGATCGTTTGCAGTGGGAAGCCAGGGACCGCCTGTAGCACGGTGAAGTACGCCTGCGATGCAGCCGCGTCCCCGGTGACCGAGATCGACACATTCGTTGTCACGTGCTTCGTGCGCGGAGTTCCGTCGTCGTACCGGATCACCGTCGACTGCAGCATTCCGGCGACTTCCGGAGCGCCGCGCGCCACGCCGCCGCTGCCTGCGAACGCGCCTGACGCGAACAACTCGCCGACCGCTGCGAAGTCCCCTGCGTCCACCAGTGACGCGTACCGGTAGATCAGGTTCTCGATTGCCCGGGCGTCATCCACGGAATGATCGTACAGAAAAAGTATAGAAACCCTCCGTACGGTGGCGGCGAGGGCGGCGGGGGTCGCCCACAGGGGGTAACCATGGATCGCCGGAGCCTGCTCAAAATCACCGCCGGGGCCGCCGTCGCCACGGCCGGGTCCGTCCTGCTGAGCGGGACGGCCGAAGCCGACACGAACGGATTGCCGCCCGTGCCCGGGATGCTGGGTGATCGGCGGGCCAACGAAGTCTGGTACCAGCTCGACGAAATCGCGCTGTACCACCCGGCGCCGGAAACCAGTGCCGCCTACACCGCGTTGTTCGGGTACCTCGGCCAGGAAAGCATCGCCGGCAGGTGGCTCGCCTTCAGCAAGGAACCCGCCTACCCGCGGAACTACCTCGAGTTCGTCAAGCCCGTCGAGGCGCCGCTGCGGACGCTGTCGAAGCTCCAGCTCGGGAACTTCGACCGCTTCTACCGCGGGGACGAAGCCGGCCTCATCAGAGCCTTCGCCGACTTCGGGCAGGGCGTGCTCTTCGACCCTCGACGCGAACCCGTCGAGTCCGAGGTGCACACCATGGACGGGAACCCGCCCTCCAGCTACCACTTCTGGCACGCGATCCAGCGCGCGCAGATGCTGCTCGGGATCGATCGGCAGCGGTGGACGCGGATCGATCCCGTGCTCGGCTTCGCCTGGGCCCTGCAGTCCGTCGCGAAACCCGACCACCGTCACGTCAACCCAAGGCTGCCCGCGGGGCAGGTCCGCGCCTTCGCCCGCTATTGGCTGCCGCGGGAGCCCGCGCAGCTCGACCGTGACTTCCAGTCCTCGCCCTATCCCTCCGGGCTGGGCTGAAGCACCCGCTCATAAGCCGCTCGCAACGCCAGGCCCGGCGTGATCCCCAGCTTTTCGTCGAGGACGCGCCGGCCCCGGTGGTACACCTCCACCGCGTCCGCCGACCGCCCGCTCGCGCACAGCGCGGCCATCAGCAACGCGAGCGCGCGCTCGCGCAGCGGGTGTTCGAGGACGAGTCCCGTCGCGTCGGGGACGGCTCGCAGGTGGTCGCCCAGCGCGATGTCGGCTTCGATACGGCCTTCCAGCGCGGCCAGCCGGAGTTCCTCGAACCGCGCCGCGGAGCCCGCGCGGAGCGATTCGGCGACGTCGGCGAGGACCGGACCGCGCCACAGGTCCAGCGCGGCGCGGAACAACCCGGCCGCGCGGGAAGCCGAGCCCGCCCGGAACGCCGCGGCCCCGGCCGACGCGAGCCGTTCGAACTCCTGCGCGTCGAGGGTGCCGCTCGGCTCCAGCAGGTAACCGCCACCCGTGCGGACGAGCCGGGCCGGTAACGCCCGCCGCAGCCGGGACGCGTACGTGCACAGCTGCGCGTCGACCGTCGAGGGCCGGACGCCGTCCCACACCAGGGAAATCAGCCGCTCGTCGGGCACCACCCGGCCGCGGGCCAGCAGCAACGCCGCCAGCAGCGTCCGCGGCTTGCGCCCGCCGAGCACGGCCGGGCGGCCGTCGGCGCGGCACACCACCAACGGGCCCAGAATCCGGAACTCCATCCCCCCACCCCGTTCCCACCGTACCGGGACTGACACCGGCGGCACAGGAAAGTCTCAGACCGCCCACAGGAACGGCGCGGATCATGGAGGTCAAAGGGATGAGGAGGCCGCGATGATCACCACCCGTCCGGGCTACCCGCGCTGGCACACCGCGAGTGCGCAGGGCCCCCGTTCGCACAACGCCGACGCCGTCGGTGCCTACGCCGCGGCCGGCGCGCCCGGCATCGTCTTCGCCCTCGCCGACGGCGTCGGGGACGACCCGGCCGCCGCCCAGGCCGCGCGCGTCGCCGCCGCGGCCGCCGCCCGCACGCCGGTCCACAAAGGACCGGTCGAAGCCGTTCTCGCCGCACAGCGGGCCGTCCGGGAGCGCAGCTACGGCGACGCCGTGCTCGTCGTCGCCGTGCCGGTCGCCGGCGGCTACCGCATCGCCTGGGTCGGCGACGCCCGCGCGTACGCCTGGGACGGCACGGCGCTGCGCCGCCTGACCACCGACCACACGCTCGCCGAGTACTTCCGCGCCCGCCGCCAGCCGGTGACGCCGCGGATGGAACACGTGGTCACCACCAGCGTCCGCACAACGAAACCGCACGAGATCGGCACGGCCGAGGTCACCGGCGGCGGGCTGCTGCTGACCAGTGACGGCGTCCACAAACCGCTCACCGGCAGCGCGATCCGCGCCGTTCTCGCGGATCCGGCGCACGGGGCCGCGGAACTCGTCGAGGCCGCGATCGCCCACGGCGGATCCGACAACGCGACCGCGCTCTACGTCGAAGCAGTGGAGGCCGACAGCACGACGGTGCGATTTCCCGTTGCCGCGTGAACCGGGCGCTGCCGGAGTGAGTCTGCTCGATGGGCTTCGTGATCCAGGTGGTTCCTGGCGGTGCGGGCGGGTCGCCCTCGTACCGGGGTTGTACTCGGGCGGGCCGCCCGTGCCGTCAGGGGCCACCTGGGCGCGAAGACCGCGAGCGTGACTCGCTCCGGTAGCGCCTAGCCAGCTCGTTCGCGCTTCAGCTGTCGGTATTCGCGCAGTACCAAGACGATGATGATGACGTCGAGGGCGGCGAAGAACGGCAGCGCGATCGAGTGGGTGTGGATCGCGCGCCAGACCTCGTAGACGACGAACGCGGCGAGGATCACCGCGGCGATCGGGTAGGCGGGCACGATCTTGCGCGCCAGCGCCCAGACCAGGCCGAGCTTGATCAGGCCGTGGGCCAGCAGGTAGGCGACGGCGAAGGTCTTGGTGTCGCCGTGCAGGAAGTTCTCGGTCGCCGATTCCAGGTGCCGCGCGAGGGTGCCCGACGGGTCACCGAGCAGGTCGCGGGTGATCACCGCGTGGGTGAACCCGCTGACGGTCGACGCCGGGATGAACGCGAGGATCAGCGCCCCGACGACCTGCAGGGCGCCGTCGAGCCCCTTGATCGCGATCGCGATCCGGAAGAACCGCTCGGTCGCCGTCGGCTTGGTTTCCGCCATGCCCCCCACCTCAGCACGAACGACGGATCCGCGCACGTGCAGGCGGCTTTCGTGCCGGGCTGTCCGGCCGGTCCGGTCCGTCCGGTGCCAGCCGATCAGCCGGCCGTCTCCGAGCGCACCACGTCCTCCACGAACGCGACCGCCGTCTTCATTCCCTCTTCGCCGAAGATCGGGCCGTTCGTGTACAGGCCGTCGATGATGAACATGACCCGGTCGGCCAGGCGGTCCGGCTCGGCCGCCGGCGTCGAGCGGGCCAGCTCCCGCAGCTGCGTCCGGACCCGCACGAAGTGGTCCAGCGAGACCTGGTGCGCCGGGTGCTCGCGCTCGGGGAACTCGGCGAAGGTGTTGCGCAGCGGGCAGCCGCGTGTGCCCGGGACGTTGACGCGGATCCCGACCTCGCGCACCAGCTCGACCAGCTGGCCCTCCGGGCCGTCGGCGGCGGCCTTCGCGTCCGCGACGATGTGCTCCCAGTCCCCGCTGCAGCGCCGCAGGTAGGCCACGACCAGCTCGTCCTTGCTCGCGAACTGGCTGTAGAGCAGGTTCTTGCCGCAGCTGCACTCGTCGATGATCTGCTGCATCCCGACCGCGTGCACCCCCTGCTGGTTGAACAGCCGGGTGGCGGTTTCGAGGATGCGCTCTCGGGCGTCCGGCGTGGGCATGCGCGGCATGCGCCCCATCGTACCGGACCGATCGGTCCGTCTCACTTGGGGGTTCCCTTGACCGTCACCACGTCTCCGGCCGCGGTCCACGACCGCATGACGCCCCGCGCCCGCGGCCTGCTCCTCGTCCTCTGCGGCGCGATGTTCCTCGACGCGCTCGACGTCTCGATGAAGGGCGTCGCGCTGCCGTCGATCGGCGCCGAGCTCGGTTTGACCACCGCCTCGCTGCAGTGGGTGGTCAGCGGTTACGTCCTCGGCTTCGGCGGTTTCCTGCTGCTCGGCGGGCGCGCCGCCGACCTGCTCGGACGCCGGCGGATGCTGATCGGCTCGCTGGTGGTGTTCGCCGTCGCGACCGCGCTCGGCGGCTTCGCCACCGATGGCCCGTTCTCATCGCCGCGCGGTTCGTCACCGGCGTGAGCGCCGCCTTCAGCGCCCCGGCCGGCTTCTCGATCATCACGACGAGCTTCACCGAGGGCCCGGTCCGCAACAAGGCGCTCTCGATCTACAGCGCGACCGGCGCGGCCGGCTTCTCGCTCGGGCTCGTCGCGGGCGGGCTGCTCACCGAGGTCAGCTGGCGGTGGGTGTTCCACGCGCCGGTGGTCGTCGCGCTCGCGACCCTGGCCGGCGCGCTGGCCGTGGTGCCGCGCGCACCGCGTCCCGCCCGGACCGGCGGCTTCGACGTCGCCGGCTCCGCGACCATCACGGCGGCGATGCTGCTCCTGGTGTTCACGCTCGTCGAGGCGCCGGACGCGGGCTGGGCGTCGGTGCGCACGCTCGGCTCGCTGGTCGCGGTCGTGGTGCTGCTGGCCGCGTTCGCCGTGATCGAACGGCGGGTTTCGGCGCCGCTGGTCCGGCTGGGCGCGCTGCGGTCGGGCGCGCTGGTGCGGGCCACCATCGGGGCGCTGTCGCTGCTGGGCGGCTGGGTGAGCGCGCTGTTCATCGTCACGCTCTACCTGCAGGACTTCCGTGGCTGGTCGGCGCTGGAGACCGGGCTCGCGGTGGCGCCGAGCGGCCTGGTCGTGGCGCTGCTCGCGCCGCGGATCGCCGCGCCGCTGGTCGGCCGGTTCGGCTCGGGGCGCGTCGCGCTGGCCGGCCTCACCTCGTCGGTGGCGGCGTACGCGCTCCTGCGGTTCCTGGACGCGACCAGCGGGTACGTGACGCTGATGCTGCCCGCGTTCCTGCTGGTCGGGCTGGCGTTCACGCTCACCTACGGCCCGCTGACGATGGCCGCGGCGGACAGCGTCCCGGCCGCGGACCAGGGCTTGGCGGGCGGGCTGGTGAACACGTCGTTCCAGGTCGGGCCGGCGGTGGCGCTGGGCGTGGTGTCGGCGGTGACCGCCACCGGCGCCGACCCCTTGAGCGGCCTGCAAGCCGCGCTGGTGGTCCCGCTGATCGTGGCCGCACTCGGCGTCGCCGCGATGCTCCCCTCCCTGCGCCGCGCCTGAAAGCCGTGAAGGCCTCCTTACCGGCCATAAGAGCCGGTAAGGAGGCCTTCACGGCTTTGGGATCACATCGCGGGCGGGGCGGACTTCGTACCCCACGCCGTCGGGGTGTCGCTCAGGGTGAAGCGGATCGTGCCCGCGCGGAGCAGGTCCTCGTGCGAGATCCAGCTGCGGTCGTAGCCGCGGTGTCCGATGTGGACGTCCGTTGTGTACTGGAGTTTCGACGCGCTCGCGCCGGGCGCCTCGATCTCCAGCTTGCGGCCGTGCTCCGGGTGGATCTCGACCTTCTCGAACATCGGCGTGCTGAGCAGGTACGTCCCGGAGCCGGGCTGGGCCTCGAAGACGCCCGTCATGCCGAAGACCAGCCACGACGAGATGGTGCCGAGGTCGTCGTTGCCCGGCATGCCGTACGGCGTGTCGGTGAAGAGCGTCCGCGCCGCGCGCAGGACGGCCGACGTCTTCCACGGCGCGCCCGTCCAGCTGTACATCCAGGGCGCGTGCAGGTCGGGTTCGTTGTTGGGGTTGAAGGCGAAGTTGTTGTGGTAGTCGTACGCGCCGTGGACCCAGGAGTCCTTGGCGGCCTTCGCCGGGTCGGTGAGCAGCAGCGGCGTGTCGAAGAACGTGTCGAGCCGCTTCTCCGCCTGCCCCGCGCCACCCATCAGGCCGAACAGCTTCGCGGTGTCCTGCTGGGCGAGCCACTGGTACTGCCACGGCGTGCCCTCGTGGAACCCGGTCGACTGGGCCGGGTCGGGGTCGCCGACGCCGGTGCCGTCCGCCGCGCGGGTGCGCGGGAAGCCGGTGAAGCCGTGGGACTCGACGCTGGTGTCCCAGAGCTTCGAGAAGTTGCCGCAGCGCGCGGACAGCGTCCTGGCCTTGTCGCGGTAGCCCAACCCGGACGCCATCGTGGACAGTGCGCAGTCGGCGAGGGCGTACTCGAGCGTCGCGGAGCCGGCCTGGCGGGTGTCGCCGAAGGTGTAACCGGGCACGTCCTGGTAGCCGATCCAGCCGTTCTTGACGTAGTTCGGGTTGCCGTCGCGGCCGCGGAAGATCGACTGGTCGGCCGGGACTTCGGTGGCGTTGCGCCACAAGGCGTCGAACAGCTGCCGGGCGGTGCGGTCGTCGAGGAGGCCGCGGCGGTAGTTGTCGACCACCCACGGCGTCACCGGGTCGCCGCTCATCACGTTCGTCTCGCCGCCGGCCAGCGCCCAGCGCGGCACCCAGCCGCCGTCCTGGTAGATCTTGAGGACGGACTTGGTCATGTCCGCGGCCTTGTCCGGGTGCAGCAGCGCGACGAGCTGGTTCTGCGAGCGGTAGGTGTCCCACAGCGAGAACATCTGGTAGTAGGTGTCCCGGCTGCGGTGCACGGCGTCGTCGAAGCCGCGGTAGGAACCGTCCACATCGGACCCGACGGACGGGTGCAGCAGCGACCGGTAGAGCGCGCTGTAGTAGGTGCGCTGGTCGGCGGGGGTCCCGCCGGCGACGCGCATTCGGTTCAGCTCGTCCGCCCAGGTGTCGTGCGCGGACTTGCGGGCCTTGTCGAACGACTTGGGCTGCTCGGTCTTCCGGTTCAGCCGGGCGCCGTCGACCGAGGTGTAGGAGACGCCGACGGACGCGCCGACCTGATTCTTGTCCGTGCCGAAATTCAGCCACGCACCGGCGCGCTGGCTGCCGAGGCTCGCGTCGCGCTGGTTCGGCGTGAGCTTGTTGTCGGTCCAGGTGCCGAAACTCGTGAACTTGCGATCGAACTTGGCGCTGAAGAAGACCTTGTAGCGTTCTTTCTGCGTCTCCCAGCAGAAGTTGCCGCCCTGCAGCCAGCCCTCGACGGTGTCGTCGCCGACGACGTGGACGTCACCGGCGTAGGTGTAGCCGTTGCTCTCGCCGACCTCGACGAGGACGTTCTCACTGGTGGCGCCGTCCGGGTAGGTGTAGCGGTGCTGGCCGGTCCGCTGGGTCGCGGACAGTTCCGCGTCGATGCCGTTGTCGAGCTTGACGCCGTAGTAGCCCGGCTGCCGGGTTTCGTTGGCGTGGCTGAACTTCGCGCCGTACTGCGCGGGGTCGCTGCTGGTGACGGCGCCGGTGGTCGGCATGAAGCGGAAGTTGCCCATGGTCTGGCAGCCGACGCCCGAAAGGTGGGTGTGGCTGAAGCCGAGGGTGGTGTCCTGCGCGTAGTCGTAGGACGCGTACTTCTTGAGCTGGGTGTCCGGGCTGAGCTGGACCATGCCGAACGGCGTCGTCGCGCCCGGGAAGGTGGTGCCGTCCCCGTTGTTGCCGATCGAGGTGTCGACGAGGGTGGTCGGGTCGTCGGCGAACTTCGGCCCGTGTGGTGCCGCCTGCGCGGGGGTCGCGAGGGCGACGGCGGTCACGCCGGCGAGCGTGACGGCCAGGACGCGCTTGCGCGCTCTCATCCGGTTCCTCCTGTGACAACGTTGTCAGACTGTGAGTGAATCCTTGACGCTGTCCACCGGACAGGTCAAGACCCACGAGCGACCTAAACGCCCCAATGTGGCGTTGGGTGCATCTGACGCACCGAACGCCACATTGGGTGCGTCCAGCGCACCCAACGCCACATTGGGGCGCTCGGGGCTGGAGCACCGCAACTGGACGCCGACAGCGAAGAGTGGCGCGAACGGACCGTTCGCAACGCTCTGAGCTGGAGTTTTGTCGGCAAGTGTGGTGATCCTGGAACTGTGAAGAGGGGAAACTGGGCACGGCATCCATTGGTTGTCGGCCACGCAGACAATCCGGACGTCGTACGCACAGCCGAGCTCGAGGAGATCGGCATGCCACGCAGCAGCGTGTACCGGCGCTGCCTGCCCGGCGGGCCGTGGCGAAGGCTCCTACCGGGGATCATCCTGTTGCATCCCACTGAGCCGTCGGCCGAGCAACGATTGCGGGCGGCACTCCTTCGAGGCGGTGCATCCGCCATGATCACCGGTATTTGGGCGCTGCGAAGACACGGGCTCCGGCAAATCCCGGAGCCCGACGACGTACACATCCTGATCCCGGACGAGCGCGAAATCACCAGCAGTGGCTTCGTCCTCGTCGAACGCACGACTCGCCTGCCTGACCCGCTCGAGCGAGACGGCGTGCCGATTGCGCCGATCCACCGGGCGGTGCTCGACGCATCGCGTCGAATCCGGAACTTCGACACCGTGCAAGCCATGCTCGCCGAGAGCGTTCAACGCAAGCGTTGCCCACCTGACCGGCTCGACAAGGAACTTCGCCTCGGCAGCCAACGAGGCTCGGCGATCCCCCGCCGTGCGCTGCAGGCGATCCTGCACGGCGCGGAATCGGTCGCGGAGGCCGATGCCTGGGAAATCTGGAAGCTCGCCGGGCTGCCGCCCGCCGAGTGGAACGTCCGGGTCTTCGACGAGCACGGCACCTTCGTCGCCAAGCCCGACGCATGGTGCGACGAAGTCGCCTTCGCCTGGGAGATCGACTCCCGCAAGTGGCACAGCGAATGGAACGACTATTCGAACACCCTCGATCGCAACGCTCGCTACGCCGCTGGCGGGATCGCCGTCCTTCAGACCCTGCCGATCCGACTGCGCACGGAGCCCGACCGGGTGATCGCCGAACTGCGCGCTGCCTACGCGGCGGCCCAGCGGCGCCCACGCCCTCCGCTCACCCGCCGTCCATAGCGCGAGAGTGGGCGCCCCAATGTGGCGTTGGGTGCGTCTGACGCACCCAACGCCACATTGGGTGCGCAGGACGCAACCAACGCCACATTGGGGCGTTTGGGAGCCGGGAGGCGCGTCAGGACTGGTGGGTGACGTGGCCGCCCAGGATCGTCGCCGTCACCGGGAGGCGGCGGAGATCCTGCGGTGACAGGGAAGCCGGGTCCGCCGCCGTCACCATCAGGTCCGCGACGTCGCCCACCGCGACGCCGCGGCGGCCGCCCGAGGCCGCCGCCAGGGCGTCGGCGAACGGGATCGACTGCTCCGGGTGCCACGGCGGGCGGTCGTCGTCGGTGCGGGAGATCGCCGACGCGATGCCGTCCCACGGGTCCAGCGGCGCGACCGGCGCGTCCGAGCCCAGCTCCAGCCGGGCGCCCGTTTCCAGCAGGGAGCGGTACGGGAACGCGCGCGCCGTCCGGCCGGTCCAGTGGCGGTCCGCGACGTCGCGGTCGTCCGGCTGGTGGGCCGGCTGGACCGCCGCGACGACGCCGAGGGCCGCGAACCGCGGGACGTCCGCGGGCGAGAGCAGCTGGGCGTGCTCGATCCGGCCCGGGCAGCCGACCTCCTCGAACGCGTCCAGGGCGATCGTGTTGGCCTGGTCGCCGATCGCGTGGACCGCCGGAAGCAGGCCGTGCCCGGACGCGCGGCGCATCAGCGGCACCAGCTCGGTCGGCGGGAGTTCCAGCAGCCCCAGCGAATCCCCGCCCGGGTAGGGGTCGTGGCAGTAGGCCGTGCGGGTGTTGAGCGAGCCGTCGACGAAGAGCTTGAACGGGCCGACCGTGAGGAGCCCGCCGGAGTCCGGGAGGACGTCGTCCGTGCGGTAGCCGCGCTCGATGGCCTGATCCAGCAGGTACCGCGCGATGACGCAGGAGACCCGCGCCGCCGGGGCGCCGCGTTCCAGCCGGCGCAGCCAGTCCGTGACGGTGTCGGCGTATTCGTAGTCGACGATCTGGGTGACCCCGCGCACGGCCGCCGCGCGCACGGCTTCGGCGACCCACCGGTCCTGGACGTCGACGGCGGCCGTGGGCAGCTCGGCCGTCGCGCTCATGCAGTCGTTCTCCAGCAGCACGCCCGTCGGGTGCTCGCGCCCGATCAGCTTCAGCGCCGCCGGGCTCAGCCACAGCGTGTGCAGGTCCGCGCTGAACAACGCCACCGCCCGCCCGGGCAGCGCGCGCTGCAGCAGCTCCTTGTGCGGCTTGTCCGGCCAGAGCGCGTCGCGGAAGCCCGCGCCCACGACCAGTTCCGCCGGCCGCGACGGCGTCGCCAGCAGGTGCGCCAGCAGCAGCTCGACCGTCTCCCCCGCCGACCGCGCGGCTTCGAGCGGGATGCGGCGGCGGAAGGTGGCCCACTGCACGACGTGGACGTGCGCGTCGACCAGGCCCGGCAGCAGCGTGCCGCCGTGGCCGTCGACGATCCGCGCCGCGAAACCGGCCGACCCGGGCTCGGTGATCGAGGCGACGCGGCCGTCGGTGACGCGCACGTCCGCGAGCTCGCCGCCGAGTCCCGGGCGCACGCGGCGCAGCAGAAGATCGTCCATGGCCCTACCTTGCCAGGCAGGTCACGTCCGGGTGAAGCACAGCGTGAGATGGGAAATTTCTGGGTATTGGCTACCGTTGAAAGAGATGGCAGCCGTCGCCCGCCGAAGGGTCAGGGCCGGTCCATGGGCGCCGCCTTCACAAGCCGCGCAGGGTTCGACTCCCTCGGTTGCCGCCGAAGTCCGTGAATGGCACATCGAGGGACTCTGAGTCCCTCGATGTGCCATTCACGGCGTTCAGCCCACGGGCATGTCGCGGCGGCGCAGTGCGGCCAGGCCGGCGACGCCCGCCACCGCGGCGATCAGCACCAGCCAGAGCAACGGGGTCACCGAGAACGTGCCACCCGGCAGCCGCGGCAGGTGCTGGAACGGTGAGATGCCGAGCACGGCGTCGTTCCACCGCAACGCCGAGCCGACCAGCGACAGCAACAGGAACGCGCCCAGCAGCCCCCACGCCGCCGCCGCGAAGCGCGGCAGGAACCCGATCAACGCCGCCGCGAGCCCGGCCAGGACCCACACCGCGGGCAGCTGCGCCAGGGCCGCGGGGATCAGCCGCGCGCCGTCACCGTAGGCCAGGCCGGTCGCCAGCCCCGTGACCGCCAGCACGAACGCCGACCCCAGCAGCGCGAACACCAGGTGCGCCGCCGCCCAGCCGAGCCGGCCGACCGCCGTGGCCAGCACCGGTTCCGCCCGGCCGGCCGCCTCCTCGGCGCGCAGCTTCAGTGTCGCCTGCACCGCGTAGCCCGCCGCCGCGAGGCCGAACAACGTCATCGTCCCGGCCAGGTACGCGTCCATCACCGCGCCCCCGCCGCCGAGCCGCTCGAAGACGTCGGCGACGGCTTTGTTGTCCCGCACCATGTCCGAGACGTTCTGCGCGACCCCGCCCATCAGCAGCCCGACCAGCGCCAGGCACACGGTCCAGACCAGCAGCGTCCCGCGCTGCAGCCGCCAGGCCAGCGCCAGCGGCGAGCGCAACGACGCCTTCGCCGCGGGACGCCCGAGCCGCGCGGGCAGCAGCGCCGCGCCGAGGTCCCGCCGGGCCGACAGCCCGGCCGCGGCAACCACCAGCAGGCCCGTGGAAACCACGCCCAGCAGCAGCACCCACCACCGCTCCCCCGCGAACGGGCGCAGCCGGTGCGCCCAGCCGATCGGCGACAGCCAGGCGAGCCAGCTCGCCGACCCGCCGGTCGTCTCGCTGCTGTCGCCGGCGGCGCGCAGCAGGAACGCCAGCACCAGCAGGCCGATCCCGATGCCGCGGGCGCCGCTCGCGCCCCAGGTGAGCTGCGCGGTGACCGCGCCGACGGCGGCGAACACCCAGCCCGTCATGGTGAAACCGAGCCCCAGCACCAGCGCTCCGGCCACCGGGACGCCCTGCGCGGACACGCCGAGCGCGACCAGCAGGCCGTACACGAGGCACGCACCGCACGCCGCGATCACGGCGGCGACGAGCCCGGCGTGGCGGCCGACGACGGTCGCGCCGGTCAGCTCCCGGCGTCCGGCCTCCTCCTCGGTCCGGGTGTGCCGGACGACGGTGAGCAGCGCGATCAGCCCGACGACCACCGGGATGAACCCGCACTGCCAGGCCAGCAGCTCGCCGAGGTCCGGGCCGTACAACGGGCCGTTGCGGACGGCGAACGTCGCGCTCGTGACGTTCAGGTCGTAGAAGTGCTGCCGCGCCGCGGCGTCCGGGTACGCGGCCTTGATCGACGACAGGTAACCCAGCGGCGCGACCGTCAGCACGACGATCCACACCGGCATGAGGAACCGGTCGCGGCGCAGCACCAGCCGCAGCAGCGACCAGGTGCCGGTCATCGCGCCGCTCCGACCGGCTCGTCGTGCTGGTAGTGGCGCAGGAACAGTTCCTCGAGCGTCGGCGGGCGGCTCACCAGGTTGCGCAGCCCGGCGTCGGCGAGGTGCCGCATCACACTGTCCAATGCGGACTGGTCGACCGACAGGTGGACGTGCGAGCCGTACGTGCTCAGGTCGTGGATCCCGGGCAGCGACGCCAGCTCCGCCGGGACGCGCTCGAGCGAGGCGTCGATGGTGATCCGGCCCAGGTGCCGCAGCTCGTCGAGCGAGCCGGACTCGACGGTCCGGCCGGCGCGGATGATCGTGACGCGGTCGCACAGCGCCTCGACCTCCGAGAGGATGTGCGAGGACAGCAGCACGGTCCGGTCGCCGCGGTCGCGCTCTTCCTCGACGACCTGGCGGAAGACCTCTTCCATCAGCGGGTCGAGCCCGGACGTCGGCTCGTCGAGCACCAGCAGCTCGACGTCGGACGCCAGCGCGGCGACCAGCGCGACCTTCTGCCGGTTGCCCTTCGAGTACGTCCGGCCCTTCTTGCGCGGGTCGAGGTCGAAGCGCTCGACGAGCGCGTCCCGGCGCCCGGCGTCGAGGCCGCCGCGCAGCCGGCCGAGCAGGTCGATGACCTCGCCGCCGGTGAGGTTGGGCCAGAGCGTGACGTCGCCGGGCACGTACGCGAGCCGCCGGTGCAGCTCGGTGGCGTCGCTCCAGGGGTCGCCGCCGAGCAGGGTGGCCCGGCCGCCGTCGGCCCGCATCAGCCCCAGCAGGACGCGGATCGTGGTGGTCTTGCCGGCGCCGTTGGGTCCGAGGAACCCGTGCACCTCGCCGGTGTGGACGGTCAGGTCGAGCCCGTCGAGGGCCCGTGTCCGGCCGAACGCCTTGGTGAGGCCGGCGGCGGTGATCGCTTCGGCCATCGTCATTCCTTCCGGGAGTTCTTGGCCAGCGCTTCGCGGGCCTTCTCGAGCAGTTCGGGGGTGGCGAGCGGATGGGTGAAGATGTGGCCGGCGGCGGCCATCGTGCGGAGCATCGCCTCGGGGGTGCCGGGCTCCTCGCCGAGCGCCCGCGCGATGTGGTCCTGCAGGATCATCAGCCCGCCGGTCATGGCGGTGAGCGCGGCGGCGGCGGCCCGCGGATCGGGCATGTCGAGCCCGGAGTCGACGAAGTACTGCTCGGTCCCGTCGACGACCTCGCGGAACTGCTCGGCGGCGGCGTCGGAGCCGTCGATCATGCCGCGGCCCACATAGCGGCGGTAGAGCAGCTGACGGGCGTCGAACGTCGGGATGAACCCCGGGTTCGCGTGGCCCTTCTCCAGCGCCTCCTCCTTGAACCGCATCAGCTCGGCGAAGACGTGGGTGTCGCAGGCCTTGCGCAGGCCGTCCTTGGAGCCGAAGTGGTGCCTGATCAGCCCCCCGGAAACGCCCGCGGCCTGGGCGATGTCGAGGATCGACGTCTTCTCGGCGCCTTGCTCGGTGAACAGCCTGATGGCGGCGTCGCGGATGCGGGCGCGCGCGGTGAGGTCCTCGAAGGCGGAACCACTCTCGGTCATGGAACGGCCTATCTCTCGACGCAGCTTGCTACACGTGAACATAGCCTCTTATACGTACATATAGTAAGGTGGGCACATCACGCCGCGACGTCGCATCCGGTTGCCCCCTAACCGGTGATCCCGTTAGGCCATTCGGCCCGCAACCAATTGCGGGTAATGGGCTAAGTGTCTTATTGCTGCGGATCATCCCGCGATGTGTACTGCTCGCAAGCATCTCTTCACGAAGGGCTCACGCAGTGACACAGCTCAGATCCAGCTGGAGACGGCGGGCCGGGATCACCGTCCTCGCCACCGCTCTCGGCGCCTCCGTCCTCGGCATCGCCGTTCCGGTGGCGTCCGCCCAGCAGGCCCCGCTCACCGCCGGGGCCGCCGACGGCAGCAAGGCCCTCGACGAGCACGACCGCACGCTCGTCGCCGAAGCCGAGAAAGCCGGCAAGCCCGACGTGACCCTGCTGGTCGCGGCCGAGAAGGGCCAGACCGGCGCCGCCGTCACCGAGCTCAAGGCCCTCGGCGGGGTCGTCCAGTCCACCGACAGCAAGCTCGACTACGTCAAGGTGAGCATCCCGACCGGCAACGCCGGCAAGGCCGCGAAGCTGAAGTCGGTCAGCGCCGTCGACGTCGACGGGCTCATCGTGCGCGACGACCCGAAGCCCGACGGCACGATGACCCCGCTGCCGCAGCCGGCGCCGGGGAAGAACACGCCGCGCGTGAACCCCTACCTCCCGACCGGTGACACCTACGCCGCGCAGTTCGGCCAGGTCCTGCCCAACTGGGACGGCAAGGACACCACGGTCGCGGTGCTGGACTCCGGCGTCGACCTCGACACCCCCGCGCTGGCGAAGACCAGCCACGGCGAGCGCAAGATCGTCGACTGGTACAACGCCAACGCCACCAACTCCGGTGACGGCACCTGGGTCGCGCAGTCGACCCAGACCTACACCGGCGCGTTCACCGCGAACGGCAAGAGCTGGACGGCCCCGGCCACCGGCGGCCCGTACACGTTCGGCTCGTTCAGCGAGACCGCGGGCGACCTCGGTGCCGCCGACAGCGAGACCGGCGGTGACATCAACCGCGACGGCGACCGCGCCGACTCCTGGGGCGTGCTGCTCGACCCGGCGACCAAGCAGGTCCGCGTCGACCTCAACGGCAACGGTGACTTCACCGACGAGAAGCCGATGACCGACTACAAGACCAACTACGACGTCGGCTTCTTCGGCACCGACAACCCGGCGACCGACATCGCCGAGCGGATGGCCTTCGTCGTCCAGACCGACAAGCCGGGCTTCGTCGGCATCGGCATCGCCGGCGCCGAGCACGGCTCGCACGTCGCGGGCATCGCCACCGGCAATGACCTGTTCGGCGGCAAGATGGACGGCGCGGCCCCGGGCGCGAAGGTCCTGGCCGTCAAGGTCTGCCTCACCGGCGCGGCCTGCACCTCCAGCGGCCTGATCGACGGCGTCGTCTACGCGGCCAGCCACGGCGCGGACGTCATCAACATCTCGATCGGCGGCCTGCCCTCGCTCAACGACGGCAACAACGCCCGCGCGGAGCTCTACAACCGCACGATCGCCGAGTACAACGTCCAGATCTTCATCTCGGCCGGCAACAGCGGCGCCGGGGCGAACACCGTCGGCGACCCGTCGGTGGCCACGGACGCGATCTCGGTCGGTTCGTACATCACCAAGGAGACCTGGCTCGCGGACTACGGTTCGAAGACCCAGGCGCCCGAGTCGATGCACCCGTTCTCCTCGCGCGGCCCGCGTGAAGACGGCGGCTTCAAGCCGGACATCGTCGCGCCCGGCGCGGCGATCTCGACCACCCCGCGCTGGGAGGCGCCGGGCCCGGTGGCCGGCACGTACAGCCTGCCCGCCGGCTACGCCATGCTGCAGGGCACGTCGATGGCCTCGCCCCAGGCGACCGGTGCGGCCGCCCTGCTGGTGAGCGCGTACAAGGCGACGCACAACGGGCAGCGGCCGCCGGTCGCGGCCCTGCGTTCGGCGATCAAGTCGACCGCGCGGTTCGTGCCGGGCATCGACGCCTACGCCCAGGGCGCGGGCCTGTTCAACGTCCCGGCCGCGTTCGTCGCGCTGTCGCTCAACCCGAAGCCGGACGCCGTCTCGACGTCGGTCGAGGTGCACACCGTGCAGTCGAACCTGCTGGCGACGCCGAACACCGGTGTTGGCATCCACGACCGCGAGGGCGTGACCACGGGCCAGGCCTACACCCGCACGTACACGATCACGCGGACGTCGGGTTCGGCGAACCCGGTGCTCTACTTCGCGCGGTGGATCGGCAACGACGGCACGTTCTCCTCGACGGGCACCGTCGCGGTGCCGCTGAACAAGCCGGTGACCTTCCAGGTCAAGGTGAACCCGAAGAACAGCGGCGCGCACTCGGCCCTGCTCTACCTGGACAACCCGCTGACCATCGGCATCGACGTGCAGACCCTCAACACGGTCTTCGCGCCGCAGGAGTTCGTGACCGCCAAGGGTTACCAGGTCGACGTCTCCGGCAAGATCGCCCGCAACCAGGCGACCAGCTACTTCGTGAAGGTGCCCCAGGGCGCCAGCGCGCTGAAGGTGGACCTGGACGCCGGCGCCGGCGCCCCGGGCAAGGGCCAGGTGCGGTTCCTGCGCTACGACCCGACCGGCGTGCCGGCCGAGGCGAGCACGGCGACCACCGCCTGCTACCTGCCCGACGCGGGTGCGGGCTGCGCCGGCGGCACGCCGACCAGCCGGACGTTCGCCAACCCGCAGCCGGGGGTCTGGGAGATCGTCGTCGAAGCGCGCCGGACGTCCGATGTGGACAGTGCGGCGTACAAGCTGAGCGCTTCGGTGCTCGGCACGACGATCACGCCGAACCCGGACACGATCGCGGCCGCCACGCTGAACACGCCGATCGCGCGGTCCTACACCGTGACGAACACCCTCGGCGCGTTCACTGGGCACCTGCTCGGCGCCACGCTGGGCAGCGCGAAGGTGGCGCGGCCCACGATCGCCGAAGGCGCGCAGGCGCAGTACCAGATCGCGGTGACGCCGGGCTCGACGTCGCTGACGGCCACGATCGGGAAGACGTCCGACGTGGGCGCCGACCTGGACCTGGTGCTGTACAACTGCACCACCGGCACCTGCGTGGTGGCGGGCCAGAGCGCGGACGGTGACTCCGAGGAGTCGGTGACCATCGCCAACCCGGCGGCGGGCACCTGGGTCGCGCTGGTCGACGGCTACGCGGTGCCGACCGGCACCACCGAGTACGACTACGTCGACGTGTTCACCAACCCGGCGTTCGGTTCGGTCGCCCTGACCGACCCGGTCGCGGCGCACGCCTCGGGCAGCACGTGGACGGTGCCGGCGACGGTCACCGCCACCGCCGCCCCGGCGGCCGGGCGCGTCCTGCGCGGTCAGCTGACCGTGCAGACCGACACCGGTGTCACGGTCGGCAGCTCGCTGGTGCAGATCAACGCCGTGAGCTAGTTCCGTCCCGCTCAACGGAAACCGCCCCGGGTTCGCCCGGGGCGGTTTTCGCTTTCCGAGCAGCGTTCCGGGTGGTTCCGGGTGGGTTTCCGACGCAAGTTTGCGTATGTCGGTGGAAGTGTTGCGGGATTTCGCGTGGCGTCCGTATGGTCTGGAACACCCCGAATCCCCCGAGAGGGTCCCCATGCGACGGATTTCGACGCTGTTCGCCGCACTTCTCCTGCTGGCGGCCACTTTGCCGGGAGCCGCGCACGCCGCGGCGCTCTCCACCCGGACCCACTTGTTCTACTACCCCTGGTACGGCAACAGCGGCGGCGCCTACCGCCACTGGGACCAAGGCGGGCACACGCCGCCCGCCGACATCGGCGCGAACTTCTACCCCTCGCTCGGCCCGTACGACTCCGGCGACTTCGCGGGCGCGGTCGAGCAGCACATGCGGTGGATCGAGCAGTCCGGCGCCGGGGTGATCGTCTACAGCTGGTGGGGTCAGGGGTCCTATGAGGACGGTCTGGCCGCCGGCGTGCTCGAAGCCGCGGCCCGGCACGGGATCGAGGTCGCCTGGCACCTGGAGCCCTACAGCGGTCGGACGGCTTCGTCCACTGTGGCCGATATCGGGTACCTGACCAGCCGGTACGGTGCGAGCCCGGCGTTCTACCGCGAGGGCGGCCGCGGCGCGTTCTACGTCTTCGAGAGCCTGCGGATCACCGACTGGACGGCGCTGGACCAGGTGCGCTCGTCGGCGATCGTGCTGGCGCAGACGACGGACACGAGCAAGGTCGCGCACTTCGGCGGGATGTACACCTACGACGCGATCGCCGGGGCGACGGCGCCGGGGTGGCGCGAGGCGAGCGCCTACTGCGACGCGAACGGCCTGGTGTGGGCGCCGTCGGTCGGCCCGGGGTACAACGACGACCGCGCGGTGCCGGGCAACACGACACCCACGCTCGCGCGCGACAACGGCGCCACCTACGACCGCGAATGGCAGAACGCGCTTTCCTCGAACGCCGACTGGGTCTCGGTGACGTCGTTCAACGAGTGGCACGAGGGCTCGATCATCGAGCCGGCCCGCTCGTCACCGCCGTCACCGGCCTACGAGACGTTCGCGGGTGCTTACGGGACGTCGGGTGCCGCGTCGGAAACCGCTTACCTGGACCGGACGCGCTACTGGGCCGCCCAGCTCGGCGGCACCACCCCACCGCCGGCTTCGACGAATCTCGCGCTGGGCAAAGCGGTCTCGACGACTGGTTCGCAGGGCGGGTTCCCGCTGGGCAACGCGGTGGACGGAAACGCGTCGAGCTACTGGGAGAGCACGAACAACGCGTTCCCGCAGACCCTGACGGTGGACCTCGGCCCGGCGGCCACGGCCGGGCGGCTGGTGCTGAAGCTGCCGCCCGCGTGGGGTCGTCGCACGCAGACGATCGCGGTGAACGGCGGCACGCCGGCGGGGTACGTGTTCGACCCGACGACCGGCAACAGCGTGACCCTCACGATTCCGGCGCAGCGGTACCTGAAGCTCACCTTCAGCGGCAACACCGGCTGGCCCGCCGGGCAACTGTCCGAAGTGGAGGCTTACGCCTCCTGAGCCCGCACCAGGAACGGCGCCGGGTCGGCGAGCACGCGGTGCACGACCCGGCCCGCCGCGCCGAGTGTCGCGGCGTCGCCGCCCAGGCGTGACGCCGTGAGCACCGGCGGCGCGCCGCGGAGGCCGCCGAGCCGGGTGGCCAGGACGTCGGCCACCGGCTCGGCCAGCCACGGGTACAGCGGCGTGAAGACGCCGCCGAGCACGATGCGGTCGAGGTCGAGCAGGTTCACCGCCGACGTCAGCGCGACGCCGAGGGCGCGGCCGGCGGCGTCACACGCGGCCAGGGCGGCGCGGTCGCCGCGGTCGAGTGCGGCCAGGAGCGCGGCCACCGTCGGGGTGTTTCCGGCCGCCAGCAACGCTTCCTGGCCGGCGTAGGTTTCCAGGCAGCCGTTGCCGCCGCAGCGGCAGTCCGGGCCGCCCGGCGTCACGACGACGTGGCCCAGCTCGCCGGCCAGCCCGCGGGACCCAGCGAACAGCTCGCCGTCGACGACCAGGCCGGCGCCGATGCCGACCTCGCCGGAGACGTAGAGGAAGTCGCGTTCGCCGTCGCCGTACCAGAGCTCGCCGAGGGCGGCGAGGTTCGCTTCGTTGTCCAGCTCGACCGGGACGGGCAGCCGCAGCAGGTCGGCCGCGCGGACGTCCTGCCAGCCGAGGTTGGGCGCGCTGAACAGCACGCCGGCGCCGACCGGGCCGGACACCGCGAGCACCGCGCCCGCGAGGTCGAGCCCGAGGCGGCGCGCTTCGGTGATCGCCTCCTCGGCGAGCGCCTGCAGCTCGGCCAGGACCTTCTTGGGCCGGGAGCCGCGGTTGTCGCGGTCGCGGCGGGCGGCGAACCGGACGGCGCCGGTGAGATCGAGCACACGCACGGCGAGGTAGTCGACGTTGATCTCCAGGCCGAGGGACGCGATCCGGGCGCCGCTGAGCACGACGTCCACGCCCGGCCGGCCCCGCTCACCCACGCGGGCGGGTCCGGTCTCGGCCAGCAAACCGGCGTCCACCAGGTCGCCGACGAGCTTGCTCACCGTGGACTTCGTCAGCCCGGTCAGCTCGGCGAGGGCGGCCCGGGTCAGCGGACCGCCGCGGCTGACCGCGCCCAGCACGACCTCGAGGTTGCGGGCGCGCATGGAGTCGTGCCGCACGGCCTGGGTCATCGTGTCCCTCCTGCCGAGCACTCTATCCGGGCTCTTGACGCCCGGGACCCCGCGGCGCACTATTTAGTCTACAACGTGAACTAAATGAAGGGACAGTCATGGACGACTACGCCCCCCAGGCGGCCGACAAGTTCACCTTCGGCCTCTGGACCGTGGGCTGGCCGGCGAACGACCCGTTCGGGGTCGCCACGCGGCCGGCGCTGGACCCGGTGGAGAGCGTGCACCGGCTGGCGGAGCTGGGCGCCTACGGGGTGACGTTCCACGACGACGACCTGCTGGCCACCGAACCCGACCGCGACAAGGCGATCGAGCGGTTCCGCAAGGCGCTCGCCGAGACCGGGCTCAAGGTGCCGATGGCCACGACGAACCTGTTCACCCACCCGGTGTTCAAGGACGGCGGCCTGACCAGCAACGACCGCGACGTCCGCCGCTACGCGCTGCGCAAGGTGCGGCGCAACATCGACCTGGCGGCCGAGCTGGGCGCGCAGACCTACGTCGTCTGGGGTGGCCGCGAGGGCGCCGAGTCCGACGGCGCGAAGGACGTCCGCGCGGCCCTGGACCGGTACAAGGAGGGCCTCGACGCACTCGCGGAGTACGTCGTCGAGAAGGGCTATTCGCTGCGGTTCGCGCTGGAGCCCAAGCCCAACGAGCCGCGCGGCGACATCCTGCTGCCGACGATTGGGCACGCGCTCGGCTTCATCTCGCAGCTGGAGCGCTCGGAGATGTTCGGGCTCAACCCGGAGGTCGGGCACGAGCAGATGGCCGGGCTGAACTTCGTGCACGGCATCTCGCAGGCGCTGTGGCAGGGCAAGCTGTTCCACATCGACCTGAACGGCCAGCACGGCCCGAAGTTCGACCAGGACCTGATCTTCGGCCACGGCGACGTGAAGAGCGCGTTCTTCCTCGTCGACCTGCTGGAGAACGGCGGCTACGACGGCCCGCGCCACTTCGACTACAAGCCGCTGCGCACCGAGGACACCGAGGACGTCTGGATCTCCGCGGCCGCGAACATGCGGACGTACCTGATCCTGAAGGAGAAGTCCCGCAAGTTCCGCGCGGACCCGGAAGTCGTGGAAGCCCTGGCGGCGTCCCGCGTCCCGGAGCTGTCGACCCCGACGCTGGCCCCGGGCGAGTCCCTGGACGACCTGCAGAAGGACGACTTCGACGTCGAGGCGGCCGCGACCCGCGGCTACCACTTCACGCACCTGAACCAGCTGGCGCTGGAGCACCTCCTCGGCGTGCGCTAAAAGCCGTGAATGGCACATTGAGGGACTCTGAGTCCCTCAATGTGCCATTCACGGACCTCCGTTCGGCGGACCCGCGGGGCCTGGCGGCTCACTAGGGTTTCCGCATGACAGTTGCCTTGGTCACCAACGTGACGCAGTACGCGGGGCCCGCCGGTGCGGAAGCGCTCGCCGCCGACGGGTTCGACGTCGTCTGCCACGACCAGACGTTCACCGATTCCGAAGTACGCGGCAAGTTCGTGGCCGAGAACCCGGAGCTGACGCCGATCGCCGAGCAGGAGCCCGAGGCGATCCTCGCCGCCGCGCGGGAGCACGGCCGCGTCGACGTCGTGCTGAGCAACGACTACGTGCCGCCGTCCGCCGTCCAGAAGCCGTTCGACGGCGCGCCGCTGGGCGACCTCGAGTTCCTGATGCGGGAGCTGGTGTACCGGCCGTTCGAGCTGATCCAGGCCGCGACCCCGGCGATGAAGGAGGCGCGGACCGGCCGGATCATCCTGGTGACGTCGGCGGCCGCCGTCCGGCCGCTCGCCACCGCGGTCCTCTACAGCGCGGCGCGCGCCGCGGCCACCACGCTGGTGGCCGGGGCCGCCAAAGCGCTGGGCGAGTACAACATCCAGTTCAACGCCATCGGCCCGAACTGGTTCGAGAACCCGACCTACTTCCCGCCCGGGCTCTGGGAGTCCGATGCCGAGCTGCGCGCGACCGTCGCCAAGGAGGTCCCGCTCCAGCGCCTCGGCCGGCAGGAGGAGATGGGCGCGCTGATCGCATTCCTCGCCTCGGGCAAGGCCACCCCGGTGACGGGCCAGTTCTTCGGCTTCACCGGCGGCTGGCTCCCGTGACCCGCTAAAGCCGTGAAGGCCTCCTTACCGGCCATAAGAGCCGGTAAGGAGGCCTTCACGGACTTTCCTAGGACACCGTCAGGGTGTCGATGTCGAACAGGGAACCCGCGCCGCCCCGGAAGACCAGGTGGAGCGGGCCCGTGCCGGACGACACCGTGGTGGTGACCGTCTGGAACGTCTCCCAGCTGCCCGTGTTCGGCACCGCGACCGTGCCCAGCAGGGTGCCGGTCGCCGAGCCCGAGCGGATCTCGATCGTGCCGCCCGCGCCCGCCGACGAGACGACCGCGCTGAACCGCGTGATCCCGGCCGTGCTCACCGAGGCGAACCCGGCCCAGTCACCGTTCTCGATGTAACCGAGGGTCTGGCCTCCACTGGCCGGCGCGTGCGCCGCGATCTGCACACCCGAACCCGACGTGAACGACTCACCCTCCACTGTGGACCCGGAACGGACACCGCAGTCCGCCGAGACGACACCGGCGGCGTAGCGGATCCCGCCGACCAGCTCGGCGCGGAACGCACTGTCCGAATAGGACTCGATCGTGTGGCCCAGGCCGGTGTAGAACGCCCGGCCGCCGCCCTGCGGGTGGCACCACGTGATCGGGTGGTCGGCGCCCATCTCGCCGCCGGTGTAGCTCGACTCGTCCAGCGTCTGCAGGACGTGCACCTGACCGCGCGGGTTCGTGCGGTAGTTGTACAGCTCGTCCGTGCGGTTCCAGACGGCCGGCAGGTGCGCGGTCGCCGGATGGGTGTTGTCCTCTGTCACGAAACGAGCCGCCTGGATCGCCGGGTGGCTCTTGAACCACGCGCCGACGAGCTGCCCGTACCACGGCCAGTCGTACTCGGTGTCGGCCGCGGCGTGGATGCCGAGGTAGCCGCCGCCACCGTTCACATAGGACTCGAACGCCGCCTGCTGCGTCGCGTCCAGGACGTCACCGGTGGTCGACAGGAACACGACCGCCTTGTACCCGGCGAGCGAGGAAGCCGTGAACACGGACGCGTCTTCGGTCGCCGTGACGCCGAAGCCGTTGGCCGTGCCCAGTTCGCGGATCGCCTGGATCCCCGCGGGGATCGAGTCGTGCCGGAACCCGGCGGTCTTCGAGAACACCAGCACGTTGTACGCGGGATCCACCTGGGTCGGCATGCTGCTCAGGCTAAACGAATCGACGTCGAACAGGGAACCGGAACCACCGTGGAACACCAGGAACAACGGGCCGGAGCCGCCGGTCACCGACGTCGTGACGTTCTGGAAGACCTCCCAGTCTCCCGTCGAAGGCACCGAAACCGTGCCCAGCAGTGTCCCCGTCGCCGAACCCGAGCGGATCTCGATCGTGCCGCCCGGGCCGGCCGACGACACCCGCGCGGTGAACGTCCGCGCGCCCGACGTGCTCACCGACGCGTACCCGGCCCAGTCGCCGTTGTCGATGTAGCCCAGGGTGTTCCCGCCGCTCGCCGCGGCGTGCGCCGCGGCCTGGACGCCGGACCCGGACGTGAACGACTCGCCCTCGATCGACCCCGCCTGCGTGGCGGTGGCGAAGGTGAACGAGTCCAGGTCGAACAGGTTGCCCTGCCCGGTGACGCCCTTGAACACCAGGTACAGCGACGTCGACCCGGACGGCCGGTTGGCCAGGGCCGTCGTCACGTCCTGGAACGTCTCCCAGCCACCGGTGTTCGCCACGGTCATCGTGCCCAGCAGGGTGCCGGTCGGCGAACCCGCGCGGACCTCCAGCGTGCCGCCGGGGCCGCCCGAGGAGACGTGCGCGCTGATCGACGTCGCGTTGCCCAGCGCGTACGGCGCGAAGGAGATCCAGTCGCCGTTGTCGGTGTAGCCGACCGTGCGACCGCCCTCCGCCGAACCGTGGTCGGCGAGCTGGATCCCGGACTGCGCTGAGAAGTGCTCGCCCTGGCGGTGCCGCGGTTGCAGCTTGCGGACGCTGTGCGAGACGAGGCCGCCGTTGTCGGTGTACTGCGCGTCGAAGACGCCGAAGATGTTCGCCGCGGCGTCGTGCTCACCGTCGACCGGGACGGCGATCGAGCCGCTGCAACCGGTCGCTTGGGTGATCTGGTGCTGGTGGCTGTCGTGGCCCAGGAGATAGGTCACCTTGACCTTCGAGCAGTCCAGCGCCCCGTCCTCCGGGTCACTGCCGGTCACCTGGAACGGCACGGTGTCGCCGAAGGAGAACAGCTGCCCGTCGGCCGGCGTGGTCAGGTTCACCGTCGGCGCGGTGTTCCCGACCGTGACGACCAGGCTCGCGGTGCCGGTGAGGCCGGCCGGGTCGGTCACCGTGAGACTCGGTGAGTACGTCCCGTTGGTGGTGTAGGTGTGCGCCGGGTTCGCGGCGGTCGACGTCTGGCCGTCGCCGAAGTTCCAGCGGTAGGTCAGGGCACCGCCTTCGGGATCGCTGCTGCCCGCGGACGAGAAGGTCACGGTCAGCGGGTTCGGCCCCGACGTCTTGTCGGCCGCCGCCTTGGCGACCGGGTTGCGGTTGGTGCCCGCGAGGTACTCGACCCGGTACAGCGCCTGGTTGTCGCTGCCGGTGCCGTAGTCGAGGACGTAGAGCGCGCCGTCCGGGCCGAAGGCCATGTCCATGACCTGCGTGCCGGTCCACGGGAAGTTGTCGATCGTGCCGCGGCTGCCGTCGGCGTTGACGGTCACCGCCTTGATCCACTTGCGCCCGTACTCCCCGGCGAAGAACTTGCCGTCGAGGGACTGCGGGAACTTGACCGTGGACGTCGAAGCGGCGTCGTACCGGTAGACCGGCCCGCCCATCGGCGACTCCGAGCCGCTGCCGAACTCCGGCGGCGACCCTTCGTCACCCGCGTACTTGATCCACGCGGCCTTCGGCACCGGCAGCTTGGCGACGCCGGTGTTGCGCGGCGAGGAATTCGTCGGCCCGCCCGCGCAGTCGTACTTCGCCCCGGACGGCCCGCTCGGGAAGGTGTAGTGGTTGTACGACTCGGTGGTCGTGTTCGAGCCGGTGCAGTACGGCCAGCCGAAGTTGCCCGCGCTGGTGATCCGGTCGAACTCGACCTGGCCCTGCGGCCCGCGGTTGGCGTCGGTGACACCGGCGTCCGGGCCGTAGTCGCCGAGGTAGACGACGCCGGTCGCCTTGTCGACACTCATCCGGAACGAGTTGCGGAAGCCCATGCCGTAGATCTCCGGCCGGGTGTTCGCGGTGCCCGGCGCGAACAGGTTGCCCGACGGGATCGTGTACGTCCCGTCGGCCTGCGGGTGGATCCGCAGGAGCTTGCCGCGCAGGTCGTTCGTGTTGCCGGCCGAGCGCTGCGCGTCGAACTGCGGGTTGCGCGTGGTGCGTTCGTCGATCGGCGAGTAGCTGTCGGAGGAGAACGGGTTCGTGTCGTCGCCGGTGGTCAGGTAGAGGTTGCCGGCGGCGTCGAAGTCGATGTCACCTCCGACGTGACAGCACTGGCCGCGGTCGTTCTGCACGGCCATAACGACCTTTTCGCTGGCCAGGTCGAGGGTGTTGTCCGTCTTGAGGACGAACCTCGACAGGTGCAGCTCGCCCTTGAACGGCGCGAAGTCGGCGGCGGTGCCGTCGGTCGGCGCGTCACCGTCCGGTGTGGACAGTCTCGGCGAGAAGTAGAGCCAGACGTAGCGGTTGGCGGCGAAGCCGGGATCGGCGGCGACGCCCTGGAGGCCTTCCTCGTCGTGGGTGTAGACGTTCAGCTTGGCCGCGACGGACGTCGCGCCGGCCGCGGTGGTGACGCGGACGGTGCCGTCGCGGGAGGTGTGCACGACCGAGCGGTCGGGCAGCACGGCGAGCGACATCGCCTCGCCGAGCTCGGCCGCGCCGGTGGCGAGGGCGACCTGCTGGTAGTCCGCGGCGGGGATGTCGGCGCGGGCCGGGGTGTCGAGGGTGAGCAGGAGGCCGGCGCCCAGGAGTGCGGTGCCGAACAGCCTGGTCCATTTCGCAGGGGACCTTGGGGAAGGCAGGGTCATGCTGGTTCCTTCCTGAATTTGAGCGTGCTTCGCCCCGGATTGGCGCGAAGCCGGTTTCGATCACCTTCCGACGGGGCTGGCGGCCACCCGTGCACAGAAGTCTCGGGCGCGCGCCGGTCCTCCCGGCGCGCGTGCTCGGCGGGTCGGCCGGCGTACCTGGACGGTCGGCCGGCGTACCCGGAGGGTCGGCTCGCGTGCCTGGAGGGTCGACACGCGTGATCAGGGGGTCGACACGCGTGATTCGCGCGCCGACACGGTTACTTCGAGGAGAACGCGGCGTCGAACGCCGCGGTGGGTGGGGTGAAGTTGAGCTTGCGGACGAACTCCAGGGCCTCGGGCGCGCCGGTCAGGCGGTCCATGCCGGCGTCCTCCCACTCGATCGAGATGGGGCCGGCGTAGCCGATCGCGTTGAGCATGCGGAAGACGTCCTCCCACGGGACGTCGCCGTGGCCGGTGGAGACGAAGTCCCAGCCGCGGCGGGGGTCGGCCCACGGGAGGTGGGAGCCGAGCCGGCCGTTGCGGCCGTTGAGCTGCTTGCGCGCTTCCTTGCAGTCGACGTGGTAGATGCGGTCCTTGAAGTCCCACAGGAACCCGACCGGGTCGAGGTCCTGCCAGACGAAGTGCGACGGGTCGAAGTTGAGCCCGAACGCCGCCCGGTGCCCGATCGCCTCCAGCGTCCGGACGGTGCTCCAGTAGTCGTAGGCGATCTCGCTCGGGTGCACCTCGTGGGCGAAGCGCACGCCGACCTCGTCGAAGACGTCGAGGATCGGGTTCCACCGCGTGGCGAAGTCCGCGTACCCGCGTTCGATCATCGACGGCGGCACCGGCGGGAACATCGCCACCGTGTGCCAGATCGACGAGCCGGTGAAACCGACCACAGTGGACACCCCGAGCTTCGCCGCGGCGCGGGCGGTGGCCTTCATCTCCTCCGCCGCCCGCTGCCGGACGCCCTCGGCCTCGCCGTCGCCCCAGATCCGCGCCGGCAGGATGGCTTCGTGCCGCTCATCGATCGGGTGGTCGCAGACGGCCTGGCCCACCAGGTGGTTCGAGATGGTCCACACCTTGAGGTCGTACTTGGCCAGCGTGTCCAGCCTCGCCTGGACGTAGCCGTCTTCGGCGAGCGCCCGGTCCACCTCGAAGTGGTCGCCCCAGCAGGCGATCTCGAGGCCTTCGTAGCCCCAGCCGCTCGCCAGCTCGCACACCTCCTCGAACGGAAGATCGGCCCACTGTCCGGTGAACAGCGTCAACGGTCGTGCCATGTCTGACCTCCTGGGTGCGTTATTCGGTACGGACAGCCGCGAGCAGCAGATCCTTGACTTCGGTGGCGTGGACCTTCTCGCGCGCGAGCGCGGGGTCCGAGCACAGCAGCACGGGCCCGTCCTCGGCCGAGTCGGGCAGCCGGCCGTGGCTGCCGCGCACCGGCGCGGGGTCGAGCGGGACGACCTGCATCGAGTACCGCAGGCCGAGCTTCTTGCGGGCCAGCGCGGACGCGGCCTTGAGCTTGACCATCGGGTCTTCCGGGTCGAAGAACAGCTCGGCCGGGTCGTAGCCGGGCTTGCGGTGGATCTCGACGGTCTTCGCGAAGTCCGGCGCGCGGTCGTCGCTGAGCCAGTAGTAGTACGTGAACCAGGCTTCCGGCTCGGCGATCGCGACCAGCTCCCCAGCGCGTTCGTGGTTGATCCCGATGCCCGCCTGCGCCGCACGATCCAGCACGACGTCCACTCCGGACAGTCCGGCGACGAGGTCCCGCACCCGCGGGATGTCCGCCGGGTCGGCGACGTAGACGTGCGCGACCTGGTGGTCGGCGACCGCGAACGCCCGCGACGTCCACGGGTCGAGGTACTCCATGCCCGCCTGGACGTACACGTTGAGCAGGCCTTCACGGCGCAGCGCGCGGTTGATGTCGACCGGCCGGCTCGCGTTCGTGATGCCGTACTCCGACAGCGCGACGACGGTGTGCCCGCCCGCGGCCGCGAAGTCCAGCAACGGCTTCAGCGCGGTGTCGATCTCCCGCGCGGCCGCCGCGGCCTGCGGTGCGTCCGGGCCGAAGCGCTGCAGGTCGTAGTCGAGGTGCGGGAGGTAGACGAGCGTGGTGTCCGGCTTGTCCTCGGTCATGATCTTCCGCGCGGCGGCGATGATCCACTTCGACGACGTGATCGCGGCCGTCGGGCCCCAGTAGGTGAACAGCGGGAACTCGCCGAGGTCGCCGACCAGGCGGTCGTGCAGCTGCGGCGGGTGGGTGTAGGCGTCCGGGGACTTCTTGCCGTCGGCGTGGTAGATCGGCCGCGGGGTGACGGTGAGGTCGACGTCCATCCCCATCGCGTACCACCAGCACACGTTGGCGACCTTGTGCCCGGCCTGGGCGCGCCGCGCCGCGGCCCAGAACTTGTCGCCCTGGACCAGGTTGTTGTGCTGGCGCCAGAAGAACACCTCGCCGAGGTCGCGGAAGTACCAGCCGTTGCCGACGATGCCGTGCTCGGCCGGCTGCAGGCCGGTCAGGAAGGTGGACTGCACCGAGCACGTCACGGCGGGGAACACGGTGTCGAGCTGCGCGGTGAAGCCGGGTTCGGCCATCTTGCGCAGGTTCGGCATGTGCGGGAGCAGCCGGGGCGTCAGGCCCACGACGTCGAGAACCAGCAAACTCATCAGTGAACCTCTTCCAAGCCCAGTTCGATCAGGGAACGCCGGGTCCAGTCCAGCTCGGCGGTGATGCCCGCGACGAGCCCGGCGTCGTCGGCGGGTGCGTCCGGGAGCACCTGCCAGGTGTAGGTCTCGACCTCGATGTGGTCGGTGCGCGCGGTGGCGCCGCCGAACAGCTCGGCCAGCGTCCCGGCCAGCACGGGCCGGGTGGACGTCAGCGGCGGCGCCGGGTCGGCGTGCAGCGGCACGTGGAAGTGCACCCGCCACGGCGCCTCACCGGGCAGTTCTCCGGCCAACGCGAGATCGAGGTCGTCGGCGCCCGGTGGGGCACCTTCGTTGCTCTGGTGGAGGAACCGAGGTTCCACAAAGGACTCCAGCGCCTTCCGGGTGGCCGGATCGGCCGGGTCCGCCGCCTCCAGGGCAGCGGACGCCTGGAGCTTGACGACGTCGAGGCCCGCGGCTTCGAGTCGGCCGAGCGCGGCCGCCGGGTCCTCGAAGCCGACCGCTAGATGGCACGTGTCAAGACAGACGCCGAGCCACTCCTTGTCCACTTCGGACAGCAGGGACGCCGCCTGCGCCGTCGTCTCGATGACGCAGCCCGGCTCCGGTTCGAAGGCCACCCGCACCGGGCGGTCCTGCTTCGCCAGGCCCTTGGCCAGCAGTGCGAGCTGACCGCCGTCGTCCCGCCACTCGGTGCGCCAGCCCAGCGGCAACGTCGAGACGCTGCCGCGGACGGCGTCCTCGGGCAGCAGCTCGCCCAGCAGCCGGGCCAGATCGAGGGTGTACTGGGTCCGCTCGGGCGTCGACCAATCCGGCCGGTACACCTTGTGCTTGACGACCGGGTCGTGGAAACCCTGGTACGGGAACCCGTTGAGCGTGACGACCTCGAGGCCGCGCGTGGCCAGCTCACTGCGCAGCCGCGCCACCGCCGCCGGATCGGAGACCAGCTCGGTCGCCACCGGACGGGCCAGCCACAGGCCCAAGCCGAGCCGATCCACGCCCAGGCGTTCCCGCACCGGCTCGCCGAAGCGGGCCAGCTGGGTGAGCACGCCGTCGAGGTCCTCGGCCTGGTGCACGTTGGTGCAGTAGGCGAGGTGGACGAGCGTGCCGTCGGGATGCCGGAACCTCACTTGCGCGCACCTCGCAGGATCGAGTTGCCCGCGAACTCGGCGTCCGGCGCCTCGCCCTCCAGCGAAAGGCGCCCGCTCTGCCCGTAGAACTCCACTGGGTTGCGCCACAGCACGAGGTCGACGTCGTCCTCGCTGAACCCGGCGGCCAGCATCGCGTCACCGGTCTTGCGGGTCTTGAGCGGGTCGCTCTTGCCCCAGTCGGCCGCGGAGTTCACCAGCACCCGCTCGGTGCCGTACTCCCGGAGGATCGCCACCATCCGCTCTTCGTCCATCTTCGTGTCCGGGTAGATCGAGAACCCCATCCAGGACCCGGAGTCCTTGACCATGGCGACGGTCACCTCGTTGAGGTGGTCGAGCACCACGCGCTCGGGCGCGATGCCCGACTCGCGGACGACGGCGATACTGCGCTCGGTGCCGGCCGCCTTGTCGCGGTGCGGGGTGTGCACCATCGCGGGCAGGTCGTGGTCGATGGCCAGGGCCAGCTGCGCGGCGAACGCCTTGTCCTCCTCGGCGGTCATCGAGTCGTAGCCGATCTCGCCGACCGCGACCACGCCGTCCTTCTCCAGGTACCGCGGCAGCAGGTCGAGCACGGGCGCGCAGCGGGGATCGTTGGCCTCCTTGGGGTTCAGCGCGATCGTGCAGTGGTGGGCGATGCCGAACTGGCTCGCGCGGAACGGTTCCCAGCCGACCAGCGCGTCGAAGTAGTCGGTGAAGCTGCCGACGCTCGTGCGCGGCTGGCCCAGCCAGAAGGCCGGCTCGACGAGCGCGCGGACACCGGCGGCGTGCATCGCCGCGTAGTCGTCGGTGGTCCGGGAGCTCATGTGGATGTGCGGGTCGAAGATGCGCATCAGACGTCCTGTTCGGTCAGCAAGGGGAGGAGGTCGGCGGGCACGTCACGGCCCGCGGCGGTGCGCTCGGCGGCGAACGACCGCATCATGCGCAGCAGCTCCTCGTCGGTCCGGCGGTCCAGCCCGGCGATCCCGGCCAGGGGGATGCCCATGAAGACGCACTTGAGCACACCGTGGCGGTAGGCGGAGTCGTCCAGGCGCGCAGCGCCGTACTCCCCCATCGCGGCGGTGACGAGCCGGGTGTCGTTGGTGCGCAGCGCGTCCGCGACCAGCTCCAGTCCGGCGTCCCCGGTGTCCACCACGGACAGTCCACGAAGGACCGCTCGTTTCTCGGCGGTGTCGCCGTAGCGGTAGAGGTCCGGCATCTCGGCGGCGGCCCCAGGAGCCGCTTTGAGCAGCTCCACCCGGGCGACGTCGTCGACCGTCCACCCCGGGACGTCCGCGGGTCCCCGGCCGACCCGGCGGCCGACCCCGGGGAACAGCGTCCGCAACGCCGTCGCGTCGGACGCGACCTTCGTCAAGGCTTCGTCGAGCCACGCGGTCACGCGGTCACCGCCTTGCGCAGGAACTCCAGGGACTCGCGGGCGATCCGCGGGGCCGCGTGGCTGTCGCGCGGCAGTTCGACGGCGACCAGCCCGGGGTACGGCGACAGCGCTTCGAGCACGGGCGGGAAGTCGATCTCCCCCTGGCCGAACTCGAGGTGCTCGTGCGTGCCGCGGCGCATGTCGTCGATCTGGACGTTCACCAGCCGCGGCAAGGCGCGGCGGACGCAGTCGGGCACGGACGCGGACTCGTTGCACCGGCAGTGCCCGATGTCCAGCGTGAGCCCGAACCGCGCCGGGTCACCGAGGCGTCGGGCCAGCTCGAAGTAGCCGTCGAGGTCTTCGACGAGCATCCCCGGCTCCGGCTCGAACCCGAGCTTGACGTCGTGCTCGTCCG
Organism: Amycolatopsis sp. cmx-8-4; assembly: GCF_046548675.1. Classification (NCBI taxonomy): domain Bacteria; kingdom Bacillati; phylum Actinomycetota; class Actinomycetes; order Pseudonocardiales; family Pseudonocardiaceae; genus Amycolatopsis; species Amycolatopsis sp. cmx-8-4. The sequence continues at coordinate 143,997 of NZ_JAEBDZ010000010.1, forward strand.
CGGCCTTGAGGACGTCCGAGCAGCCCGCGACCAGGTGGTCCCAAGCGTCCTCAGTGGACAGATCCGCGGGCTTGTTGCCGCTCCAGAACGAGACGGCCTCGGCCCCGAGGTCCGCGGCGATCTCGACGGCCCGGGTCAGGAACTCCACGCGCAAGGACCGGTCCGGGTCGAGGAACGTCGGCGAGTGCTTGCGCCACGGGTCCAGCAGGAACCGCGCACCCGTCTCGATCACGACGGCCAGTCCGAGCCGGTCCAGGTCCGCGGCGACGTCGGTGACGCGGCGGGCGAGGTCCGGGCCGAACGGATCGAGGTGCTGGTGGTCGAGCGTCAGCGCGACGCCGTCGTAGCCGAGGTCGGCCAGGACGCGGAGCGCGTCGCCGAGGCGGTGGTTGGCGAAGCCGTTGGTGCCGTACCCGAACCTCATGTCGGCGACACCTTCCGGCTCAGCGCCCGCGCCAGCGGGAACGCGGCGGCCACGGCCAGCGCCGAGCGCCACGCGCCGGTCCGCGCGATGAGCCCGGCCTGCAGCGGGATCATCCCGTGGATGCCGGCGCCGACCGCGCGCCGGATCACCGGCGCCTTCGGGTCGCGGACGGCGTCGTACTGCGCCCGCCCGGTCGTCACCGCGTACGTCCCGAGCAGCGCCGAGGCCAGCGGCCCGACGCGCCCGGCGGCGACGCGCACCCCGGCCGTCGCGACCAGCGTGGCCGCCGGAAGGGCGGGCGTGGCACCGTCCACTTCGGACCGGGACAGCGTCGTCACGGCCATCGTGTGCGCGCCGACCGTCAGCGCGGCGGGCAGGGCCGCCCGGGCGCCACCCGCCCCGAGCAGGACGTCCAGGGTCCGGGCCGCGGCCATCGCGATCGGCCCCAGCGGCGTCGACTTGAGCACGAAGTCGTACGCCCACACGGTCGCGGCCAGCGGCACCGCGACCCGCAGCGCGCGCTTGCCCCCGGCGACCGCCGCGATGCCGAGACCACCCGCGGTCAGCCCGGTCGCGACGCCCAGGGCCGTGCCCGGCGAGACCCGGCCCGACGGGATCGGCCGCTCGGGCCGTTCGACCGCGTCGAGGTCGCGGTCGGCGTAGTCGTTGAGCGCCATGCCCGCCCAGTAGATGCAGACGGACGCGCCGGTCAGCGCGAGCGTCCGGCGGCCGAAGGGCCAGCCCGACGCGGCGGCGCCGGCGACGGCGTCCCCGGGCACGGTCAGCGCGGCGGGCGCGCGGACGAGTTCGATCAGCGCCTTCACCGGTTCGCCCACTCGCGCAGGGCCGCGTACTGCGACGCGAGGTCGTGCGGGCCGTCGCCGGCCGGATCCTTGAAGAAGAACCCGAACTCGGCCACCGGCCCGGCGACGCCGTCGCGGCACGCCTTCGCGGTGAGCCGGGCGAGGTCGAGCACCAGCGGCGCGGCGAGCGCGGAGTCGCAGCCCTGCCAGGTGAGCTGCAGCGTCATGCGGGCGCCGAGGAAACCCTCGAACAGCACGTGGTCCCAGGCGGTCTTCCAGTCGCCGAGCGCGGGGACGTAGTCGATGTGCACCTCGCCGTCGACGTCCCGGCCGAGGTTCTGCGAGAGCACCTGCTGCTTGGACGCGTTCTTGCTCGACGCCGCCCCGGGGTCGGCCAGCGTGGCGCCGTCCCCGCCGCCGAGCAGGTTGGTGCCCGACCACGACAGCACGTTCAGCGCGCGCTGGGCGAACATCGGCGCGAGCACCGACCGCAGCAGCGTCTCGCCGGTCTTGCCGTCGCGGCCCGCGTACGGCAGGCCGGCGGTGCGGGCGAGTTCGTCCAGCGCGGGCAGCCGCGCGCCGGTGGACGGCGTGAAGTCGACAAAGCCACACCCCGCGCGGAATGCGGCGTAGGCGTACAACGCGCTGGGCGGGAGCACCTCCAGGCCCGAGTCCAGCGCGTCTTCCAGCGCGGCCAGGGATTGATGCGCCGGATGCGGCGCGCAGGGCGGCTCGGTGGAGGCCACGTTGACCACGACGACGTGGTCCAGACCCGCACCGAACGCCGTCAGGTCCGCGACGATCCGGTCGGCCGCCGCGCGCCCGGTCCCGGACGGCGCCGGGCGCAGCCGGGCCTCGGCCGCCTCCAGGTCGGCCGTGACCGGCCCCGGCAGCGTCGCGGGCAGCACGCCCGCCGCCACCAGGTGCTCCGCCCGCTTGACCAGCGGCGTGTCGACCACGTCGTGGCCCCCGAAGACCAGGTCCCCCAAGCCGGGCAGCTCCGCCCCGGCGAAGTCCGGCAGTTCGGTCACGCACCCGGTGCGCGTGGTCAGCCCCGCGCGCATCGCGGCGGCCCCGGCTATGGCCGTGGTGGCCACCGATCCCCGGGCCCCGATCAGCCAGACACCGAACTTCCCCATGATTCTCTCCCTGTTGGTTCAGCCCGCGCCCGGCACTCCGGTTTCGACGCGGGTCCAGACACTGCGCGCCGCGGCGCTTTCCTCGACCGCCGCGAGTACCCGCTGCACTTGCAGCCCGTCCGCGAAAGACGGAGAAGGGTCCTCGCCCGCGGCCAGCGCGACGAGCAGATCACGCACCTCGTGGGTGAACGTGTGTTCGTAGCCGAGCCCGTGTCCCGGCGGCCACCAGGCGCCGACGTACGGGTGACCGGGCTCGGTGACCTGGATCCGGCGGAAGCCGCCGAGCTCCGGGTCTTCGGTGTGGTCGTGGAAGGCCAGCTCGTTCATCGCCTCGAAGTCGAACGCGAGGCTGCCCGCGGAGCCGTTGATCTCCAGGCGCAGCGCGTTCTTGCGGCCGCTCGCGAACCGCGTCGCCTCGAAGGTGCCGACGGCGCCGCCTGCGAACCGCGCCAGGAACAACGCGGTGTCGTCGACCGTGACCGCGCCGCGCTCGGCCGATCCCGGCAGTGGCCGTTCGCCGACGAACGTCTCGGTCAGGCCGCTGACGCCGGTGATGAGCGAGCCGGCGACGAACTGGGCGAGGTCGATCGCGTGCGCCCCGATGTCCCCGAGGGCACCGGATCCGGCCTTGTCCTTCCGCAGCCGCCAGACGAGCGGGAACTCCGGGTCGACGATCCAGTCCTGGAGGTACTGGGCGCGAACGTGACGTATCTCGCCCAGCCGGCCTTCGGCGACGAGCCGCCGCGCCAGCGCCACGGCCGGCACCCGCCGGTAGTTGAAGCCCACCATGGACCGCACCCCGCGGGTGGCCGCCTCGGCGGCCGCGGCGGCCATCGCCTCGGCTTCGGCGACCGTGTTGGCCAGCGGTTTCTCGCACAGCACGTGCTTGCCCGCGGCGAGCGCGGCCAGCGCTATGTCCGCGTGCGTGTCGCCGGGCGTGCAGATGTCCACCAGATCTACATCGCCGGACTCGAGCAAGCGTTTCCAGTCGGTCTCCACCGACGCCCAGCCGAGCTTCGCCGCGGCCGCCTCGGTGGCCGTTTTGTCTCTTCCGCAGAGCACCGCCATCCGCGGCGCGCGCGGGACGTCGAACGCCCGGTGCACGGTCCGCCACGCCTGCGAGTGCGCGGCCCCCATGAACGCGTACCCGACCATCCCCACGCCGAGGGTCCCGCCGCTCATTCGAACGACCCCGGCAGGTACTTGTCCACGTTGTCCTTGGTGACGACGGCGGAGAACAGCGTCACGGTCGCCGGCACCTCCTGTTCGGCCAGGTCACCGAGCCCTTTCGCCTGCCCGAGCAGCCGGGCCAGCCGGATCGCCGACGCCGCCATCGTAGGCGGGTAGAGGACCGTCGCCTTCAGTACCGACGAGTCCGCTTTGATCTGCTCCATCGCCGCCTTCGATCCGGCCCCGCCGACCATCAGGAAGTCCGACCGGCCGACCTGCTTCACCGCCTGGAGCGCGCCCACGCCCTGGTCGTCGTCGTGGTTCCAGATCGCGTCGAACTTCGGGTGCGCCTGCAGCAGCTCGGCCATCCGGGCCTGCCCGGTCGGCACGGTGAACTCCGCGGCGGCCCGGCCGATCTTCCGGATGCCGGGGAAGTTGGCCAGCGCGTCGTCGAAGCCCTGCGAGCGCTGCCGCGTCAGCTCCAGGGTGTCGATCCCGGCCAGCTCCAGCACCGTGCCCTTCCCGCCGAGCTTCTGCCCGATGTAGTTGCCCGCGTTGACGCCCATCCGGTAGTTGTCGCCGCCGATCCAGGTGCGGTAGCTCTGCGGCGAGTCGAAGATGCGGTCGAGGTTGATCACCGGGATCCCGGCGTCCATCGCCTTGCGCCCGGCCGGGGTGAGCTGCTTGCCGTCGGCCGGCAGCACGACCAGGACATCGACCTTGCGGTTGATCAGCGTCTCGACCTGCGCCGACTGGGTGGCGGCGTCGTTCGAGCCCTCGGCGACGACCAGTTCGACGTCAGGGTGGCGCGAGGCCTCCGCGCGGGCGTTGACGGTGATCGCGTTGAGCCAGCCGTGGTCGGCCTGCGGCCCGGCGAACCCGACGGTCACCTTCTTGCCCGGGGTGTCGGCCGCGCCCTGGGTGACGGTCGCGGCGGCGGGCTCGTCGCTGTTGCTCGTGCACGCGGCGAGCGCGCCGACGCCGACAGCGGACGCGCCGGCGAGGAACGCGCGTCTGCGGAGGGGGTTGTTCATGAGGATTTCCTCTCGGTCGAATACCGGCGCTGGACGAGGACGGCGAGCACGATGAGCACGCCCTTGGCGAGCTGCTGCACCGCCGTGGGCAGGTTGTTGAGGGTGAACAGGACGCTGATCGTGGTGAACACGAGCACGCCGAGGACGGACCCGGCGAGCGTGCCGCGCCCGCCCGAGAGCAGGGTGCCGCCGATGATCACCGCGGCGATGGCGTCGAGCTCGTAGAGGTTGCCGTTCCCGCTGGTGCCGGAACTGGTCAGGATGATCAGCATGACGCTGGCGATGCCGCAGCAGAGCCCGGAAAGCACGTACAGCAGGCAGGTGTGCAGCCGGACGTTGATGCCGGCCAGCCGCGCGGCTTCGAGGTTGCCGCCGATCGCGTAGGTGCGGCGGCCGAACGTGGTGCGGTTGAGCAGGATCCAGCCGAGCACCGCGACCGCGGCGAAGATCAGCACCAGCGGCGGGATCCCGAGCACGTAGCTGTCCTGGTAGCCGAGGTCGACCAGCGCCTGGTTCTTCGGCGTGACGGTCTGCGTGCGGCCCTGGGAGAGCTGGATCGCCAGGCCGCGTGCCGAGGCGAGCATGGCCAGCGTGGCGATGAACGCGACCAGCTTCCCGTAGGCGATCAGCAGTCCGGTCACCAAGCCGGCGCCGAGACCCACGGCGACCGCGCAGAACACGATCCCGCCGATGCCGAACGACTGCGTCGCCTTCGTCGTCGCCCACACCGTCGCGAGCGCGACCACCGCGCCGACCGACAGGTCGATGCCGCCGCCGATGATCACGAACGTCATGCCGACGGTGATCACGCCGATCACCGACGCCTGGGTCAGCAGCAGCACGAGCGTGCCGGTGGACAGGAACTGGCCGGGCTGGGTGATCGCGCCGATCACCGCCAGCAGCACGAGCACCCCGACGAGGCCGAGGTTGCGGATTTCGCTGATCCGTCTCCGCTCCGGAGCGGCTCGTGGCACCGCTTGTTCCGACGCCTGTTCAGTCATGGACGCGCTCCTCCAGGATGAGATCCAGCACGCGGCGCTCGTCGAGTTCGCGTGCGTCGGCTTCGGTGACGAGCTGGCCTTCGCGCAGCACCAGCACCCGGTCGGCCAGCCCGAGCACCTCCGGCAGTTCGCTGGAGACCAGCAGGATCGCGACGCCGGAGTCGGCGAGGTCGCGGATCACGCGGTACAGCTCGGCCCGCGCGCCGACGTCGACGCCGCGGGTCGGCTCGTCGAGCAGCAGCACCCGGCAGCCCTTCAGGAGCCAGCGCGCGACGACGGCCTTCTGCTGGTTGCCGCCCGAGAGCTTGCCGACGGTCCGGCGGACGTCGGCCGGGCGCAGGTCGAGCGCCTCGGTGTGCCCGCGCACGGCGTCGATCTCGGCCTTCCCGCTGAACCAGCCGAACCGCGCGTACCGCCGCAGCGACGGCAGGGAGACGTTGCGCGCCACGGAATCGTGCAGCAGCAGCGCCTGGCTCTTGCGTTCCTCCGGCGCCAGGCCGAGCCCGCCGCGCACGGCCGCGCCGACGCCGTTCTTCAACGGCTTCCCGGCCAGCCGGATCTCCCCCGCCGTCGCCTTGCGCGCGCCGTAGACGGTTTCGAGGACCTCCGAGCGGCCCGAGCCGACCAGCCCGGCGATCCCGAGGATCTCCCCTTCCCGCACCGAGAAGGTGACGTCGCCGAACGCGCCGGCGAGGCTCAGGCCGGTGACGCCGAGGACTTCGGGTTTGCCGTCGTGGGCACCCGGTTCCGGGCGCGGCGGGAACGGGAACTCGACGCGGCGGCCGGTCATCCGGGCCACCAGGTCCCCGGTCGGCGTCGTGCGCGCGGGCAGCCCGGCGGCCACGGTCCGGCCGTCCTTGAGGACGCTCACCCGGTCGCCGATCTCGCGGATCTCGGCCAGCCGGTGGGAGATGTAGAGCACCGCGACGCCGCGCGCGGTCAGCCCGCGGATCACCCGGAACAGGTTGGCCACCTCGTCGGCGGCGAGCACCGCGGACGGCTCGTCGAGCACGATCAGCCGCGCGTCGAGCGAAAGGGCGCGGGCGAGGCTGACGATCTGCTTGCCCGCCGCCGACAGCGTGCCGACCTCGCGTTCGACGCGGATTTCCTGGTGCCCCAAGCGGTCCAGCAGCTTGCGCGCCTCGGCCCGCATGGTGGTGCGGCGGACGAACCCGCCGCGGGCCTGCTCGTGGCCGAGGAAGACGTTCTCCGCCACGGAAAGCCCGTCGACGAGGTCGAGCTCCTGGTACAGCGTGGCGATGCCGTGCCGGATCGCCGCGGTCGGGGTGGGCAGCCGCACCGGCGACCCGTCGAGCCGGATCTCGCCGGTGTCCGGCCGGTGCGCGCCGGCGAGGACCTTGATCAGCGTCGACTTCCCGGCGCCGTTCTGCCCGAGCAGGCAATGGACTTCGCCGGCTTCGACGCTCAGCTCGACGTCGTCTAGAGCGCGCACACCGGGGAACTGCTTGCCGATCCCGGTCATCTCCACGAGCGTCATCCGCTGTCCCTTTCCGCGCGCACCGGCACCAGCGCCGGGTCGTCGAACACCGCTTGCAGCGCGACGTGCGCGCCGCCGCGCGAAGCCGCGGAGAACCCGAGCCAGGACAGCTCGACGCGGCAGCCCCCGATGCCCGGCGCGATCACGCGGGCCTCGAGCTCGGTCATCATCGGGCCGAGCAGGTACGGCCCCAGCTGGGCGAAGTAGCCGCCCAGCAGCACCACCCGCGGGTTGAAGACGTTGATCAGCACGGCCGCGCCGACTCCGAGACCGGTGCCGACCTGGGCCAGCGCGTCGAGCGTGCGCTTGTCCTTCAGCTGCGCCCGGCGGCGGATCATGTCGAGCCGCTGTTCGAGGTCGAGCGACGGGTCGTGCACCGGGTCGTTCGGCGACGCCGCCAGCCGCAGCATCCCGGCCAGCCCGACGAGCGTCTCCCAGCAGCCGCGCCGCCCGCAGCCGCAGACGCGCCCGGCCGGGTCGAGCTGGATGTGCCCGATCTCGCCGGAGAACCCTTCGGCGCCGCCAAGCAACCGGCCCCCGGAGATCACGCCGCCGCCGACGCCGATTTCGCCGGTCAGGTACACGAGATCGGCGGTCCCGGCGACGCTGCCCATCGCGTATTCGCCGAGCGCGCCGAGGTTCGCGTCGTTGGCCGTGCGGATCGGGAACGCGGGCGGCCCGAGGCGGCGCGTCAGCCGTTCGGTGATGCCGCGGACGACCGGGACGTCGGTCCAGTGCAGGTTCGGCGCGAAGGCGACGGTCCCGCTCGCGACGTCGACCAGCGCCGGGATCCCGACGGTGACGCCGGCCGGGGTGACGGCGAGGCGGCGGCATTCCCGCAGCGCCCGCGCGGTCAGCTCGGCGCCGGCGTCGAGCACCTTCTCGACGGGAAGCGCTTGCACGTCGAGCGCGACGCGTTGTTCGAAAAGGACGGTGCCGGTCAGGTCCAGCGCGAGGGCGGTGAGGTAGTCGACGTTGATCTCGACGCCGATCCCGCCGACGCCGCGGCCGTCGAGCTCGACGATCGTGCCGGGGCGACCCACCGAACCGGCTCGTTCGCGCTCGCCTTCGCGGGCCAATCCGCGTTCGACGAGCTCGGAAACCAGGCTCGACACGGTCGCCTTGTTCAGCCCGGTGTCCGCGGCGATGCCCGCCCGGGACCGGGATCCCGCGTCCCGCAGGTGCCGCAGCACCAACGCGAGGTTCGTCCGGCGAACCGCGGCCTGGTCGGCCGGGCGCACCGGTTTGAGCGAAAAGGAGGAGTCCACGCCGACACCGCCCGAGTTCGTCTGGTGGGACAACAAATTAGGGCGGGCGGAACGAACGGGTCAACGAGGTAACCGGGCACCGGTGCCGGACGAAAGCCGCAAAAACCGAGCTGACCAGCGAAACTATCGAACCGGGGCGGGAATGCCGTCCCACGGATGGAGCACGGGTTCGGGTGCGTGGCCGCCGTAATCCCGCCGCCGAACGGGAGCGGTTGCGCAATGCCCCGCTGATCGGGACGTTCCACCGAAAAGCGCAGTCACGCAAGGACTCCGCCATTCGGCTTGCACAATTGCCGGGCGGACCGACGAAACTTTCCGCAAGTCCGGGCAAGCGCCCCAATGTGGCGTTGGGTGCGTCCAACGCACCCAATGTGGCGTTGGGTGCGTCCAGCGCACCCAACGCCACATTGGGGCGCATGAGAAGCCGGGTGTCAGGGAGCCGCGAAGTACGCGGCCAGTGCGTCTTCCCACGGCCGCAGCGGCGTCAGCCACGCTTCCTTCCATGACGCCGGCGACAGCACCGAGTACGCCGGCCGCGGCGCCGGCCGCGGGAACTCCTCCGTCGTACACGGCTTCACCCGCGACGGGTCCGCGCCCAGCTGCGTGAAGACGGCGCGCGCGAAGCCGCACCAGCTCACCGAACCCGCGTTCGTGCAGTGCAGCACCCGCTGCTCCGGCCCGTCGCCCGTGGCCGCCCGGGACGCCAGCTCCAGCAGGCCCGCCGCCAGGTCCGCCGTCCACGTGGGACCGCCGACCTGATCGTCCACAACGGACAGTTCCGGGTTCGAGGCCTCCAAGCGGGCCATGGTCTTCACGAAGTTCGTGCCCGACTTGCCGTACAGCCAGCCGGTGCGCACCACCCAGGACGACGCGCCCGAGCCGAGCACCGCGTCCTCGCCCGCCGCCTTCGTGCGGCCGTACGCGCTGCGCGGGCCCAGCTCGTCCGAAGGCTCGTACGGCGCCGAAGCGTCGCCCGGGAAGACGTAGTCCGTGGACACGTGGATCAGCGGCACCCGCCGGGACGCGCACGCCGCGGCGAGCACGCGCGGGCCGTCGGCGTTGACCGCGAACGCGCGCTCCTCGTCCGTCTCCGCCGCGTCGACCGCGGTGTAGGCCGCCGCGTTGATCACGACCGCGGCCGAACCCGCTTCGCGCGCGCGGTCGGCGAGCGCGCCGACCGCGGCCAGCACCTGGCCGGTCTGCGTCAGGTCCAGCTCCGCCGACCCCGGCGCGACGACGTCCACGTCGTCACCCGAGAGAGCGGCGAGATCCCGGCCGAGCTGTCCGGAACCGCCGGGCACGAGCACCGTCAGCCGCACGAGCACATCCTCTACTTCTTGAGCGCGGCCCGCTCCGCCAGGGGCTCCCACCACGCGCGATTGTCCGTGTACCAGGCCACTGTCGCGGCCAGACCGTCCTCGAAGGACACGCGCGGAGCGTACCCCAGCTCGTCGCCGATCTTCGTGACGTCCACCGAGTACCGGCGGTCGTGGCCCTTGCGGTCCTCGACCGGCTCGACGCTGTCCCAGCCCGCGCCGAGGGCGTCCAGGAGCCGCTCGGTCAGCTCGCGGTTCGTCAGCTCGAGGCCGCCGCCGATGTTGTAGATCTCGCCCGGCCGGCCCGCCTCGGCGACCAGCTGGATGCCGTGGCAGTGGTCGTCCACGTGCAGCCAGTCACGGACGTTGAGCCCGTCGCCGTAGAGCGGCACCTTCCGGCCGTCGAGCAGGCTCGTCACGAACAGCGGGATGAGCTTCTCGGGGAACTGGTACGGACCGTAGTTGTTGGAACACCGGGTGATGCACACCGGCAGCCCGTGGGTGCGGAAGTACGACCGCGCCACCAGGTCGGAGGACGCCTTGGACGCCGAGTACGGCGAGTTCGGCTCCAGCAGCTGGTCCTCGGTCCAGGACCCGGTCTCGATCGAGCCGTACACCTCGTCGGTGGACACGTGGACGAACTTGCCGACGCCGGCTTCGACGGCCGCCTGCAGCAGGTTGTGCGTGCCCAGCACGTTCGTCAGCACGAAGTCCGCGCCGCCGAGGATCGAGCGGTCCACATGCGACTCCGCGGCGAAGTGCACCACGAGGTCCACACCACTCATGACCTCGGCGACCAGCGCGGTGTCACAGATGTCGCCGCGGACGAACTCGAGCCGCGGGTCGGCGGCGACGGGGGCCAGGTTGGCCTCGTTGCCGGCGTAGGTGAGCTTGTCCAGCACGACCACCTCGGCGTCACGCAGTGCCGGGTACGCGCCGCTCAGCGCCTGCCGGACGTAGTGCGACCCGATGAAGCCCGCACCACCGGTGACCAGGACCCGCATCTTCCCGCCTCTCCTCGGCCCCCGTCGGGGGCAACCGGACCCCAGCCTACGGAGGCCCCACAACGCCCTCAGTAGAGTCCGGGTGGAGGCACACGGGTGCCCTGGGGGAAGCACGGGGTTCGCAGGGAGGAAGCGCGTGACCGATTGGCCTGCGCCGCCCGTCCCGGTGCGCCGTCGCCACGGTGTCGCCATCTTCGCCCGCCGCGGCGGCAAGGTGGTCGTCTCGTTGCTGTCCGTCGCGATCCTGGCGCTGACCTGGTACGGCTGGCACTTCATCGGCGACCCGAACACCGGCCTGACCACCACGAACGTCTTCGCCGACACCGAGGCGCACGCCAAGCCGCTCGACGGCGCGGTCGACATCCTCCTCGTCGGGCAGGACAGCCGCACCGACGCGCAGGGCAACCCGCTGCCGCGCGAAGTGCTGGACATGCTGCACGCCGGCGTCTCGGACGGCGAGCTCAACACCGACACGATGATCCTGGTGCACATCCCCCAGAACGGGAAGCACGCCGTCGCGATCTCGTTCCCCCGCGACTCCTGGGTCGAGCTCGCGGGCGGCTACGGCAAGCACAAGCTCAACAGCGCGTTCGTCTACGCGTACACGGACACCTACAAAACGTTGCAGCGCCAGGGCATGACCGACCTGAAGCAGGCCGACGCGCAGGCCAAGGTCGCCGGGCGGAAGAACCTGATCGCGACGATCGAGAAGTTCATCGGCAAGCCGGGCATGATCGATCGCTACGCCGAGGTCAACCTGGCGAGCTTCTACGAGATCACGCAGTCGATCGGCGGCGTCGAGGTCTGCCTCAAGGGCCCGGTCAAGGAGAAGAAGTCCGGCGTCGACCTGCCGGGCGGGCGCCAGAGCATCGAAGGCGTGCAGGCGCTCGCTTTCGTCCGCCAGCGCTACGACCTGCCCAACGCCGACCTTGACCGGATCGCGCGCCAGCAGGCGTTCCTGTCCGGCCTGGCCCGCAAGGTCATCTCGACCGACGTGCTGACCAGCCCGACGAAGATCGCCGACCTGGTATCCGCGGTGAAGAAGTCCGTGGTCCTGTCCCAGGGCTGGGACCTGAGCGAGTTCGCCGAGCAGATGCGCGGGCTGACCGGCGGCAACATCGAGTTCCACACCATCCCGACCCAGGGCAACGCGGTCATCGGCGGCGCCGACGTGCTGCGCGTCGACCCGGCCGCGGTGCAGGCGGAGGTGACGCGCCTGACGTCCGACGGCGACACCCCGGCCGGCCCCGCGCAGGCGCAGCTGCCCGGCGCGAACGCCGTCACGGTGGAGCTGTTCGACGGCTCGGGCTCGCCGACGCTGGCCACCCAGACGCACTCGACACTGCAGAGCAAGGGCTTCACGCTCCCCGCCGACCAGAAGCTGAGCACCCGCAACACCACCGTCGTCCGGTACAACCCGGCCGACGACACCGCGCTGGGCCTCGTCAAGCAGGTCCTGGGCACGGCGATCCAGGCCGAGCCGGACAAGGATGTCACCGCCGGGCACGTGCGCGTGCTGCTGGGCAAGGACTTCAAGAGCTCGTCCGCCGGCTCGGGCGGGGCGCCGTCGACGACGCCGTCGAAGCCACCGGTCCAGACCTCCACCCCGTCGAGTGCTCCCCCCGCCGCGCCGCCGATCACGGCGGGCGACGTCCCCTGCGTCAACTAGACTGAGTACTCAGTGTGCCCGGGGGAGGGGAACAAGGGGTGGATGACGAGCAAGAACAGCAGGAACAGCCGGAACCGGCCGCCGAGGCGGTGACGCAGAGCGACGAGCCCGAGTGGAAGCCGTCGCCGTTCCCGCGTCAGCCGATCCCCGAACCGCCCTCGCCGTCCCGCGCGCGCCGCGCCGGCCGGGTGACGCGCCGGATCGCCGTCGGCCTCGTCTCGCTGATCGCCCTGGGCGCGAGCGGCTACGCCTACGTCACGAAGGACCAGCTGCAGAGCACCGTCCCGACGACCGACGCGCTGACGCCGCGGGCCGGCGAGCCCGCTCCCCCGCCGGCCGACGACGGCGCGGACGACATCCTGCTCGTCGGCAGCGACGCGCGGACGGACGCGCAGGGCAACGCGCTGCCGGCGCGGGTGCTGCGCGAGCTGCGGACCGAGGCGAACAACGGCGCCGTCAACACCGACACCGTGATCCTGCTGCGGGTGCCGAAGGACGGCGGGAAGCCGTCGGCCGTCTCGATCCCGCGCGACACCTGGACCGAGATCCCGGGCCGGGGCAAGGCCAAGATCAACTCGGCGTACGGCATCGCGAAGGCGCACTACGCCCAGACGTTGCGCGGCCAGGGCGAGCGCGACCAGGCGAAGATCGAGCGCGACTCCGACACCGAGGGCCGCCGGGTCCTGGTGCAGGCCGTGCAGGACCTCACGCAGGTGCGGATCGACCACTACGCCGAGGTCAACCTGCTGGGCTTCTACCTGCTCACGGAGGCACTCGGCGGCGTCAAGGTGTGCCTGAACCACGCGACCGAGGACAAGGACTCCGGGGCGGACTTCCGCCGCGGCGAGCAGACCGTGTCGGGCGGCGAAGCGCTTTCCTTCGTCCGGCAGCGCAAGAACCTGCCGCGCGGCGACCTCGACCGGATCGTGCGGCAGCAGGCGTTCCTGTCTTCGGCGCTGCACCAGGTGCTCTCGGCCGGGACGCTGACGAGCCCGGGGACGCTGAGCAACCTGACCGACGTCGTCCACCGGTCGCTCACCCTCGACCCGGGGCTCGACCTGCTGCAGTTCGCGCAGCAGGCCAAGGGCATCGCGTCCGGCGACCTGGCGTTCGCGACGATCCCGGTGATCACCGCGAACGGCCGCAGCGAAGACGGGCAGAGCATCGTCGAGATCGACCCGCAGGCGGTCCGGCAGTTCGTGGCCGGCCTGGCCGGGCGCAGCACGGCTCAGCCCGCGGGCGGCGGCTCGGCAAGCGCCGCAGCAACCCCAACCGTCACTTGCGTCAACTAGAGCCCCAAAAATCGTCACTTTCATAGGGAAAGATGCGTCTCCAGGGCCTCCGGACGCATCTTTCCCGATGAAAGTGCGGCATTGTCACGCGAAGTCGGCGCGGTGGTCTTCGGCCCACTGGCGGAAGGTGCGCGGCGCGTTCCCGGTGACCTCGCGGACGACGTCGGTGACCACCGAGGGCTCCCGCGTCGTCCGTTCCATGGCCCGGAGGACCTCCGGCGGCACCTCGGGCGGCCAGCCGAGCGCCGTCATCTGCGCGGCGGCCTGCTCCGGGGTCAGCTCCTCGACCCGCAGCGGCCGGCCGAGGACGTCCGCCAGGACCGCCGCCTGTTCCCGGAAGCTGATCGGCTCCGGCCCGCTCAGCTGCAGGGCGGCGCCGACGTGCGAGCCGTCGACGAGGATCCTGGCCGCGACGTCGGCGATGTCCCGCTCGTGGATCGCGCCACTGCGCGAGTCGGGGTAGGCGGTGCGGACGACGCCGTCGGCGATGCCCGCGCGCCAGCCCAGCGCGTTGGTGGCGAACGCGCCGGGGTTGAGCAGCGTCTCCCCGAACGACGCCGCGATCAGCGCCTCCTCGACCACGCGGTGCAGCTGGGCGATCCGGCTCTGCGCGGACCGCGGCTCGAGCGTCGCACCCGACGACAGCAGCACGACGTGCCGCACCCCGGCCGCTTCGGCCGCCTTCACGAATCCGTCGACCCCCTGCCGTTGCGTGTAGAGGAACACCGAGCGGACGCCGTCGAGCGCGGCGTCCAGGGTTTCCGGGCGTTCGAGGTCGGCGCTCACCGTCGCGACGCCGTCCGGGACGCCGAGCGCAGTCGCGTCGCGGCTCGCCGCGCGGACGTCCTGGCCTGCGGAAACGAGCGCGTCGACGACGGCGTGGCCGACGTTCCCGCGCGCGCCGGTGACAAGGATGGTCATGGCTGTCCCCAGTCCGTCAGATAGCTTTGCTTGCAAAGCAAAGCTACTCAGCGGCGTGATCCGGTGTCAACCGGCGAGGCGGGTGGTCCGCGCTTTAGCCTTGGCGCATGAGCCTCACCGACGAGCTGCTGCGGCCGCTGCAGGCCTCGCCCGCCAAGCCGTTGATCACCCACTACGACGACCAGCTCGGCAGCCGCGTCGAGCTGTCCGTGGCGACGACCGTGAACTGGGCCGCGAAGACGGCCAACTGGCTGACCGAGGAGTTCGACGTCGAGCCGGGCGACGCCGTAGCCGTGCAGCTGCCGGCGCACTGGCAGACCGTCGGCGTGCTGCTCGGCGCGTGGTGGAGCGGCGCCCGCGTGGTGCGCGAAGGCACCGGCGCGCGGGTGGCGTTCGTCGGGCCGGACGACCCGGAACCGACCGGCGCGGCCGCGACCGCCGTCGTGACGCTGGACCCGATGGGCCGCGGCCTCGACGAGCCGCCGGGCGGCGGCGCGTTCGACTACCTCACCGAGGCGCGGATGGCGGGCGACCAGTACCGGCCGCTGTTCCCGATCCCCGGCGACACGGCGGCGCTGTTCGAGTCCACAGTGGACGAGATCCTCGCGGAAGCCCGCGCCCGTGCGGCGAAACTCGGCCTGAGCGCGGACGACCGCGTGCTGTCCACGCGGGACTGGAGCGGGCCGGAGGGCATCCTCGACGGCCTGCTCGTCCCCCTCGCCGCCGGCGCGCACCTGGTGCACGTCAGCAACGCGGACCCGGCCAAGCTGTCCGCCCGCCGCGAGGCCGAGCGCACCACCGCCGACCTCCCCGCCTGAAAGCCGTGAAGGCCTCCTTCCCGGCTCTTATGGCCGACAAGGAGGCCTTCACGGCTTTACGGGGTTACGCGTTCTGGAGTTCGCCGACCTCGGTGTCGCGGCGGGCGCGTTTGCGGCCCCACAGCAGGTGATCCAGCGTCAAGCGGCCGCCGTTGAAGCCGAGGGCGAGGCCGGCGAGCGCGAGCACCAGGACCAGCTCGTAGCCGCCCTGGCCGGTGAGGCCGTTATCGATGTGCACCGAGAGCAGCGCGCCGACCGAGATCACGACGTAGCCGACGCCGACCAGCGGCATCAGGAACCCGGCGATGAACGCGATCGAGCCGAGGATCTCAACGGTCATGGCGAAGATCGCGGCGACCGTGGGCAGCGGGATGCCCGTCATGGCGAAGAACTTCGCCGTGCCGTCGACGCCGCTGTTCCACTTCTGGATCCCGTGCGCGAGGAAGACGACCGCGACGCCGATCCTCCCCAGCAACAGGGCCACGTCCTTGAATCGTCCGAACATCCGTGCTCACTCCCGATCGGTGAAATTTCAACTGACCCGACCCAAAGTAGGGCACCCGGCACCCGTGATCGAAGCTCCGGAGGGTGATCGACAGGGAACCGACAGGGACGACGGAGGCCTGAAACCGGTTTCGCGCGGGCCTGCCGCGGGCTATTTTCAGCCTGACCTGCGTCCACGACCGCGAGGAGACCCCGATGCGCCGACAGACCGTCCGACCCGGCCTGTCCACCGCATCCCAGAGGACCTCCCGCACCCGTGAAAACCCTGAACATCGGCATTCTCGCGCACGTCGACGCCGGTAAGACCAGCCTGACCGAGCGCCTGCTCTTCGAGGCCGGCGCCATCGCCCGGCTCGGCAGCGTCGACGGCGGCGACACCCAGACCGACTCCCTGGACCTCGAACGCCGTCGCGGCATCACCATCCGCTCCGCGGTGGCCTCCTTCGTGACCGGCGGCACCCGGATCACGCTGATCGACACCCCGGGCCACTCCGACTTCATCGCCGAGGTCGAACGCGCCCTGCGGGTGCTCGACGGCGCCGTCCTCGTGGTGTCCGCCGTCGAAGGCGTCCAGGCCCAGACCCGCGTGCTGATGCGGACGCTGCGCCGCCTCGGCATCCCGACGCTGATCTTCGTGAACAAGATCGACCGGCCGGGCGCGCGCGACCTGCTCGACGACGTCCGCGCGAAGCTGGCGCCGCGGGCGATCGCGCTGAGCGCCACCACGGCGTCCGACGAGCTGGCCGAGCTGCTGGCCGACGGCGACGACGCGTTCCTGGAGTCCTATGTGGACGACCGCGTCGACGCCACGGCCTGCCGCGCCGAGCTGGCCCGCCAGGTCGCCCACGGCACGCTGCACCCCGTGCTGTCCGGCTCGGCGATCACCGGCGCGGGCGTCGCGGACCTCGTCACGGCGATGGCCGAGCTGCTCCCGGCCACCGAGCGGACCGGCGACGGGCCGCTTTCCGCGACGGTGTTCAAGATCGACCGCGGCCGCGCCGGCGAGAAGATCGCCTACGCCCGGCTGTACTCCGGCGTGCTGGCGCCGCGGCAGCGGATCTCTTTCTACCGCGGCGAAACCGAGCTCACCGGACGCGTCTCGGCGGTCGAGGTCGCCGGGGACGAGGTGGCGCTCGCCGGGGACGTCGCCCGGCTGCGCGGCCTGCGGGACGTCCGGATCGGCGACCGGCTCGGCTCCCCCGGCGGCGCGCGCGAAGGCGTGTTCGCGCCGCCGAGCCTGGAGAGCGTGGTGCGGCCGGTCCGGCCCGAGCAGACCACGGCGCTGTTCACGGCCCTGACCCGACTGTCCGAAGAGGACCCGTTGATCGACGTCCGGCGTCGCGGTCACGACATCTCCGTGCGGCTCTACGGCGAAGTGCAGAAGGAGGTGCTGCGCTCGATGCTGGCCGAGGGCGCCGGGATCGACGTCGAGTTCGAGCCGACAAGCACCCTGTACGTCGAGAAGCCGGTCGGCCGCGGGGAGGCGGTCGAGGAGATGGATCCCGCGCAGCGGCTGTACTTCTTCGCGACGGTCGGGCTGCGCGTCGAGCCGGGGCCGGGCGTCACGTTCGGCCTGTCGGTGGAGCTGGGCTCGCTGCCGCTGGCGTTCCACAAGGCGATCGAGGAGACCGTCCACAGCTCGCTCGAGCAAGGGCTGCACGGCTGGGAGGTGCTCGACTGCGCGGTGACGTTGACGCACACGGCGTTCTTCAGCCCGCTCAGCGCCGCCGGCGACTTCCGCAAGATGACGCCGTTGGTGCTGATGGCGGCGCTGCGCGAGGCCGGGACGCGGGTGTACGAGCCGGTGCACCGCTTCGAGCTGGAGATCCCGCCGAACGCCGTCAGCGCGGTGCTGCTCAAGCTGGCGGAGCTGCGGGCGGTGCCCGGCGAACCCGCCATGGGCCCGGCGTCGTGCACGCTGCACGGCACCATCCCGGCCGGTCACGTCGACGAGTTCGCCCAGGCCCTGTCCGCGCTCACCCAGGGCGAAGGCGTCTTCCTGAGCGAGTTCGACGACTACCGGCCGTACCCCGGGAAGCCGCCGGTACGCCCGCGCACGGGCGAGAACCCCTTGGACCGCAAGGAGTACCTCGCCCAGCTGGCGCGGCGTTAGCGCTTGTGGGCCCAGGCCGCGCCGAAGCAGTAGGCGCCGAACGCGGCGAAGCCGAGGGCCACCACACTCAGCAGCACGGTGCCGAAGGGCTGGGCGGCGAGCGTCTTCAGGGCGGCGTCCAGCCCGCCGGCCTTGTTCGGGTCGGCGTTGAACCCCGCGTAGGCGAGGAGGATCGCGACGATCGCCAGCACGACGCCCTTGGCGAGGTAGCCGGCCTGGCCGAGCCAGGTGACCCAGCGCTTGGTCTTGCCCGGCAGGTCGTTCATGTCGAGGTCTTCCAGGAACTTCTTCTTGACGCCCTTGACCCCGGACGCGATCGCGACGCCGAGCACGGCCGCGGCGGCGATGACCACCAGCGCCGGCCCGAACGGGAGCTGCAGCAGCTTGGCGGTGAACTCCTGCTGGGTCTGGTTGCTCGAGCCCCCGCTGCCGCTGCCGATGGCGATCTTGAAGGCCGAGAAGCCGAGCGCGATCACGACGACGCCGCGCGCGCCGGCGCCGATCCGCTTGCGCGTCCGCTTGCCGCCGCTGACCCACGTGTACCCGACGGCGGCCATCATGAACTGCCAGAGGCCGAAGAGCACCAGCCCGAGGGCGAGCACCCAGAGCAGGACCTGCCCGTACGCCTTCGAGCCGATCTCCTGCAGGGCACCTTTCTGGTCGGCCTGTTCGCCGCTGCCGAACGCGACCTGCAGGGCGAGGTAGGCGAGGACGAGGTGGACCAGGCCGTAACAGGCCATCCCGACCCGGCCGAGCAACTGCGCGGTATCGGTCTTTTCGCCTCGTTGGGCCGTGGCCTCTGTCCGGTTCATGCCTGCTGGGTACCCAGTGCGAAGCCCGATCGGCTGCGCCATGCGGCCTAATCACCTGCTGTGGCGAGCCGTTCGCTAGGCGGGACGGCGGCGCTCTTCGTCGAGGCGGGTCCAGCCGCCGTTGACGGCGAGCAGCGTCAGCACCTCTTCCGCCTGCTCGGCGAACCGCGCGAGGTCGTCGTGGAGCAGTGCCGCGCGTTCGCTGTCGAGCTGGTCGAAGTCGTCCCACCAGAGGCCGATCGCGGTGCCGGCGGTGAGGACGAGCCCCTGCACGAGGCGCAGGAAGCCGGCCGACGGCTCGTCGGTGGCGTCGCGGTAGGACGTCTCGATCTCGTCGCAGGCCGCGAGGAGGTCCCGCAACTGGCCGACCGCGCCGGCCGGGGTACCGTCCCAGGCCGCCGTGGGCCAGGCGCGGTCGGACAGCTCGAGCCACAGCCGCCCAGCCGGCGACCAGCTCGGCTTCGTCACGGGGTGTCCAGGACGCGGGGACCGGCCAGTACATGCTTCGAGCGTGACACCGCCGGGACGGAAATCCGCCCCGGCGGTGGTTATATCTCATGTGGCGTAGCTCAGCTGATCACCGGCGGCACCAGCACGCAGGGCGGCGTCTTCGCGTGCGCCGGGTCGAGCGCGTTGAGCACCAGCCCCTGGGCGACCGGGTCGTAGGTGATGCCGAGGTGGTCGGTGAAGTCGAGCCCGCAGACGTTCTGCAGCAGGATGTTCTTCACGTTCGGCGCGGCCTTCAGGTAGGCGCTCGTGTACGGCGTCACGACGTCGTCGTAGCGCGTCTGGATCACGGTGTAGTCGATGCCGGGCACGGTCTCGCCGCCGGCGTTGAGGTCGGCGAGGAAGGCCGACCCGACGGCCTGCTCGTTGCACGACTGGCACACGCTGCCGAGCACGGCCGGCACCCCCGGGATCATTTCGAGCGTGCTCAGCAGGCCGAAGAGGTCGGTCCCGTGGTTGGACGGCGACAGCCCGACGAGCCGGCTGATCTTGTCCGCGCCGCCGAGGTACTTGATCCAGTACCGGATGTTCATCCCGCCCTGCGAGTGCCCGACGACGTCGAGCTTCGTGGCCCCAGTCGCGTTCAGGATCTTGTCCCCGAAGGCGGCAAGCGCTTTCGCGGTGTCGGCGATCGGCCCGACGGTCTGCAGGAACGTCCCGGGCGTCCCGCCGAAGTTCCCGGCGAAGACGCAGTACCCGGCGTTGGCGAGCTTCTGGGACAGGTTGGCCCAGTTCTCGTAGGCGTTGGCGGTGGTCCCGTTGGATAGGAGCACGGGATTGGGGTGCTTGCTGGACGGCTTGCAGTTCCAGTCGTTCGTCCCGGGCGGCGCGATGGTCGGCGCCCCCAGCGAGTAGACGGCGGCGGTGAGGATATTGGGCTGCACGGGCCCGGTGGGTTCCCTGACCGCTGCTTGGGCCGTCGTGGCCCCCAGTACGAGCGCGGCCGTCACGGCCATCCCGGCGACCAGCCACCGGCGCGTCCTCAAGCCCATCCAATTCACCTCTCTGTGAACCGACGGTGACCTGCATCACCACACTCATTAACGCGCGGGTAACTTGTTCGGACACTCCCCCTGGTGAGTGATTTTCATTCGCTCGCTGACCTGCTATGTGTGACACAAGACGGGCCGAGTGACACTCACGAACATGACAAAACGCTTTGACGACCCGGGCGCGGCACAGTTGGCTCCCGGCATGGCCAAGCGGCGTTATGTGGCGAGAGGCGTGCCGGGCGGCTACCGGATCTGGGACAACAAGGGCCACCGCTGGTGGGGCGACCACTACGACCTGTGCCCCGACGACCTACTGGCCGAGCTCAACGGCGCGAAGGACCCGGCGAAGATGACGGCGCTCCTCAAGGACCACCGAGCCCAGCGCCGATGAAGCCGAACGCAGGGTTCGCAGGCGGCGGGCTCGAACCTCCGGCGCTAGCGGCCGCCGATCTTGATCGCGATGTAGGCCAGCAGGATCACGGCGATGCCGAGCAACACGACGATCGCGATCATGCCGAGCACGAAACCGTCCGCGGAAGTGGTCACGATCATCGAGTAGTGCTCCTGTCGCCGGTGGTCGACCGGTAGTCGACTTCCTGGCGCAGCGCGTTTCAGCCGATCCGGACCGGCAGGCACCCGCGGCGCGGGTCCCGCGCCGCGGCGAAACGCTGAACGCCCCAGCACCAGCAGGCACCGGGGGCGTTCGGGGTTCGCCGTGACTTCGGCGTTAGTACGATGCGCGCGGGTCCGGCAGGGGATACGCAGGTGCCGTTCGCGCACCACGCGTGCGACATCCGCCACGTCGCTGCTTACCCTGCCGGTTCGGCTGTGCCTCGGGCGCCCCGTGCACCTGTTGAGGCGGATTGGACCAAAGTATGGCGCCACGGTCCGCCGGTCCTCAACGGGATTACCGGAAACGCTAGGTCAGCGCTTCAAAATGCTCCGAATGACTACCGGATTCGCTGCATTGAGAACCGCGGGCACTTCCTCCAGGCGGCATCGATCAAGAGCAAGGCAGACGATCAACACCCGGACGGCCTCACGAACACCGGGTGTTACAGAACCCCCGATACGCCAGTCGAGCGTGTAGGTCGCGCGATGTTCGGGCGGCCTGGTGCCGATGACGGCCTGGAGGCGGCCTGATCATGGACCACCAGGGACACCCGAACTACCGGATCAAGATCTATTTACCCCTTGAGCAGGGCGCGGGCCATGACGACCTTCTGGATCTGGTTCGTGCCTTCGTAGATCTGCGTGATCTTGGCGTCGCGCATCATGCGCTCCACCGGGAAGTCGCGGGTGTAGCCGGCGCCGCCGAAGAGCTGGACGGCGTCCGTCGTGACCTCCATCGCGATGTCCGACGCGTACATCTTCGCCGCCGAGGCCATGAAGCCCGCGCGCTTGTCGCCGCGCTCGGTTGCCGCCGCGGAGGCGTAGACCAGGTGGCGGGCCGCCTCGATCTTGGTGCCCATGTCGGCCAGCATGAACTGAACGCCCTGGAACTCCGCGATCGCCTTGCCGAACTGCTTGCGCTCCTTGACGTACGCGATCGCCGCGTCGAGCGCGCCCTGGGCGATGCCCAGCGCCTGCGCGCCGATCGTCGGGCGGGTGTGGTCCAGCGTGCGCAGCGCCGTCTTCAGGCCGGTGCCGGGCTCGCCGATGATGCGGTCCGCCGGGATCGTGCAGTTCTCGAAGTAGATCTCGCGCGTCGGGGAGCCCTTGATGCCGAGCTTCTTCTCCTTCGGGCCGACCGAGAAGCCCGGGTCGTCCTTGTGGACCACGAACGCCGAGATGCCGTTGGCCTTCTTCTCCGCGTCCGGGTCGGTCACGACCATCACGGTGTACCAGGTCGATTCACCCGCGTTGGTGATCCAGCACTTGGTGCCGTTGAGGACCCAGTGGTCGCCGTCGAGCCGCGCGCGGGCGCGCATCGACGCGGTGTCCGAGCCCGCTTCGCGCTCCGACAGCGCGTACGAAGCCGACGCCTCGCCGGACGCGATCGAGGGCAGGACCTGCTTCTTCAGCTCTTCCGAGGCCGACAGGATGATCGGCTGGGTGCCCAGCTTGTTGACCGCCGGGATCAGCGACGCCGAAGCGTCGACCCGCGCGACCTCTTCGATGACGATGCAGGCGCCGACGGCGTCCGCGCCCTGGCCGCCGTACTCTTCGCCGATGTGGACGGCGTTGAAGCCCGACTTGACCAGCGCGTTGTACGCCTCGATCGGGTAGCGCTCGTTCTCGTCGACCTCGGCCGCGTACGGCGCGATCTCCTTCTCGGCCAGGGCCCGGACCGCGGCCCGCAGCTCCTCGTGCTCCTCGGCAAGCTGGTACAGGCCGTCGGTCACTTCCGGTCACCTTCTCTACGACGTCGGGAGGGGTTCCGTCGATGTTAGCGCTCGTTCACTGACTGCGTCGGCCGTCGTCCTTGTGTCCTTGACCGCAGAATTCGTATGGTCGAGTGATGCCGCTCACCGCGCCGACGACGCCGCCCGGTTTGCCCGTCTCCCTCGACTACCCCGAAGTCCCGGTCGGTTCGATCCTCACCGCGGGCGCCACCCGCTGGGGCGACCGGACCGCCTTCGCCCAGGACGGCCGCAGCCTCACCTTCACCGAGACCTACCGCGCCGCCTGCCGGTTCGCGAACGCCCTGATCGAGCGCGGCATCGGCCGCGGCGACGTCGTGGCGCTGCACCTGCCGAACTGCCTCGCGTTCCCGATCGCCTACTACGGCACGCTCATGGCCGGGGCCACCTTCAGCCCGACGAACCCGCTGCTCCCGCCGGACGACCTCGCGTTCCAGCTCGCCGACTGCGAAGCCGCGGCCGTCGTGACGTTCGGGCCGGTCGCGGGCGCGCTGGCGAGCGTCGCCGGCCGGATCCCGGCGAAGTTCGCCGTCGTCGTCAATCCGGCGGGTGACCTGCTCGACGGCCAGGTCGAGTTCGAGGCGTTCCACGCCGGGCAGCCGGAGACGCGCCCCGAGGTCGCCATCGACGTCCACGAAGACCTCGCGCACCTCGCCTACACCGGCGGCACCACCGGCCGGTCGAAGGGCGTGCGGCTGACGCACCGCAACGTCGTGGTCAACACCCTCCAGCACTCGTGCTGGGGCTCCGGCTCGGTGCCGGCGCTCGACGCGGACGGCGAGATCACGATCGACCAGATCGGCGGCGAGGACGAGTGGCCCTCGCGGCTCGGCACCGGGATCGCGATCAACCTGACGCCGTGGTTCCACGCGATGGGCATCATCGGCGGGATGAACGCGGCGATCATCGGCGGCACGACGACGGTGCTCCACGCGCGTTTCGACCCGGCCGCCTACATCGCCGACGCCGAACGCCTGCGCGTCACCGGTCTCGGCGGCGCGCCCGCGCTGTTCGCGGCGCTGCTCGCGACGCCGTCCTTCCACACCGCGGACCTGTCTTCGGTGCGGTCGATCGGCTCCGGCGCGGCGCCGATGAACCACGCGATGATCAACGCGCTGCGCGAGCGCTTCCCCGGTGTGGTCGTCGCCGAGGGCTACGGCCTCACCGAAGCGACGATGGGCGCGATCATCTCGCCGACGTACCGCTCGGGCACCCGCAAGGTCGGCTCGGTGGGCGTCCCGATCTTCGACACGCAGGTCAAGGTCGTCCCGGCCGAGGGCGGCGAGGACCCGGTCCCGGCGGGCGAGCGGGGCGAGGTCTGCCTGCGCGGCCCGCAGATCATGCAGGGCTACCGCAACCGCCCCGAGGAGACGGCCGCCGCCCTGGTCGACGGCTGGCTCCACACGGGCGACATCGGCATCCTCGACGAGGACGGCTATCTGTCCATCGTGGACCGCAAGAAGGACATGCTGCTGTACAAGGGGTACAACGTCTTCCCGCGCGAGCTGGAGGAGCTGCTGATCACGATGCCGGGCGTCGCGGCGGCCGCGGTCGTCGGCCGCCCGGACGTCGAGGTCGGCGAGCTGCCGGTGGCGTTCGTGGTGCCGCACGGAGAGCTCGACGCGGACGAGCTGATGGCCGCGATCAACGAGAAGGTCGTGCCGTACAAGCGGTTGCGGGAGATCCACGTCGTCGAGCAGATCCCGGTGTCCGCCGCCGGGAAGGTGCTCAAGCGCCAGCTGCGGGAGCAACTGCCGGCCAAGCTCGACTGAGGCCGGCGGTCAGGCCAGGCGGTCGCCGGAGAGGTGGGTGGCCGCCTGCTTCACGTGCCTGAGCAGCGGGGAGACCTCCATGCTCTGCAGGCCCGGCAGGGAGCCGACGTGGTCGGAGGTGAACTCGAACAGTTCGTCCAGGTCCCGGCAGTGGGCGACGGCGTGGAGGTTGTGCGGACCGGTCACCGCCGCGGCGAAGGCGATCTCCGGCAGCTGGGCCAGGGCTCGGCCCAGGGTCTTGACCGCCGACGGGTGCACGCGCAGCCAGAGGTTCGCTCCCGCGTGGTAGCCCAGCGCCGTCGCGGCGAGCTCGACGTCGATGTGGACGGCGCGCCGCTCCAGCAGCGTCCGCAAGCGGCGTGACGCGCGCCCGGGCGTGAGGTCCGCCGCCGCGGCCAGGTCGACCAGGCTCGCGCGGCCGTCCTCGGCCAGCACGGCGAGCAGCCGCTCGTCCCCGGGCGTGAGGCGCACCGGCTCGCGGGCCACGACCGGGGCCTCCGTGAACGGCTCGCCGCCGGTCCCCAGCGCGGCCTCCTGCTCCGGCGTCAGCGTGCCGCGCAGGGCGGCCCAGTAGTGGCCGCGGCCGCCCATGAACTGGCGCAGCATCGCGGACGCCTGGATGTCCAGGACGGCCGCCGTGCGCGGGAGCTGCCTGCCGAGCAGGTCGTCGCGCTGTTCCTGGGTGCGGGACCGGACCGCGCAGGTGATCTCGGCCCCCGCGGCGCACAGCGCCACCCAGCTGACGTCCTCGCGCTTCGCGAGCGCGTCGGCGATGGCCGCGACGCTGCCCGGCCGGCAGCGCAACCGCACCAGCCACTTGCTCTGCCCCAGCGCACCCGGGTCGACGATGCCGGCCACCCGGACGATGCCGTCGGCCCGCAGCCGCCGGTAGCGTCGGCCGACCGCGGCCTCGGTGAGCCCGAGCGCCTCGGCGATCGCGGCGAACGAGGCCCGCGGAGCGACCTGCAGTGCCCGCAGGAGACACACATCTTCCGGCGAAGCCACGACGGATTCGGCCATCAACATTCCTCCTGTCGAGGCAATCCTACAAATCACCCCGGCGAATGCGCTGCGAAGACGCCATCGCGGTGAGACTGGGAAGCCGAACCCGAGGAGACGAAATGACCGAACCCACCGCCCTCATCGTCGGCGCGTCCCGCGGCCTCGGCCACGCGATCGCCACCGAGCTCTTCGACCGCGGGTGGCACGTCATCGGCACCGTCCGGGACACCACCGCCCGCACGCCCCTGCACGACCTGGCGGACCGCTCGGGCGGGCGCGTCGAGGTCGAGCACCTCGACATCACCGAACCCGATCAGCTGCCGCCGCTGCACGAGCGGCTCGCGCACCGGCGGCTCGACGTGCTCTTCATCAACGCCGGGACGACCAACAACCCGCAGACGCCGGTCGGCGAGGTCTCCACCGCCGACTTCGTCGACGTGATGGTCACCAACGCGCTCAGCCCGATGCGCGTCGTCGAGGCGCTCCGGGACCTCGTGCCGCCGGACGGGCTCATCGGCGCGATGTCGTCCGGCCAGGGCAGCATCGCGAACAACACGGCCGGCTCGCGCGAGGTCTACCGCGGCAGCAAGGCCGCGCTGAACATGTTCATGCGCAGCTTCGCGGCCCGCCCGGCCGAGGCCGAGCGCGCGCTCGTCGTCATCGCCCCCGGCTGGATCCGCACGGCCCTCGGCGGGCCGGACGCGCCGTTCACCATGGAGGAGACGGTCCCGCTGGTCGTCGACGTGCTCCTGGCGAAGCGGGGCAAGCCCGGCCTCGAGTTCCTGGACCGCAACGGCGAGACCGTGCCGTGGTGACCGGCGAGTGACCGGCTAGTGGCCGGCCTTCGCGCGCAGGGCCGCGTCCTTGTCCAGGACCAGCTTCTCCAGGTCCAGCTGGAACTGCGTCATCTTCGACCGCAGGCCCTCGTCGGAGGCGGCCAGGATGCGGACCGCCAGCAGGCCCGCGTTGCGCGCGCCGCCGACGGAGACCGTGGCCACCGGGACGCCCGCCGGCATCTGGACGATCGACAGCAGCGAGTCCAGGCCGTCCAGGTACTTCAGCGGCACGGGGACGCCGATCACCGGGAGGACGGTCGCCGAGGCGACCATGCCCGGGAGGTGGGCCGCGCCGCCCGCGCCCGCGATGATCACCCGGATGCCGCGCGCCACCGCCGACGTCGCGTAGTCCAGCATGCGCTGCGGGGTGCGGTGCGCCGAGTAGACGCCGACCTCGTAGCCGACGCCGAACTCGTCCAGCGCCGCGCCGGCCGCTTCCAGCACCGGCCAGTCCGAGTCGCTGCCCATGATCACGCCCACCTGCGGCGCCATAGCTGTTCTCCTAGTGGATCTCGTGGCCGTCGAGCCAGACGGCGTGGGACAGCCAGTGCGCCGAGAGCAGCGCGCGGTTGCGCAGGTCGTCCAGGCGCTCGCCGGTGAAGTTGACGTGCCCGAGCTTGCGGCCCGGCCGCTCCTGCTTGCCGTACAGGTGCACCCGCGCCTCCGGGTACCGCGCGAAGAGGTGGTGCAGCCGCTCGTCCGGCCCCATCTCGGGCAGCACCGACGCGCCAAGGACGTTCGCCATCACGCACGCGGGCGCGACCATGTCGGTGCGGCCCAGCGGGTAGTCGAGTACCGCCCGCAGGTGCTGCTCGAACTGCGAGGTGCGCGAGCCGTCCATCGTCCAGTGCCCGGAGTTGTGCGGGCGCATCGCGAGCTCGTTGACCAGCAGCCCGGTGTCGGTCTCGAACAGCTCGACCGCCAGCAGGCCGGTGACGTCCAGCGTCGACGCGACGCGCAGCGCGAGGTCCTGCGCCTCGTGGACCCGCGCGTCCGAAAGCCCCGGCGCCGGCGCGAGGACCTCGGTGTTGATGCCGCCGGTCTGGACGGTCTCGACCACCGGGTACGCCGCGCCCTGGCCGAAGGGCGAGCGGGCGACGAGCGCGGCCAGCTCCCGCCGCATCGCCACCTTCTCCTCGACCAGCAGCGGCGTGCCCGCCGCCAGGAGCTCCGGCACGGTCTCGCGCGCCTGCTGCGCGGTGTCGAGCATCCAGACGCCGCGGCCGTCGTACCCGCCGGTGGACGCCTTGAGCACCACGGGCCAGCCGTGCTCGCCGCCGAACGCCAGCACGTCGTCCACAGTGGACACCTCGGCGAAGGCGGGTCCCGGCACGCCCATGCCGGCCATCATCTCGCGCATCACCAGCTTGTTCTGCGCGAAGCCCAGCGCGGACGGCGCCGGCCGGATGACGTAGCCCTCCATCGCCAGCGTCAGCAGGTGCTCACCCGGCACGTGCTCGTGGTCGAACGTGAGCACGTCGACCGAGGCCGCGAACTCCCGCAGCGCCTCGAGATCGGTGTGGTGCCCCTGCACGACGTCGCCGGCGACGAGCCCGGCGGACTCGTTCTCGCCCGCGGCGAGGACGCGCAGTGACTGACCGAGGGAGATCGCCGCCTGGTGGGTCATCCGGGCGAGCTGCCCGCCGCCCACCATGCCCACGACGGGCAGACCGGTGTGTTTGTCCATAGCGACACCAGACTAAACGGTGACCACCTGCGGTGACAGCCGGACCAGCCGTAGCTCACGTACCGCGAGCCCGAGGATCCCGGCCGCCGCCGCGAGCACGTAGGCGTTGCCGAGGACCGAAAGGCCCAGGCCCCAGCCGAACTCCGTGTCACCGCCGTTGGGCACGAGCATCACGATCTGCGAGGCGAACAGCACCGCGACGGCCGCCGCGGCCCAGCGGCGGCCCTTCACCAGCAGCAGTGTGATCAAGGGCACGCACCAGACCCAGTGGTGCGACCACGACACCGGCGACAGCAGCAGCCCGTAGAACGCCGTCACCAGCAGCGCCGCCGCGTCCTCGCCGCGCCGGTGCAGCCGCACCACCAGCCACACCGCGGGCCCGGCCAGCACCGCCGCCACCCCGGCCGCCACCGCCAGCGACCAGGGCGCGAGCTCCGAAGCCCGGCTGACCAGCCCGTTGAGCGACTGGTTGAAGATCCAGTGCACCGACCCGACCCGGCTCGGGTCGGTCGCCGAATCCCGCCAGAACCGCAGCGCGTCGACCGGGATGACCGCGAACATCACCGCTTCCAGCACGACGAACGTGCCCAGCGCGCGCAGCCCGTCCTTCCACCGGCCGGTGAAGAACAGGTGCGGCACGAAGATCAGCGGGGTGAGCTTGATCGCCGCCGCCACGCCGATCAGCACGCCCGCCCAGCGCGATCGCCGCGCCGAGAGCACCAGGACGTCCAGCACCACGAACGCCATCAGTATCAAGTTGATCTGGCCCAGGAACAGCGTCTTCCACACCGGTTCCAGCGCCAGAGCGGCAGCCGTTCCCGCCGGCAGCGCCCACCACGCGAGTGAGCGCCCCGGCGACGACGAAACCACCGTGATCACGACCATAAGGGCGACCACCGACAAAAACGCGATCACGCCCCAGACCAGGCCGGACGGCACGAGCGCGAACGGCAGGAACAGCGGCGCCGCGGCCGGGGTGTAGGTGAACGGCAGCCGCACCCAGCCGGGCAGCGCGGTCAGCACGTCGCGGGTGTAGAGCGGGTCGCCGTGGACCAGCGTCAGCGCGCCGGCGCGGTACACCGCGCTGTCCGCGCCCAGGTGCCACCCGGCCAGCCAGGCGAGGACCCCGAACGCGAGGACGACGAGTGCGAGGATCCCGGCGAGAACCCGGCCGGTGCGGGCCTCAGACGCCGGTGGGGACGTCGACATGCTCGCCGGCCGCCGCCTTCTTCTTCCGGGCCCGGCGCTGCAGGCCCCAGCGCAGCGCCAGCGCCAGCGCGAGCACCACCGGCATCAGGATGTACGCGTCGCCCAGCACGTTCTGCCAGACCGTCCAGTGCAGCTCGACGTTGCGCCCGTTGGGCAGGATCAGCAGCACGCAGCTGACGAACACGAACGCCGCCAGGAACGTCCCGACCCAGCGCTTCCACGCCGTCGCCGGGGTCGTCTTCGGCAGCCGCGACACCAGCAGCACGATCAGCGGGACCACCCACACCCAGTGGTGGGTCCACGAGATCGGCGAGATCAGCAGCGTCCAGAACGCGGTCACCAGCAGCGCGGCCAGCGCCTGGCCCTTGCGGTGGAACCGGATGAGCAGCCAGAGGGCCGGGATGGCGAGCAGGAAGCCGATGCCCATGGCCGCCTTGGACGCCCACGGCGCGAGGTCGGTGGCCCGGTTCATCAGCGCGTTCAGGGACTGGTTGCCGGCCCAGTGCACCGGCCCGATCCGGCCGGTGTCGGGCAGCGTGATGGTCCAGTACTTGGCCGCGTCGTGCGCGTTGATCAGGAACATCAGGCCCTGGAGCAGCACGAACGTCGCCAGCCCGCGCAGCGCGTCCTTGCGGCGGCCGGTGATGAACAGGTGGCCGAGGAACACCAGCGGCGTGAGCTTGATCGCCGCCGCGACGCCCACCAGCACGCCGCCCCAGCGACTGCCGCGCGCGCCGATGACCAGCATGTCCAGCAGGATCATGGCCATCAGGATCAGGTTGATCTGGCCGAGGAAGATCGTCCGCCACACCGGCTCGAGGCCGAGGAAAACCAGGAAGAACACGATGGTCGAGCGGGCGGGCGAAGCCCACCAGCGCGGGCCGTCGGCGGCCGGGCGCGGCAGGGCGCCGATCGCGATCCGGATCGAGAGGGCCATCGCGCCCAGCGAGATCGCGGTGATCAGGCCCCAGGAGATCTGCGTCGGGAACGCCGCGAGCGGGACGAAGATCAGCGCCGCCGTCGGCGGGTAGGTGAAGGGCAGCAGCGCCCACCACGGCTCGTTGGCCAACGTGTTGGAGTCGTAGAGGGAGTCGCCGTGCAGCAGGGTCAGCGCGCCCGCGCGGTAGACCGCGCTGTCGACGCCAAGCACCCAGTCGTGCTGCCAGCCCCAGATGCCGTACCCGATCGCGACCAGCGGGATCACCGACAGGATCAAGATCGACCGCGGGCGCACGGACAGCCGGGCGAGTGACCTCCGCAGGGCCAATCGGTGCGTGGATCTGGCCGCGACTTCGCCGTCGACGTCGGTGGATACGGTCCTGGTCACCGCACCAGGAAATCATGGCGGCCCGGGTCCAGGTCAGAAGGGTCCGGACGGAACCGGACTTTCCGGGTGTTCTACACCCTCGCGAGGCGCGCCAGCAGGTCGCAGGCCGATTCGTGGGTGGCCGGCAACCGCACCGCCGAGACGCGCGCCTGACCGGCGTCCGCCAGCTGCGCGTCGACCGACAACCGTTCGTGCAACGCCCTTCTCAGCGCGACGCCGTGGGACGCGACCTTGTCGTCGCGCTGGACGAGCGCGGCGACGACCGACGGCCCGAGCGAGGCGACGCTCTGCCCGCTGTCGAACACCGCCCGCAGGGCGTCCGCGACCAGGATCATCCCGGTCAGCCGCGGGAAGCCGGCGACGGTGCTGAGGTCCAGCGAGACGACCAGCAGCATGTGCTCCTCGGCCGCCGGCCGCTCGCGCGCCGCGGCGGCCTGGTAGAGCTCGGCCAGCCGCGTCCGCAGGTAGGCGGCCGAGGGCAGGCCGGTCAGCGGGTCGGTGACCTCGGTGTGCACGAGCTGGTCGGTGGCGACGTCCGCCCAGGCCAGCGCCGTCACCCGGAGCAGCCGGGACGGCGTCGCATCGACGTCGGGCGAGACGAAGCCGTCACCGACGTGGTCGAGCACGGCGTGCAGCGCGGCCAGGTCGGCGAGGGTTTCGGCGAGTCCCGCGCCGGCCGCCGCGCGGGCCCGGGCCAGCCCGGCCAGCGCGGTTTCGGCGGCTTCGACGCGGCCCTTGTTCAGCACGGCCGCGCAGACGGCGTCGACCTCGGGCAACGCCCAGTCGCTCGGGAAGCGCCAGCCCGCGGCGAGACTCGCCGTGCGCCAACGCCCGCGCAGGGCGCGGAGGGTGCGGTCACGCTCGGCGGTGGACGGAACGTCACCGGGGCCGGAACGCGTGCCGGTTGCCGGAACATCCACTGGCCATCCGCCCCTTTCGTCGAACTTGTCGATCTTGCTCGGTGCTTCACGATGAGGACGGTCGACGGAGTACCCCGTGACGGCGTACTCACCAGTTTTGTTAAGAAGCTTTTCTCCGAAGCTCGCGAAAGTCGGGTGATTTTCTTGCGCCGTCGGTGTCTTCACCCCCACCACGACGTGACCGCTCAGGGTGGGTCAGTCACACTTGCCTCGTGCCCCGGGCCCGCCTGTAAGGGCAGGTCCAGGCCTTAGCCGACCGAGGAGTGCCGTGTCCACCATTCCCGCCGATCTCAGCGGAAAGAGTGACGCCGAGCTGATCGCGGAGGTCCGCGCCGGGAAGATCGCGTCGTACGGCGGTCTGTACGAACGCCACACCGGCGCGGCGCACAACCTCGCCCGTCAGCTGGCCCGCTCGAGCTCCGAGGCCGACGACCTGGTGTCCGAGGCCTTCGCGAAAGTGCTGGACACGCTCCGTGGTGGCAAGGGACCGGATACCGCCTTCCGGGCGTACCTGCTGACCGCCCTTCGCCACACCGCGTACGACCGGACGCGCAAGGAGCGCCGGGTCGACCTCAACGAGGACATGACCGAGGTCGGCGGCGCCGCGGCCGAGGCGCTCACCGTCCCGTTCTCCGACACCGCCGTCGCCGGGCTCGAGCGGACGATGGCCGCGAAGGCGTTCGCGCGGCTGCCCGAACGCTGGCAGGCCGTGCTCTGGCACACCGAGATCGAGCAGCAGAGCCCGGCCGAGGTCGCGCCGCTGCTGGGGCTGACCGCGAACGGCGTCTCCGCGCTCGCTTACCGCGCCCGCGAGGGCCTGCGGCAGGCGTACCTGCAGGTCCACCTGCAGGAGAACGCCGAGGAACGCTGCCGCGCCTGTGCCGAGCGGCTCGGCGCGTGGACCCGGGACGGCCTCTCCAAGCGGGAACGCGCCCAGGTGGAGTGCCACCTCGACGAGTGCGACAACTGCCGGGCGCTGGCCGCGGAACTGGCCGACGTCAACGGCGGGTTGCGCGCGATCATCGCCCCGATCGTCCTGGGCGGCGCCGCGCTGGGTTACCTCGCGACCATCGGCGCGGCCAAGGCGAGCGCGGCCACCGCGGCCGCGGCCGGTGCGGCCGCCGCCGGGGCCGCGGCCGCCGGTGGCAAAGCCGGCGCGGCCGCCGGGGCCGCCGCCGCGGGCCCCCGCCAGTTCGCCGGGGTCGCCGCGTCCGGGACGGCGGTCGTCGCGGCCGTCGTCATCGCGCTGACGGCCGGGGGCGGGGCGCAGGACATCCCCGCCGCGGCCCAGGTGCCGCCGCCGATCGTCCAGCCCGTCGTGCCGCCCGCACCGCCGAAACCGGCACCGCCCGCGCCACCCGCTCCCCCGGCCCCACCGGCGCCGCCCGCCGCGCCGCCGGTGGAACCTCCGCCCGCACCCGTCGTGCCGCCGCCGGCGCCCACCCCCGCTCCGGAGCCGGCCCCCACACCGGCGCCGCCCGCGCCGGCCCCGCCGAAGATGTCCGCGACGACCCCGGCCGACGGCCTCGAGCTGCAGCCCGGCGCCGGGCCCGTCAGCCTGCCGATCACCGTGCGCAACGACGGCGGCAGCGTCTCCGAGCCGGTGGCCGCGGCCCTGAAGCTGCCGCCGGGCGTGCACGCCGTAGAGTCGGGCGGTGGCGGCGCGCCGATGGCGTTCGCTCAGGACGCGGCCGCGCCGATCTCGGTCAACTGCCCGGGTGGTGAGGGCACGGTGACGTGCAAGACGGGCGCCGGCCTGCAACCCGGCCAGAGCGCCACGCTCAACTTCCGGCTCGAGGCCGACGAGGACGCCACGGGCGGCACGGTGACCGGCTCGGTCACCGCCGGCGTGCAGATCAACGTCGCCGTCAGCGTCAAGGTCACCGTGAAGCAGCCGCCGGACGCCGTGGTCCTGGAAGCCCAGGGCGACGGGCTTTCGGCGTTCCCGTGGACCCGCAACCCGCTGGTCTACGTGCGCGTCCGCAACACCGGCGAGACGACCCGGCCGGTCACGGTCACCTTCGACCACGCTCTCTGGCAGTGGTGGAGCCTGCGCGGCTTCCCGTGCACACCGACCGCCGAGGGCGCGAGCTGCACGACGACCGGCTCGGTGGCGCCCGGCCAGCACGTCAACCTGTGGGCGCGGCTGAAGGGCCGCCCCGACGACGGGCAGGTCACGATCGGCGCGCAGCTCGGCAAGGCGTCGGCCGGACCGGTGACCGTCGACTTCGGCTGCTGGCACCACTGGTGCGGGAAGGACCCGTTACCGACGACCACGCCCACTGTGCCTTCTACGTCGGCCACGACGACGCCGTCGAAGCCCAAGCCGTCGCACACTCCGGCCACCACACCGCCGGCGACGAGCGAGCCCGAGCCGACAAAAACCCCACCGCCGTCGTCGACGACCTCAAGCGCCCCACCGGTTCCCGGCAAACCGGGCGACAAGCAGCCGACGGTCACCCCCGAAAGGGCTTTCGGCTGGTTGACCGGGTAGCGTCCGCGCGGTGCGCGAGCTGCTGAAAAAGCATCGCGAGCTCCTCCGCTTCGCCGTTGTCGGCGGGATCAGCTTCGTGATCACGATGTCCGTCAACTACGGCTTGAAGTTCACGGTGCTGCGGACCCACCCGGTCACGGCGCTGATGATCGGTGTCCTGGTCGCGACGATCTTTTCCTACGTCGCCAACCGCGAGTGGTCGTTCCGCACCCGCGGCGGCCGCGAGCGTCACCACGAGGCCGCGCTGTTCTTCCTGATCAGCGGGATCGCGCTGGGCCTGAACGCGCTGCCGCAGTGGTTCTCGCGGTACGTCCTGCACCTGCAGGCGCCGCAGCTCTCCCCGCTCGGCGTCGAAGTGGCCGACTTCGTCAGCGGCATCATCATCGGCACCCTGCTCGGCACGGTGTTCCGCTGGTGGGCGTTCAAGAAGTGGGTCTTCCCGGACGAGGACGCCCGGACCGTCGCGGTGGCCGCCGAAGCCGCGGAAGATCCGGACATTCACGGCAGCAAGGCCGCCTGAACCACAGGTCACGGCGGTGTGCTCCTAGACTGGGTCGTGTGACCGTTGTGGAGACCGTGCTCAAGCGCACGCCGGAACCACTGCGTTCGGTGCTGATCAAGCACCGGGAGCTGCTGAAGTTCGCGATCGTGGGCGGCACGACGTTCGTGGTCGACAACGGCGTCTGGTACTTCCTCAAGCTGAGCGTGCTGGAGTCGAAACCGACCACGGCGAAGGCGATCGCGATCATCGTCGCGACGATCGTGTCGTACATCCTCAACCGCGAGTGGTCCTTCCGCACCCGCGGCGGCCGGGAACGCACCCACGAGGCCGCGCTGTTCTTCGTGATCAGCGGCATCGCCGTCGTGGTGAACCTGATCCCGCTGTACGTCTCGCGGTACGTGCTGGACCTCGAAGTCCCGCACGTGACGCGGCTGGTGATGGAGGTCGCGGACTTCGCGAGCGGGTCGATCATCGGCATGCTGCTGGCGATGTTCTTCCGCTTCTGGGGCTTCAAGAAGTGGGTCTTCCCGGATGAGCTGGGCGAGCGCCGGCGCGACAACGGCGACGTGACCCGCCTGCGCTGATCGCTCTCCGAAAAGTACTTGTCTCCTGACATGTAGTTGTCTACAGTCAACTCCGTCAGTGTTCCTTCGTGAGGACGCCGTCCGGGTTCGGCCGGGCGAGCGGGACGATTCGAGGTGGTTTCCGAGCGCGAAGAGGTCGCACCCGTCCGCGGGTGACGATGGAGCCTTTTCCCGACTCGACGGGACGCGTTTTCCGACGCGTCCGGACATCTCTCGTCCCTTCTTCACGAGGACATCCCTTGATCACAACCGCGCCTTCGCGCGTCAAAAAACCGGCCCTCGTCGGGCTGTTCCTGTCCGTTTTCCTCGCGATGCTCGACGCCCAGGTCGTCGCCACCGCGCTGCCGCGGATCGCCGCCGAGTTCGGCGGGACCGGGGCCTACGCCTGGGTCACCACCGCCTACCTGCTCGCCGGGAGCGTCACCGCGCCCCTCTACGGCAAGCTCGGTGACGTCTTCGGGCGCAAACGTGTGCTCCTGGGCGCGCTCGCCCTCTTCCTGCTCGGTTCGCTCGCCTGCGGCCTGGCGCCGTCGGCCGGCCTGCTGGTCGCCGGCCGCGTCCTACAGGGCGCCGGCTCCGGAGGCCTCTTCGTCTCTGTCGGCGCTTCGCTCGGCGAGATGTTCACGCCTCGCGAAGGCGCGAAGTACTTCGGGTGGTTCTCGATCTGCTTCGCCGTCGCCTCGCTCGCGGGTCCGGTCGTCGGCGGGGTGCTCACCGGCCTGACCGGGTGGCGGTCGATCTTCCTGGTCAACCTGCCGCTCGGCCTGATCGCCGTCGCGTTGCTGTACCCACTCGACCTGCCGAGACGTCGTCGCGAAGCGCCGTTCGACTTCGCCGGCGTCGCTCTGCTCGGCGTGACGATCACCGGGCTCACCCTGCTCACGCCGTGGTCGATCAGCCTCGGGATCGCGGCGGCCGCCGCCTTCGTGTTCGTCGAACGGCGCGCGAAAGCCCCCGTGCTGCCGTTGCGGCTGTTCCGCGACCGGACGTTCACCGTGGCCGTCCTGCTGAGCGTGCCCGCCGGGTTCGCCTTCCTCGGCTCGATCAACTACATCGCGGTCTTCCTGCAGATCGGCGCGGGTCCGGCGGAAGGCGGCCTGCTGCTGGTGCCGATGACGCTCGCCGTGGCCGTCTCGTCCGTCGTCGCCAGCCGGGTCATCGCCCGCACCGGCCACTACCGCTGGGCACCGCGGCTGAGCATGGCGCTCGGCCTGCTCGCGATGCTCGGCCTGACGACGCTGGACGAGCACAGCCCGCTCGCGCTGATCCTCGGCTGCCTCGTCGTCTTCGGGCTCGCGGCCGGACTGAACATGCAGGTCCTCGCCGTCGCCACGCAGAACACCGCGCCCCGCGCGGACCTCGGCGCGGTGTCCGCGACCGTCAACCTCGCCCGCGCGCTCGGC
Source organism: Amycolatopsis sp. cmx-8-4 (assembly GCF_046548675.1). NCBI lineage: Bacteria > Bacillati > Actinomycetota > Actinomycetes > Pseudonocardiales > Pseudonocardiaceae > Amycolatopsis > Amycolatopsis sp. cmx-8-4. Next base: position 180,381 of record NZ_JAEBDZ010000010.1, read on the forward strand.
TCGGCGCTCGGCCCGGTCGCGCTCGGCGCCGTCTTCACCGCCGGCCTGCCCGCCGGTCCCGGCCACGCCACCCACGGCGTGTTCCTCACCCTGCTGCCCGTGCTCGCGCTCGCCATCGTCACGGCGTTCGCGCTCCCGCACGTGCCGCTCCGCGACCACCACCAGGAGAAACTCCGATGATCTTCGTCCTCGGCGCCACCGGCAAAGTCGGCCGCGCCCTCGTCCCCGCCGTGCTCGACGCCGGTGCCGCGGTCCGCGCGCTGACGCGTGACCCGGCCAAGGCCCGGATCGACCCGCGCGCCGACGTCGTCCAGGCCGACCTCGACACCGCCGACCTGCCCGCGCTGCTCGACGGCGCGGACCGCGTCTTCATGCTGACGCAAGGCGACAGCGTGGCCCGCGAACGCGCGGTCGCGCAGGCCGCCGCCCGGGCCGGTGTCACCCACCTCGTCAAGCTGTCCACCACCGGTGTCCACTTCGGACAGATGGACCCGATCACGCTGGCCCACGCCGAAGCCGAGCAGGCCGTGCGCGAAGCCGGTCCGGCGTGGACGATCCTGCGGCCCGGCGCGTTCATGGACAACCGCTTCGCCTGGCTGCGCACGATTCGCGAGGAGAACGCCGTGTACGTGCCCGAAGGCGACCCGGCGTCCGCGCTGGTGCACGTCCGGGACATCGCCGCGGTCGCGACGCTCGCGCTCACGACCGCCGGCCACGAAGGCGCGACCTACGAGCTCACCGGCGGCGAAGCCCTCACGACCGAACGGCAGGTCGCGATCCTGTCGGACGCGCTCGGCCGCGAGATCGAGTACGTCGAAGAGCCGGAAAGCGCGGCCCGCGAACGCATGACGCGCATGTACGGCTGGCCCGCCGAAGCCGTCGACGGCTTCTTCGCGCTGAAGCGGGCGTCCGCCGATCGCGAGCACGTCGTCTTCGGCACCGTCGAGCGGCTGCTCGGCCGGCCGCCGCTGACCTTCGCCGATTGGGCGCGTGAGAACGCGGCCGCGTTCACCTACCATTACCGGGGGTGACGGCGGGGAGGTGAGGCGGGGTGGCCGACGGCCTGCGCGTCCTCGTCGTGGACGACCACCCGCTGTTCCGCTTCGGCGTGTGCACGCTGCTGGCCGCCGAGCCCGGCATCGAGGTCGCGGGCGAGGCGGCGAGCGGCGCGAACGCGATCAGCGCGGCCGCGGCGCTGCGCCCGGACGTCGTGGTGATGGACCTGCACCTGCCCGACCTGTCCGGGATCCAGGCGACCCGGCACATCGTGGCCGAGTGCCCGGACGCCGGCGTGCTGATGCTGACGATGGCCGACGAAAGCGAGTCGGTCTTCGCGGCGATGCGCGCCGGCGCCCGCGGTTACCTGCTCAAGGACGCCGAGCCGGACGAGATCGTGCGGGCCGTGCGCGCTGTGGCGCGCGGCGAGGCGATCTTCGGGCCCGACATCGCCAACCGCGTCCTCGGTTTCTTCAGCCGGCCATTGCCGGTCAGCGACCCGGTGTTCCCGGAGCTGACCGGCCGCGAGCGCGAAGTGCTTTCACTCATCGCGGCCGGGCACAACAACGGCGTCATCGCGAACATGCTGTGCCTGAGCCCGAAAACGGTGCGCAACCACATCTCGAACGTCTTCGCCAAGCTGCACGTCGCGGACCGGGCCGAGGCGATCGTCCGGGCCCGCGAAGCCGGCCTCGGACTCCCCTAGACCCGGGCGGCATCGGGACACCGGTCCCATGCGCCCGGGACACCCCGGCGGGCAGGCTGGAGAGCCTGCACCGTGCGAGGGGAATGGGGGGCGATGTTCGAATCCGACCGGACGCCGGTGGTGGTGCGTGCCACCGATCCGATCCTGCACAACGGCGTCTGCGTGGCGCTGCGTTCGCGTGATGACGTCCGGGTGGTGGACGGGGACCCGGCGGCGTCGGCCGGGGTCGCGCTGCTGGTCGCCGACCGGCTCGACGAGCCGATGACCCGGCTGCTGTCCGCGCTGCACCACCAGGGCTTCACCCGGATCGTGCTGGTCGCGGGCGAGGTCGACGACAACGAGGTCTTGGGCGCCGTCGAGCACGGCGTCTGCGCGGTCGCCCGCCGCGCCGACGCCGGCCCGGAGGTGCTCGTCCGGCTGATCAAGGCCGCCGCGGCCGGCGAGGGTGCCCTGCCGCCCGACCTGCTCGGCCGGCTGCTGAACCGGGTGTCCCGCCTGCAGCGCCAGGTGCTCGAACCACGCGGCCTGTCCGCGGGCGGCATGAGCGACCGCGAGACGGAGGTGCTGCGCCTGGTCGCGGCCGGGTATTCGACGCAGGAGATCGCCGACCGGCTCTGCTACTCGCAGCGCACGGTGAAGAGCATCCTGCACGACGTGACCAACCGGTTCCAGCTGCGCAACCGGTCGCACGCGGTCGCCTACGCCCTCCGCGAAGGGCTGATCTGACCCATGATCGCCCAGGTCGACGAGGCCTTGTGCCGGCTGCTGCGCCCCTGCCTGCCCGCCGGGACGCAGATCCGGCTCGATCCGCCGAAACCGACCTGGCAGACGGAGTCGCAGGTGCGGAGCGTGGAGCTGTTCCTCTTCGCGCTGCGCGACGCCGTCGGGGCGGAAGAAGAGAGGGAGGGGAAGCGCGCGGCCCGGCGCTGCGCGCTTTCCTACCTCGTCACCGCGCGGGCCGGGGCGATCCGGGAGGAGCACGACCTGCTCGACGCCGCGCTGAACGCCGTCCTCAGCACCGAATCGCCGTTGCGGGTGGAGCTGGGCGCGACCGATCCGGCCCAGCTGTGGACGAGCCTCGGCATGCCCGCGCGAGCCGGGTTCGTCCTGCTCGTGACGGCCGACATCGGTTAACGCGGGACGCGCTCGGCGGGCCAGCGCACCTCGGGGACGTCGCTCGGCTTGGGGACCTTGAGGAACAGGCTGAACACGGCCGGACGGCGGTTCGACAGCTCGAGCCGGCCGCCGTCGGCCTCGACCAGGGCCCGGGCCAGCGCCAACCCGACGCCGGTGGAGCCGCCGCCGGAGAAACCGCGTTCGAAGATGTGCGGGGCGAGCTCGTCGGGGACGCCGGAGCCGGTGTCGCTGACCTCGACGACCACCGTGCCCTCGGCGTCACCGCGGCGGGCGACCACGCTGACCGTGCCCGAGCCGTGGCGCAGCGCGTTGTCCAGCAGGACGCCGATGACCTCGCGCAGGCGCCCGGGCGTGGCCCGCGCCATCAGGCCGTCGGCGACGCGCATCCGCAGGTTGCGGCCCTCCGAGCGGAGCAGCTCACGCCACTCCTGCGCCATCTTGGGCAGCTGGTTCGGCAGGTCGACGGGTTCGGCGCCGACCTCACGCGCGGCGCGCGCGGCCGCCAGCAGCCCTTCGAGCGCCTCGGCGAGCCTGTCCGCCTGCTCCTGGGCCGCCTTCGACTCGTCGGCCACTTCGCCGTCCGGGTGCACGGTGAGCGGCTCGAGCCGCAGCTGCAACGCCGTCAGCCGGCTGCGCAGCTGGTGCGAGACGTCCCCGACCAGCTGCCGTTCCCGCTGCACGAGCTGGGCGAGCGCGGTGCCGGAGGCGTCCAGCGCCTCGGCGACCATGTCGAGCTCGCCGACGCCGTAGCGGCTGGGGTCGGGCCGGAAGTCACCGCCGCCGAGCCGGGACGCGCGTTCGGCGACGTGCCGCAGCGGTTTGGCCAGCCGCCGCGCCGTCACCAGCGCCACCACCGCGCCGGTGGTGATCGACAGCAGCACCAGCAGGATGACGACGAGCGTCACGGTTGTCTGCCGCTCGTGCATCGGGCCGGCCGGGACGGCGATCTCGACCTTGCCGTCGCGGGCCAGGTCGGCCGTCTCGGTGACGGTGTCGGCGCCCGGGTCGCTGCCGTAGCGCTTCTCGATCTGGTTGCTGGCGCGGACGGTCAGCAGGCCGTTGACCGGGACCGCGGCCCGCACCTGGTCGAGGTCGATGTCCTGGCCGTTCGCGATCTCGGTGTCGAGGATCGCCGCCGCGGCGCGCGCGTTTTCCGCGAGCGTCTCGCGGTAGCTCGACTCGATCTGCCAGCTCGCCACGATGCCCAGCGGGATGCCGAGCACCGCCGCGGTGACCGCGACGGCGAGGAGGATGGCCAGCAGGATGCGGCGGCGCACGGCTTATTCGGCGTTGAAGCGGAAGCCGACGCCGCGGACCGTGGCGATCCGCCGTTCGCCGTCGTGGGTCTTGCTGGTGCGCCCGGCGGCCTCGTCGGCGGCGATGGCGAGCTTCCGCCGCAGCCACGACATGTGCATGTCGAGCGTCTTGGACGTCTTCGACTCGAGGTCGTTCCACACCTCGGCGAGGATCTCGTCGCGGCTGACGACCTGCCCGGCGCGGGTCATCAGGACGCGCAGCAGCTCGAACTCCTTGTTCGCCAGCTGCACCTCGTGCAGGTCGACGGTCACGAGCCGGGCGCCGAGGTCCATCCGGACCCCGCCGGCCTCGAGCACCTCGGGCACCCGGCGGCGCAGCAGCGCGCGGATCCGGGCGAGGAGCTCGGCCAGCCGGAACGGCTTGGCAACGTAGTCGTCGGCCCCCGCGTCGAGGCCGACGACGAAGTCGACCTCGTCGGTCCGGGCCGTGAGCATCAGGACGGGCAGCTCGGTGCCGTTGGCCCGGAGGCGCCGGCAGACCTCCAGCCCGTCCATCCCGGGCAGCCCCAGGTCCAGGACGAGCAGGTCGACGCGCTGGGCGGCGGTGGCGTCGAGCACCGAAGGGCCGTCGGTGACGACGTGGATCTCGTATCCCTCACGTTCGAGGGCGCGGGAGAGCGGTTCGGCGATAGCCGGATCGTCTTCGGCGAGTAGGACCATGCTCACCTGGCCAACTCTACGGCGGGGAGGCGTGAAACCATCGTGACCGTGCCTGGCTACGGAGATGATCTGGCCCTCGCCACCCGGCTGGCTGACGCCGCCGACGCGATCACGACGGCGCGCTTCCGCGCCCTGGACCTGAGGGTGGAGCGCAAGCCCGACCGCACCCCGGTGACCGACGCGGACACCGCCGTCGAAGACGCGATCCGCGCGGTGCTGGCGGCGGAGCGGCCGGAAGACGCCGTGCTCGGCGAGGAGCGCGGCGGCTCGGCCGCGACCGGCCGGGCCTGGGTGCTCGACCCGATCGACGGCACCAAGAACTTCCTGCGGGGTGTACCCGTCTGGGCGACCCTGATCGCCCTGGTGGTCGACGGCGACCCGGTCGTCGGCATGATCAGCGCGCCGCTGCTGGGCCGCCGTTGGTGGGCGGCTTCGGGCGCCGGGGCGTTCTCGTCCGACTCCGCCGGGACCCGGCAGCTGTCGGTTTCCGGCGTTTCCTCCCTCTCGGACGCCTACCTGTCCACCACGGACGTGAACTCGTGGCGCGAGTACCACTCGCGCGAGAAGTACCTGGACCTGCTCGACGCGTGCTGGGAGTCCCGCGCGTTCGGCGACTTCTGGCAGCACGTCCTGGTCGCGGAGGGCGCGATGGACGTCGCCGCCGAGTGCATCGTGAACCCGTGGGACGTCGCGGCGGCGCAGGTGATCGTCACGGAAGCGGGCGGCCGGTTCTCGGACCTGGACGGCGCGGGGCGCTACGACAACGGAAGCGCACTGTCGACGAACGGCCTCCTGCACGACGACGTACTGGGGATCCTCAAGCGTTGACCCGGGCTCGCGCTGCGCCCGAGCGCCCCAATGTGGCGTTGGGTGCGTCAGACGCACCCAATGTGGCGTTGGGTGCGTCAGACGCACCCAATGTGGCGTTCGGTGCGTCCAACGCACCGAACGCCACATTGGGGCGCTGGCAAGCGGCCAACAGCGTCGGCCGCCCCACTGCGCCGACGGACCGGGCGCCGCATCCCGCTCAGGCGCCGACCTCGGAGCGCGCTGACGGGATAGGCCGCTTGGCGGGCACTTCTTGACCGGCCCGAACCGCCGGTGATTCACTCCCAGTGCTCGCCGGGTCACCCCTGCTCTCTGACAACGTTGTCAGGCCTGCGGTGACCCGCTCACCCCGGGAGGAAGAGCATGCGCAGAGTCGTCACCGCGGCTTTGATCGTTCCCCTCATCACAGCCGTGGCCACCCCCGCCTACGCCGAGCCCGACCACGCCAAGGACCTCGCCGCCTACGTCAATCCCTTCGTCGGCGCCAAGGCCGGCGACACCCCCGAGACCAACACCTACGCCGGCGACACCTTCCCCGGCGCCGACGTCCCCTTCGGCATGGTCCAGTGGAGCCCCGACACGCCCCTGCAGCCCAAGCCGCCCGCCGGGCAGGGCCGGTACTACGCCCGCGACCGCGACGGCGGTTACGCCTGGGAAGAGAACCGGCTCCGCGGCTTCAGCCTCACCCACTTCAACGGCGCCGGCTGCGGTGGCGCGGCCGGCGACGTCCCGTTCCTGCCGTTCGCCGGCACCATCACGACGTCGCCCGCGGTCGACGCCACCAAGTACTTCCCCACCTTCAGCCACGCCGACGAGTCCGCGTCCCCCGGCTACTACAAGGTGACCACCGGCTCCGGCATCACCACCGAGCTGACCGCGACGCAGCGCTCCGGCCTCGGCCGGTTCACCTTCCCGAAGAACTCCCCCGCGACGCTCCTGATCGACGTCGCCCAGTCCGCGATGGGCAGCGACGACGCGTCCGTGACGGTCGACCCGGCCACGCGGACCGTCGAAGGCTGGGTGTCGAGCGGGCACTTCTGCCGCGGCCCCAACACCTACAAGGTCTACTTCACCGCCTCCTTCGACCAGCCGTTCACGACGTCCGGCACCTGGCAGAACGCCGCTGTGACGCCGGGCGCGACCACCGCCCGCGGCGGCGACCTGAGCAAGGACACCTGGGACAAGCAGGTCGTCACCGCCGACGGTGGCGCGGGCGCCTACCTGAGTTTCGACCCGGCCAAGCCGGTGCAGGTCCGCGTCGGACTGTCCTATGTGGACACCAATGGCGCGCGGCTCAACGCGAAGACCGAGCAGCGTCAAGACTCCTTCGACACGGTGAAGGCCAAGGCCCGCCAGACCTGGAACGCGCGCCTGAACCAGATCGCCGTCGAAGGCGGCACGGACGCGGCCACGCGCACCTTCTACACCGCGCTGTACCACACCCTCCTGCAGCCGAACGTCTTCTCCGATGTGGACGGTCGTTACCCCGGTTTCGACAAGGCGATCCACCGCGCGAAACCGGGCCACGCGCAGTACGCGAACTTCTCCGGCTGGGACACCTACCGCGACGAGGTCCAGCTGCTGTCGATGCTCGCGCCGCACGAGGCCGCCGACATGGCGCAGTCCATGCTCAACCAGGCGAACCAGGCCGGCGGGGTCTGGGACCGGTGGTCGCAGAACAACGACTTCATGGGCGTGATGGGCGGCGACCCGTACCACTCGATCATCGCCAGCACGTACGCCTTCGGTGCCACGGATTTCGACGCCGGTCAGGCGCTGAAGTCGATGGTCACCGGCGCCACCCGAGTCCAGCAGGCGGGTGAACGCGCCCTCGAACGCCCGGGTCTGTCCGACTACCAGACACTGGGCTACCACCCGAACAACGTCTCCGACATGCTCGAAGACACGACGGCGGACTTCGGCATCGCGCAGCTGGCGCAACGGCTCGGTCAGCAGCACACCTACCAGCAGTTCATGACCCGCGCGCAGTACTGGGAGAACGTCTACAACCCGGCCACCGGCTACCTGCAGACCCGGATGCGCGACGGGCAGTTCCTCTCACCGTTCGATCCCGCGGAGTACCAGGAAATGCGCTACCAGGAAGGGAACGCGGCGCAGTACACGTGGATGGTGCCGTACAACGTCCGCGGCCTCTTCGACGCGATGGGTGGCGACGACGCCGTCAAGAAGCGCCTCGATTTCTTCTTCACGAAGCTGAACAGCGACGCCAGTTCGCCGTACGCGTTCATGTCGAACGAGCCCTCGTTCGAGGTGCCGTGGGAGTACGCGTACGCGGGCGCGCCGTCGAAGACGCAGGACATCGTGCGCCGCTCGGCGGAGCTGCTGTTCAAGCCGACGGAGGACGGCCTGCCCGGCAACGACGACCTCGGCGCGACGTCGGCGTGGTACGTCTTCGCCGCGCTCGGCATGTACCCGGAGGCGCCGGGGCGCGCCGAGATGGTGCTGGCCAGCCCGATGTTCCCGAAGGTCACGCTCACCCGGGCGACCGGGCAGCGGCTCACGATCACCGCGCCCGGCGCGTCCAGCTCGGTGAAGTACGTGAAGAGCCTGAAGGTGAACGGGAAGGCGAGCACGAAGCCGTGGCTGCCGGAGTCGTTCGCGGTGAACGGCGGCCGGCTGGACTTCACGCTCGGCGCGTCGCCGACGTCGTGGGGTTCCGGCGCTTCGGACGCTCCGCCGTCCTTCCGCGACGGCGAGGTGCCGGTGCGCGGCCGCGTCGGCCCGGGCCGGATCGTCGTCGCGCCCGGTGGCGCGGCGACGGCGGCCACCGTGACGGCGGAGGGCATCACCGGATCGGGCCGGGTGACCTGGCACGCCAAGCCGCCGGCCGGGATCACCGTGACGCCGTCGAGCGGGACGCTCACCGTGGGCGCTCACGGCACGGCGTCGCAACAAGTGAAGGTGACGGCCGCCGCCGGGACGCCGGACGCCTACGCGAGCGTGCCGGTGGAGTTCAGCGGGCAGCTGCCGTCGTACCTGCCGGTGACCGTCGGGAAGCCGGGGACGCTGCACGCGGCGAACACGAACGTCGGCGTCACGGACGACCGGTTCGTCCAGTACGGCGACTTCGGCGAGACGGATCTCTACCCCGGCCAGTTCGCCTACTCCGCGCAGGGCCTGGCCAAGAGCGGCGTCAAGCCGGGCGAGAAGGTGCGGGAGTTCACCTGGCCGTCGAGCCCGGCCGGGGCACCGGACAACGTGATCGCCTCAGGGCAAACGCTTGCGGTCGACGCCCCGGCGGGTGCGACGAAGCTGTCGTTCCTCGGCTCGGCGACCGGCGGTGACGCGCAGGGCAGCGTGACCGTCACCTACACCGACGGCTCGACGCAGCAAGGCGCGCTGGGCCTGTCGGAATGGCTGCTCCAGGGCGGCGCGGAGACCCCGCAGTTCGGGAACACCGTCGTCGCGCAGGTGCCGTACGTGAACTCGGCGTTCCCGCGGTACATGTTCCGGCTGTCGCGGCCGTACACGTCGTACCTGTTCGCGACGGCGCCGATCGCCCTGGACCCGGCCAAGCAGGTCCGCAGCGTCACCCTGCCGACGTCCACCGGCACAGCCGCGGCGCACGTCTTCACCTACGCCGTGTCCTGAGGTCCGTGAATGGCACATCGAGGGACTCAGAGTCCCTCGATGTGCCATTCACGGCTTTTCACTTGCCCGGGAGCAGGCCGACGGCGCCGCGGGCGACCTGCGCCCAGGCCAGCCGGCCGAAGAGGTAGTGGCACGCGACCTGTTCGCTGGTGAACCGGGCCCAGTCGTAGCGGTTGCCCTGTTCGCGCCAGAACACCTCCCACGCCCCGTCTTCGCCCTGCATCAGGCACCAGGCGTTGTCGACCTCGGCGCCGAGCGAGACGACCTCGGTCGGCACCCCCAGCACTCCGAGCCAGCGCTGGATCGACTGCGTGTTCATGCGTCCTCCCCCTTGGCCTCGGCCAGGTAGCCGAGGGTGACGAGTTCGTCCGCTCCCAGCAGGGCCCGGTACCGGGTGCCACCGCCGACCTGACCGAACCAGTGCGCCGATTCCGAGCGCCACATGGGCACCTTGCGCACCACGACGTACCGCCGGTACTCGGCGTCGCGCGTGCCCGGTGGCAGCGAGCGTTCCCCGAACGGCGTGCCGTCGGCGGCGAAAACGCGCCCGTACGCCGGTCCGAAGCGGTCGAGCACGGTGTCGACCGGGACCATCACCGGCTGGGCGGGGTACAGGCTGCCGTCGGGGTACTGCTCACCCGGCGGCCAGGCGTATTCGGGCCCGAGCGGGCCGTCGCCGAGGACGAACCGGCGGATCCACACGGCCTGCGTCGCGTGCGCGTACGGCACGTAGTCCGCGGTGACGTACCGCGGGACCGGCAGCGGCGCCGCGGTCGGCGACCGGCGGAACCCGGCGGTGACGTTGGTGAGGGCCTGGTCGTCGAAGATCAGCCGGGCGTCCGGGTGGTCGTTGGGCGGGAAACCGTCCGGGTCGTCGGGCAGCGGCAGCTGCAACGCGGGCTTGTCCATCGCGATCGGCAGGTGCCCGATCGGGAACATGTGGACCAGGAACAGCGCGACGACGCTTTCCCGTTCCGTGCGCGGCGAGCCGAGCGGTGGCAGCGGCGCGGGCGAGCCCGGGCTCATCGGCGGGCCCGCGACCGGCGGAGGCGGGCCGGCGGGCGCCGGCGGGGCCGGGGGCAGCGGGTACGGCGGCAGCAGTGGCGACACCGCGTGCGGCCACGGCGCGGGGCTGCCCGAAGGCGGCGTCGGGGCCTCTTCGAACGCGCCCGAGTCCGTCAGGCCGTAGCCGGGCAGCCGGATCGGCCCGGTATCCAGGTCCGGGTCGAGGTCGACCTCGACCGGCTCGGAGCCCGCCTCGGAAGGCTCGGTCACACCCATCCTCCGGCTCGGTCGGTGCCCACGGGCACAGAACTCTTCGACGCGGCCGCGGCGCTGCCGGTCCCCCTTGATACCGCACCCCGCCACAGCCGGGTCAACCGAGGTCAGCTCAGCGCGGCGACCACCCGGGACGGGCTCGGGCGGCCGAGCTGTCCCGCCATCCACGTACTGGTCGCCACCAGGGCGGCCAGGTCGACGCCGTGGGCGACGCCGAGCCCGTCCAGCAGCCACACGAGGTCCTCGGTGGCGAGGTTGCCGGTGGCCGACTCGGCGTACGGGCAGCCGCCGAGGCCGCCCGCCGACGAATCCACAGTAGACACTCCACATCGGAGCGCCGCGAGGGTGTTGGCCAGAGCCTGACCGTAGGTGTCGTGGAAGTGCACGGCCAAAGTACCGACATCGCCGAACAGCCCGATCAGCGTCTCGACCTGCCCCGCCGTCGCGACGCCGATGGTGTCGCCGAGCGAGAGCTGCGTGCAGCCCAGCTCCAGCAGCCGGCGGCCCGCGTCGGCGACCTGCTTCGCCGGCACGACGCCTTCCCACGGGTCGCCGAAGCACATCGACAGGTAGCCACGGACGTCCAGCCCGGCCTCGCGGGCCCGCGTGACCACCGGCTCGAACATCGCGAACTGCTCGTCGAGCGACGAGTTGAGGTTCTTGCGCGCGAACGTCTCCGTCGCGCTCGCGAAGATCGCGATGTGCTCGACGCCGGCTTCGAGCGCGCGGTCCAGGCCGCGCTCGTTCGGCACCAGCACCGGGTAGCGGACGCCGTCGCGGCGGTCCAGCCCGGCCAGCAGCCGCTCGGCGTCGGCCAGCTGCGGCACCCACTTCGGGTGCACGAAGCTGGTCGCCTCCAGCGTCGTCAGGCCCGCCGCGGCGAGCCGGTCGAGGAACTCCAGCTTGACCTCGACCGGGACGATCGTCTTCTCGTTCTGGAGGCCGTCCCGTGGGCCGACCTCCCAGATCGTGACCCGCTCCGGTAATTCACCCGTGGCGGGGACCCGTTCCGGCAGGCCCAGTTCACGCGTGCCCATCAGCGTCGTCGGTCGCCGCGCGGTTGCGGCGGCAACGGCTCGGTCTGCTGGGGCGCCGGCGCGTGGTAGTCGTCGTTCGGGTTGTCGTTGACCTCGCGGTAGATCACCGTGTGCACCCGCTCGACGTGCGGGATGTCCTCGAACCGCAGCGGCTCGTGCGACGCCGACTCGATGATCAGCGTGCCGCAGCCGAAGACCCGGTCGAGCAGGCCGTGCTCGAACTGGACGCTGTTGATGCGGCTCATCGGGATGTCGATGCCGGTGCGCTTCAGCACACCCTCACGGGCGATGAGGCGATCGGTCGTCACGATGAAGTGGGTGGTGCGCCAGCGCACGAACGGCGTGAGGAACAGCCACACGACCAGCACGAGAGCGACCACCCCGATGGCGATCAGCCCGACCGTGTTCCACGGCGAGCCGGCGTCCCTCGCGAGGATCGCGAGCCAGGTGCCCGCGCCCAGGGTGAGCAGCAACGCGAGCGTCGGGAAGATCAGCATCTTGAAGTGCGGGTGACTGTGCACCACGACGTGCTCTTGCTCGCTGAGCAAATCGTCCGGATAAGCCACGGCGGACGCTCCCAAGGTCGGTGCGGCGGTGTCGTCCCACCGTACCGGCGAGACGCCTGGCCGGTACGTGCAACGCCCCAAACTTTCAGGCCGGGCGGACGTGCACCACGTCACCCGCGAAGACGGTGTGCCGCTGACCGCCCGCCATGTCGACCTGGAGCTGCCCCGCGGCGTCGATGTCGGCCGCTCGGCCGACGAGGGACGTGCCGTCCGGCAGCTGCACCTCGACGTCCTGGCCGAGGGTCGCGCAGTGGGCGCGGTAGTCCCCGAGCAGGCCCGCTTCGGTGAGGTCGCCCGCCGCGTAGCGCCAGCGCCGTTCGAGGTCGTCGAACTCCGTGAGCAGCGCGACGGCGACGTCGGTGCGGTCGGTGGTCGTGGCGCCGTGCTCGGCGAGCGACGTCGCGGGCAGCCCGCCGGGCCCCGGCCGGACGTCGCCGAGCGGCAGGACGTTGAGCCCGATCCCGAGCACGATCGAGGGGTCCGTGCCCCCAACGGCCTCGGCCAGGATGCCGGCGCACTTCGCGCCGCCGATGAGGACGTCGTTCGGCCACTTCAGCACGGCGTCGACGCCGAGACCGGCGGCGGCCGCGCGGACGGCGAGCCCGGCGACGACGGACAGTGACCCGAGGGCCGAGAACGACACGCCGGACGGCCGCAGCGCGACGCTCAGGTACAGCCCCGCGCCCTTCGGCGAACTCCACGATCGCGCGCGCCTGCCGACCCCCGCGGTCTGCGTCTCGGCCAGCAGGACGGTCCGGTCCGCGGCGCCGTCGTCGACGGCTTTGCGCAGGTCGGCGTTGGTGGACCCGGTCGTGTCGACGACGTCGATCTTCGCGTAGCGGTCCTTGAGCGCCGCGCTCAAGCGGGCGGCGTCGATCTCAGGCATGTGCCCACCATATGGGAGTCCCCCTAACGTGCACGCCGCTCGCTCGTTCACACAGAGGTGCGCTCTTCTAAGTTGGACCCCGTGACGACCAAGCCGACTTCCTGGGCTCGTGGCGCGGCCCTGCGCGGCCTCGTCGCGCTCCCGCTCGTCGCCGGGCTGGTCACGGCGGGCTGGCTGCTGGCGGACCGCACCCCGGAGCCCGCACCGGCCCCCGCGCCGCCGCTGCCGACGGCCGCCGGCGCGGCGTCGGGCCCCTCGGTCCTCGAAGTGAGCGCACCGGTGAAGGCCCAGGAGCCGGGTCAGGGCGCGTCCGGCGCGGGCGGCAAGACCCCGCTGCAGCAGTGGGCCGACCAGCTGGCCGGGCCCCTCGACATCCCCGCGAACGCGCTCATCGGCTACGCCAACGGCGAGCTGGCGCTGCGCGGCGAAGATCCGTCGTGCCACCTGTCGTGGGTCACGCTCGCCGGCGTCGGCTCGGCCGCGTCGAACCACGGCCGCGGCGGCGAGAGCCTGCTCGGGCTGTCGGCGGCACAGTTCAAGAAGTACGGCGCGAGCATCCCGGGCGTCGCGAAGCCTGCCGCGGACGACCCCAGCTCGGCGTCGGTCGCGGCCGGCCGGTCGCTCTGCGCGGGCGGCACCGACCTCGGCGCCGGCGCGGGCTGGTGGAAGGCGATCGCGAGCTACCACCCGGGCGGCGAGGCGGAGCTGTTCCGCCAGCGCGTGCTCGGCACGGCCCAGCTGTACGCGACGCTCTCGCTCGACCCGGCCCGCGCGGGCACCCCGTCGGTCCAGGCGGCCCGGTTCGCCCTCGGCCAGCTGGGCCTCCCGTACGTCTGGGGCGGCAACGGCCCGGACGCGGGCGCGGCCGGCTTCGACTGCTCGGGCCTCACGAAGGCGTCGTACGACAGCGCGGGCGTCGCGCTGCCGCGGACGGCCGACAGCCAGTTCCGCTCGATCCCGGCGGTCCCGCCGTCGCAGGAGCCGCGGCTGGGCGACCTGGTGTTCTACGGCAGCCCGGCGACCCGGATCCACCACGTCGGCCTGTACCTCGGCAACGGCCTGATGATCAACGCGCCGACCGAGGGCCAGGCCATCCAGATCCACACGTACCACTCCAAGGGCGACGACTACGCGGGCGCGGGCCGCCCCGCTTGAGTCACGGCTTCTGCTCGATCGTCTCCGGCTTGTAGGCGAACACCGCGCCGTCGGCGGCGAAGACGTGCCAGTCCTCGCAGATCCGGTCGGTCCGGGTCTCCGCGCCGCGCGGCCACCAGTCGGCGGTCAGCGTGGCCGCCGTCTTCGTCGGCGCGCCCAGCACGCAGGTCGGCGGCAGTGCCGCGGTCGTGAACTTCAGGAGCCGCTCGGAACCCGTGGTCCGGATGACCTCGGCGACCGCCTTCGCCTGGTCCGGCACCCAGCCCGGCAGCCGCGCGTCCTGGTTCTTCTTGCCTTCCGCGCCACTCTCGTAGCCGACGGTCTTGACGTGCCCGTTCGCGTTCTCGTCGATGCCTTCCTTGAGACCGCACCCGGTCAGGGTGACCACCAGTGCCGCGCCGACGCCGATCATCTTCGTGCTCGTGTTCATGGGACGAGCTTCGCGGGCCGGCGGCCTCGTCACATCGGTCGTCCGGTCGTGGACGAATGGCCATCCGGCCGATTTTGTCGGTGGTCGCCGCTAGCGTCGGTGGCATGTACGAAGTCGACTTCGTCGAGTTCCCGTCCACGTCGTCCGCGGCGTCGGGCCGGTTCTTCGAGCACGCGTTCGGGTGGGCGGTCACGCCGTACGGCCCGGAGTACGCGGACGTCCGCGCGGCCGGGATCACCTTCGGGTTCCAGGCGGACACGGCCGCGCAAGCCCCCGCGCCCCTGGTCACGATCCGCACGGACGACCTCGCGGCGGCCCGCACCGCCGTCGAGGCGGCCGGTGGGGTGGTGACGGTCGAGCCGTTCGGTTTCCCCGGCGGGCGGCGGTTCCACTTCCGCGAGCCGGGTGGGAGCGAGCTGGCTCTCTGGTGTCCGGCGGAGTGATCAGCCGTGGCACAGGTATCCCCTGACCCCGCCGCCGTAGTACGTCGCCGGGTCGCCGGCGGCGAGGTCGCGGCCGAGCGCGAACCGCGTCACCAGGTCCGGGTTCGCGACGAAGTGCCGTGCGTACGAAACGGCGTCGGCGATCCCGGCCTCGACCACGGCGCTTCCCGAGTCCCGGTCGAAGCCGTTGTTGACGATCAGCGGTCCGTCGAACAGCCGCCGATAACGCGCGAAGGCGGCGAAGTCCGGTCCGGTGTCCGGCCCCCGCAGGTGCAGGTAGGCGAGCGAGCCCAGTTCGCGGACCAGCTCGTCGAGGTCGGCCCGGACGCCATCGTCCACAGTGAACAGTCCCCCGGTCCAGTACGGCGCGAGCCGCACGCCCACGGCGATCCCGGCACCGGCCACGGCGTCGACGACGTCCAGCACCGGCTTCCGCCGGGCCCGCGCCGAACCGCCGTACGCGTCGCGGCGCCGGTTCAGCCGCGGGTGCAGGAACTGCGCGAGCAGGTAGACGCCGTGCGCGGCGACCTCGACGCCGTCGAACCCGGCGCGCCGGGCGTTCACGGCCGCCGTCCGGTAGTCCTCGACGGTCCGCTCGATCTCGCCGGCGCTCATCTCCCGCGGCGTCACCGTGGGCCGCCGGCCGCTGGGCGTGTGCACGGACTCCGCCGGATCGACCGCGGACGGCCCCGCCGGCCGCGCGCCGAGGAACTCCGTGTGCGACACCGCGCCGGTGTGCCACAGCTGCAGCACGATCCGGCCGCCGAGCGCGTGCACGACGTCCGTGACCCGCCGCCACCCGGCGACCTGCTCCTCGGTGTACACCCCGGGGACGTCCGGGAAGCCGACGGCCCGGTCGCTCACCCAGGTCCCCTCGGTGATGACGAGCCCGGCGCCCGCTCGCTGCGCGTAGTACTCGGCGTGCAGGTCCGTGGGCACGCGGCCGCGGGCGCGGGTCGTCGGCGCCAGCACCACGCGGTTCGGCAGGCGCCAGTCGCCCAGGTCGGCTGGGGTCAGCAAGCTCATCGGTCACCTCGGGTCGCGGGGATTCGTCAGGAGAGCGACGGCTGACGCGAGCGGAAGGTGACCGATGGACGAGCTGGCGGAACGGTTCGAGGCCGAGCGCGGCAGGCTGCGCGGGCTGGCGCACCGAATGCTGGGCTCGGCGGCCGAGGCGGACGACGCGGTCCAGGAGGCGTGGCTGCGGTTGAGCCGGGCGGACGGCGTCGACAACGTCGCGGCCTGGCTGACCACGGTCGTCGCCCGCGTCTGCCTCGACGCCTTGCGCTCGCGCAAGGCACGCCGGGAGGATCCGGTCGAGCTGTTGCCCGAGCCGGCCGCCGACGCCGACCCGGCGGGCGAGGTGGAGCTGGCCGACTCGGTGGGCCGCGCGCTGCTCGTGGTGCTTGACGCGCTGGGCCCCGCCGAACGGGTCGCGTTCGTGCTGCACGACCTGTTCGCGGTGCCGTTCGACCGGATCGCGCCGGTGCTGGACCGGACGCCGGTGGCGGCGAAGAAGCTCGCCAGCCGCGCGCGGCACCGCGTCCGGGGCACGTCTCCCCTGCCCGCCACCGACCTCGCCCGGCACCGCCGGGTCGTCGACGCGTTCCTGACCGCGGCCCGCGGCGGCGACCTCGACGAGCTGCTCGCGGTGCTGGCCCCGGACGTCGTCCGCCGTGCCGACGCGGCCGCGTTGCCGGTCGGTGCGCCTCGCGAAGTCCGCGGCGCCCGCGCGGTGGCGGAGGAGACTCAGGTGTTCGGCAAGCGCGCCCGGTTCGCGGAACCGGCGCTGATCGACGGCTTCGTCGGCGTGGTCGTGGCCCCGCGCGGCCGGCTGACACTCGCTTTGCTGGTGACGATCGAGGACGAGCGGGTGGCCGGCTACGACGTGATCGCCGACCCGGCGCGGCTGGCTGCCCTGCGGATCACCCTGGTCACCGCAGCACGACCTCGACCGGAACCGGCCCCGGCGGGATGACCGAACGGATCATCGGCGGCACGCGGACGTCGTCGGCTTCGAAGACCACCCGGAGCTGCTCGAGGTCCGGGTCGGCGAGCAGCTCGGCCAGCTCGTCCGCGCGGGCCGGCTCGGCCGGGATGCCGTGGTGGCGGGCCAGCGAGACGAACAGGAGGGTGAAATCACGGCAGCAGCCGACGATCCGGCTCACGGGCTCGCGCGGGCCGCCGGGCGGCGCCGGGTCGAGTTCGCGCAGGCGGGTGAACATGTCCTCGGCGTAACGCAGGTTGATCTCCCCGCCGCGCGCAGCGGGGAAGCCGTGCTGCGTGATGTCGCCCTGCGCCCAGTAGTGGAAGACGAGCTGCGCGGCGGCTTCACGCAGCGCGGCGACGTCGCTCGGGGTTCCGTCGAGCCAGCCCGCCTGCGGGCCCGGGTCGTGAACCGGCTGTGGCTGACGTAGAACTCGACGGACATGCCGGCCACGCTAGCGGGACTCAGCCGGCCTGCGCGGCCAGTTCGCCGCGGAAGGTGACGCGGTAAGCGCTCGGTGACACGCCGAGTGCGGCCTGGAAGTGCTGGCGCAGGGACGCCGCCGTGCCGAAGCCGGCTTCGGCCGCGACGCGGTCGACCGGCAGGTCCGACTCCTCCAGGAGCTGGCGGGCGCGCTCGACCCGTTGCTGCGTAAGCCATTGCAGCGCCGAGATGCCGACCTCTTCGCGGAAGCGGCGGGTGAACGTGCGGGTGCTCATGGCCTCGCGGGCGGCGAGCTCGCGCAGCGTCAACGGCCGGTGCAGGTTCTCCAGCGCCCACGCGCGAGCGGCCTTGGTCGACGACGTCCGCGGCTCAGGCACCGGCCGCCGGACGAACTGGGCCTGGCCGCCTTCGCGGTGCGGGGAAACGACCGTGCCGCGCGCGACCTCGTTGGCGACGGCCGTGCCGTGGTCGCGGCGGATCATGTGCAGCACCAGGTCGATCCCGGAGGCGACCCCGGCGGACGTCAGCACGTTGCCGTCTTCGGTGTAGAGCACGCACGGGTCGACCCGGACCTCGGGGAACCGCTCCTGGAGCTCCTCGGCGGAGCGCCAGTGCGTGGTGGCCGGGCGGCCGTCGAGCAGGCCGGCCGCGGCGAGCACGAACGCGCCCGTGCAGATCGACGCGATCCGCGCGCCCGCCGGGATCAGCTCCAGCGCGGTCTTGAGGGCCGGCGTCAGCACCCGGGCCATCGGCTCGTACTCGGCGCGGGAAGCCGGGACGATCACCGTGTCGGCCTCGGCGATGACCTCCGGGCCGCGGTCGACCGGAATGGTGAAGTCGGAGTCGGTGCGGACGAGTCCCGGCTCGAGTGCGCAGGTCACGACCTCGTACAGCGGCTCACCCGCCGCGGAGCGCGCCTGCCCGAACAGGCGGTGGACGATGCCCAGCTCCATCACGAGCATGCCGTGCCGGACCAGCACGGCGACGTGGTGGCGCTCGGGGTGCAGGAACACCGACGTGGTTGGGGGGTCCAGGGGGGCTTGCCCCCCGGTTGGGGTCTGGGGCTCAGCCCCAGGAGACAGAGCCATGGCTCGATTCTTGCACAGGTTGGCCATCGGGCCACTCGATCGCGCCCGCCGGCGGCGTGATGATCGAGGTCATGAACGTCTTGTGGGTATTCGCGCATCCCGAGCCGCGCTCGCTGGGCGGGGCCCTCCGCGACGACGGGCTCCGGACGCTCCGGGAGCTCGGTCACGACGTCCGGGAGTCGGATCTGTACGCGATGAAGTGGAACCCGGTCGTCGACGCGGCCGACTTCGGCACAGCGGCCGGGGACGAGCGGCTGGTCGTCGGGGCGACGTCCGCCCGCGCGTACGCCGGCGGTGAGCTGAGCGCGGACATCGTGGCCGAGCACGGGAAGCTGGCCTGGGCGGACGCCGTCGTCGTGCAGTTCCCGTTGTGGTGGTACGGCCTGCCGGCGATCCTCAAGGGCTGGTTCGACCGGGTGTTCGTGAAGGGTTTCGGCTACGGCGTCCGCGCCGGGGACGGCCGCACGCTCCGCTACGGCGAAGGCAAGCTCGCGGGCAAACGCGCGATGGTGGTCCTGAGCGCGGGCGCCCGCGAACCCGCCCTCGGCCCGCGCGGGATCAACGGCCCGCTGAACGACATCCTGTTCCCGCTGCACCACGGGACGCTGTTCTACGCGGGGATGTCGGTCCTGCCCCCGGTCGCGGTGTACGGCGCGGACCGCGTGTCGCCGGAGGAGTTCGCCGAGTCACAAGACCTGCTGCGCACCCGATTGCGCACGCTGGAGACGGCAGAGCCACTGGGGTTCCGCACCCAGAACGGCGGTGACTACGACGACGACCTCGTCCTCCGCCCCGCCCACGCACCCGGCGGCACCGGCCTCGCCATCCACCTCGGCTGACGTGCCGTGAGGGGCACCCTCAGGGCTCGGAAGTCCCTGAGGGTGCCCCTCACGGCGTCTACGCGGGCAGGGTCAGGCGCTGGCCGAGGCCGCCGTCCACCGGGAGGTCCGCGCCCGTGGTGAACGTCGCGTCGAAGGCCAGGAACAGCACCGCCGTCGCCACCTCCTCCGGGGTCGCGTGGCGCTTCAACGGCGTCACCTCGTCGCCCGTGGCCTTGAACGCCGCCAGGACCTCGGCGGGGACACCGGTCACGCCCATCGTCGGCGTATCGGTGTAACCCGGGCTGACCACGTTCACCCGGATCCCGCGCGGGGCCAGCTCGGCCGCGTACGTCCGGGCGAACGACCGGACCGCCGCCTTCGCCGCCGAATACGGGCCCATGCCGGCGATCCCCGCCCCCGCAGCGACCGACGTCGTGAACACGAACGAACCCCCGGGCCGCACCAGGCCCGCCAGCCGCTGGGCCGTGAAGTACGCGCCCTTGGTGTTGACGTCGAACGTGCGGTCGTAGACCTCGGGCGTCGCCACCTCGTACGGCGTCAAGGTCGCGAACCCGACGTTGACGAACACCAGGTCCAGCTCGCCGAGCGTCTCCGCGGCGACCGCGCCCAGCGTGTCGATGTCGGCCAGGCTGGCCGCGTCCGAGGACAGCAGGTGCGCTTTGCCCGGCAGCTTTCCGCGCGACGACGAGACGTCGCGGCCGGTCAGCAGGACCTCCGCGCCGCCGCCGAGCAGCGCGCGGACCACCGCCAGGCCCATCCCGTGCGTGCCGCCGGTGACGACGGCCTTCTTTCCCAGGTACTTCACCGGATCTCCTCGATGACGCTCGCGATCGCGTGCGCGCCGTGGCCCGCGTCGACCGCGCGGGTGAACAACTCCGCCAGCGGCGCGGGCACGACCGTGCTGATGCCCTGCGCCCGGCTCGTCTCGACCAGCAGCTTCAGCCCCGCCGCGTTGATGTCCAGGGCCGAGACGTCCGTTGTGTAGTCGCCGCTCGCCACCTGGGCGCTCATGCTTGTCAGGAACCCGCCGACCGCCGCAAGCCACGGCAACGCCATCGGCGTGAACCGCTCCGGCGTGACCCCCTCGGTGCCGACCAGCGCGAGCGCGTGCAGGTAGCCGCTCATCGTCGACCACATGATGCCCAGCAGCGCCAGGTCGTACAGCGCCGCGAGGCCGGCGTCCTCGCCGAGGAACACCGGCTCCCCCAGCACTTCCAGCACCTCGCGGTGCGCTTCGAACGCCGTGGCCGAGCCGCCGTAGAGGATCCGCGCGGCCGGCGTGCCGATGCCTTGCGGGACGGCCATGATCACGCCGTCCACGTAGTCGATGCCCCGCGAGGCCGCCCATTTCGCGGCGTCTCGGGCCTGCTCCGGTGTGCCGGAGGTGAGATTCACCAGCACCGCCGGCGTCAGCTCCTCCAGCACCGGTTGTTGAGTGTCGTGTGTGGACAGACAGCTGAGCACGACGTCCGCCGTGGCGACCTCCGCGGGCGTGGCCGCGAGCCGGGCGCCGCGGTCCAGCAGCGGGCCGGCCTTGAGCGGCGACCGGTTCCACACCACGACGTCGTGGCCCGCCCCCAAGAGCGCGCCGGCGAGGGCGGCGCCCATCCGCCCCAGGCCGAGCACGCCCACCTGTTTTTTGCTTTCTCCCATGCCCATCATGCTGCTGAAGCGCTTTACACTGGACAAGTACCGACTAAATAGTCGGGTACCCACCAAAACGTAAGGATCCTGCATGCTGACCCGAAGCTACCGGTGCGGGCTGGACGCCGCGATCGACGTCGTCGGCGGCCGCTGGAAGGCCCTGATCCTGTGGGCCCTGCACGCCGAGCCGCTGCGGTTCGGTGAGCTGCGGCGCAAGGTGACGGGGATCAGCGAGAAGATGCTGATCCAGGCGCTGCGGGAGCTGGAGGCGGACGAGGTCGTGCACCGCGAGGTGTTCCACGAGGTCCCGCCGAAGGTCGAGTACTCGCTGACCGGCCTGGGTCAGCGGCTGAACACCGCGCTGCTGCCGCTGGGCGACTGGGGCGAGGAGAACATGGCCGGCATCGCGCGGCGCCGGGGCGTCACGCCGGCACCTTCGCATACTCCTTGAGCGTGATCGCGTTGCCCGCCTTGAGCGGCAGCTGCTCGATCACCTTGCGCCACGGCAGGTGCGGCAGCAGCCGCAGGTTGAGGTTGCGCAGCCGGATCCACGCGCGGGTCGGCGGCACGAACCACTTCCCGTTGCCCTCACCCAGTTTCTGGCACACGGCGACGAACTCGCGCATCTCTTCGTGGTAAGCGGTGAACGCCGTCGCGTGGTCGCCGTCGGCCGCCGCGAGCTCGCCCGCCAGCACGTACGCGCCGACGACCGCCAGGCTCGTCCCCATGCCCGAGAGCGGCGCGGCGCAGTACGCGGCGTCGCCGACCAGCGCGACCCGGCCGGTCGAGTACGTGTCGAGCTTGATCTGGCTGGCCGAGTCGAAGTAGAAGTCCGGCGCCCGCCGCATCCCGTCGAGCAGGGCCGGCGCCTCCCAGCTCGCGTCCGCGAAGGTCTCCTCGACGATCCGGCGCTGGGCTTCGACGTCGCGGTGGTCGTACGCGAGCGGCTCGGAACCGAACCAGAACAAGGCTTTCGCTTCCGCGTGGTCGCGGGCGCTGTAGACGCCGATCGTGCGGTTCGGCTCGTTGTAGAACCGGCCGACGTGGTCGAGGCCGAGGTGGTTCGGCACGGTGAAGATCGAGACGTAGTAGCCGAGGTCGCGGCGGTACCGGGACTCGTCGCCGAAGACGAGGGAGCGCACGTTCGAGTGCAGCCCGTCGGCGCCCACGACCAGGTCGAACTCGCGCGGCGCACCGTGTTCGAAGGTGGCCGTGACGCCGTCGCCGTGCTCGGTTACGCCGGTGATCGAGTCGCCGAAGACGTACTCGACGTCGTCCTTCGTGGCGTCGTACAGGATGCGTGAAAGGTCGCCGCGCAGGATCTCCAGCTCGCCGCTCTGGAACGTCGGCGGCGTGACGACCAGCGGCCGGCCGTCTTCGTCCACATAGGTCACTTCGCCCATGTTCGTCGCCGCGGCCTCGACCTGGCCGAGCAGGCCCATCCGGTCGAGGACGCGCAGGGAAGCGCCGCGGAAGTCGACGGCGTAGCCGCCTTCACGGAGCCGAGGGGCGCGCTCGACCACGGTCGGGGTGAAGCCGTAGCGGCGGAGCCAGAAGGCCAGGGCGGGGCCGGCGACGCTGGCGCCGGAGATGAGGACTCGTCTGTTCTGCATGCCGGGAACGGTAACCCGGATTTGGGCGATCGCGCAAGGCGATCGCCTAAGACGTTCGTGCTAACCTCGGGACATGGGCAACAAGGACGCACTGCTGGCGGGCGCGAAGCGCTGCCTCAACGAGAAGGGCTACGCCCGCACGAGCGTGCGGGACCTGGCCTCGGCGGCGAACGTCAGCATGGCCGCGATCGGCTACCACTTCGGCTCCCGCGAGGCACTGCTCAACACCGCGCTGATCGAGGCGAACGAGGAGTGGGGCGAGACGCTGGCGAAGACACTGCAGGTCGAGACGCCGCCGGACGCGTCACCGGCCGAGCGCTTCGAGCTGATCTGGCAGCGGGTGATCGAGTCGTTCCCCGCGCACCGGCGGATGTGGGCGATGACGTTCGAGGCCTACACGCAGCCGGATCTCGACCCGGCCGTCCGCGCGCAGCTGGCGAAGGCGCTCGAACTGGCCCGCTTCGGGCTGGCGAACCTCTTCCAGGGCCTCGACGACGGCAGCGCCGAGGCCCGGGCCGTCGGCACCGTGCACCAGGCCCTGCTTTCGGGCGTGGTGCTGCAGTGGCTCGCCGACCCGGACCACGCCCCCTCGGGCGCCGACCTGATCCACGGCCTGCGCCTGCTCACGAAGGACGTCCTGGCTTAGGCGGTGACCAGGTCGGCGCCGGTGAAGAAGGTCGACGCGGCCGTCATGGCCGACTCGTCCAGCAGGACGTCGCCCGGGCGGCTGCCGTTGCCCAGCAGGACACCGCCCCAGTTCATGCTCAGGTACTCCGCGCACAGCTCGAGGGTGCCGATCAGCGGCTGGGCCTCGCGCGCCGTCTCGCTCAGGACGCTCACGCCCCACAACGACTTCCCGCGCATCCGCGGCTTGAACTCCACCGGCAGGCGCATCCAGCCGGACCAGTAGTCGAGGTACAGCTTCACGCTCGCCGCGACCGAGTACCAGTACACCGGCGAGACGATCACGATGTCCGTCGCGGCGAAGGTCGCGTCCATCAGCAGCTGCTCGTTCGCACCGGGCGTGGGGTGTTCGCCGGCGCCGTGACGGCGATCTTCGAACGGCGCCAGCGGCACCTCGGGCAGCCGGATCCAGCGCTGGTCCGCGCCACTCGGCAGCTCCTTCGCGGCCCGCCGGGCCAGCATCTCCGTGTTGCCCCCGGCCCGCGCGGCGCCGACCAGGAACAGGAAGCTGCGGTCGCTCATGATCAAGTCCCTCCAGTTACTTGCATGTACATATAAAGAGTGTCCCTACAGGTATCCTGAAGTCAAGAGGAGGTCGCGAGATGACCGTCGACGAACAGGCCTGGGGCCGGGTTCTGGTGCTGCACGCCCGTATCGAGCAGGAACTGGGCAAGGCGCTGCACCGCCGCCACGGGCTCGGCCTGTCCGAGTACCGCGCGCTCGGCAAGCTGGCCGCGAGCCCGAAGGGCGAGTTGCGGATGCAGGAGCTCGCCGAGGCGATCGGGCTCAACCAGAGCTCGGTCAGCCGGATGTGCGCGCGCCTCGAAGACGCCGGGCTGACCGTCCGCGACCTGTGCGAAGACGACCGTCGCGGCGTCTATTCGGTGATCACCGACGCCGGCCGCCGGCGCTACGGCGAGACCGAGCCGACCTACGGCGACGTCCTGCGCACCGCGCTCGACAAGGCCGCGAGCGACCCGGAGCTGGCCACGGCGGTCTCCGCCGTCCGCGGCGCTTGACCCTCATATTCCGCAGTGGTTATATACCGGCACAGGCAACCTACCAGGAGGACGCCGTGCCCGCGAAGCTGCAGACCGTCGACGACCGCCCCGCGCTCAGGCTGGAACGCCGCCTGAAGCACGCGCCGGAGAAGGTCTGGCACGCCATCACCGACCCGGCCGAGCTGGCGCACTGGTTCCCGGCCGCGGTCGACGTCGACCTGCGCGACGGCGGCGCGATCCGGTTCACCTTCCCCGGCGCGGACGACGTCACCACGGGCCAGGTCCGCACCGTCGACCCGCCGCGCGAGTTCACCTTCACCTGGAACGACGACACCCTGCGCTGGCTGATCTCCCCGGACGGCGAGGGCAGCCTGCTGGAGTTCACGCACACCTTCGGCCGCGGCGACCCGGCGATCGCGAAGCTCGCCGCGGGCCGCACGGCCGCGGGCTGGGACGTCTGCCTCGACACCCTCGACGCCCGCCTCGCCGGTGAGAAGCACGAGCCGCCGGCGGACTGGCACGCCCCGATGGCGTCCTATGTGGACGATTTCGGCCTCGGCGACGGCGAAGTCCTCGCAGACGGCACGATCCGCTTCCGCCGTGACCTCGTCTGGAAGCCTCTCGACGAAGTCCGCGCGCTGCTGCCCGACGAGGCCGGCTGGCACGTGATCCGCGACCCCCTGGACGGCGTCCGCGTCGAGTTCACCGAGGCGCCCGAGGAAGACGTCGCCGCGCAGCTGGCCCGGCGGCACGAGCAGCTCGACAAACTGTTCGCCGCCACCCACGGCGTCGCATTGCCGGACTGGCCGGCCGAGCGCGTCGAGGCCGTGCGCAAGCACTACGCGGAGCGTCCGACTCAGGGTTGACGCGCGGCATGGGCGGCCGCATTACCGTCGGTTCATGCGATTTCGGACGGTCCTGGACGTCCTGGCGGCGGTCCTGCTGGGGCTCGGCGCCGGCGGCAACCTCGCCGCCGGGGCGTGGGCGCTGCCGGCTTGGCTGCCCGCCTGGCTCGGCTGGACGATCCTCGTCTCCAGCGTGGTCCCGATCGTCACGCGCCGGTGGTGGCCGCGGGTCACCTACGGCGGCTCCCTGGTGCTGACGGCGGCGGCGATCCCGATCGGCGGGCCGGTGCTCGGCGTCGCCGTCGTGGGTGCGGCCTGTGCGCTCTACATCGTCGTGATCCGGCTGGACAACCGGATCGTCCGCATCGCGTTCGTGGCCGGGCTGGCCGACGTCGGCGGGCTCCCGTTCGCGCTGCCGACGCCGAGCGTGTCGCAGGCGGTGAACATCGGCGCGGGG
This sequence comes from Amycolatopsis sp. cmx-8-4, assembly GCF_046548675.1. Classification (NCBI taxonomy): domain Bacteria; kingdom Bacillati; phylum Actinomycetota; class Actinomycetes; order Pseudonocardiales; family Pseudonocardiaceae; genus Amycolatopsis; species Amycolatopsis sp. cmx-8-4. The sequence continues at coordinate 206,036 of NZ_JAEBDZ010000010.1, forward strand.
GCGCTGATCACCGGGTACGCGTTCGGCCTCACCGTGCGCGCCCGCCGGGAACACGCGGCCACCGAACGGGACCAGGCGGTTTCGGCGGAACGGCTGCGGATCGCGCGCGAGATGCACGACGTCGTCGCGCACAGCATGAGCCTGATCGCGGTGAAGGCGGCGGTCGGCCACCACGTCGCGCCCGACCAGCCCGGCGAGGCGCGGGAAGCGTTGCGCGTCATCGAAGAGACCAGCCGCGAGACCCTCGCCGAGCTGCGGCGGATGCTCGGCGTGCTGCGCGACGGCACCGGCGTCCCGGCGCTGGCCCCCGCCCCGACGCTCGCCGACCTGCGCGCGCTCGCCGGCCGCGCCGAGCAGGCGGGCCCGGCCGTCGACCTGGTCGTCGAGGGTCTCGACGAGCTGCCGAACGGCGTCGGGCAGTCGGTGTACCGGATCGTGCAGGAGGCGCTGACCAACGTCGTCAAGCACGCGGGCGCGACGACGTGCCGGATCCGCGTCACCGGCGAGGACGGCGAAGTGCGCATCGAAGTCCGCGACGACGGCCGCGGCGGCTCCGCGGAACCCGGCCACGGCTTGATCGGGATGCGCGAACGCGTGGCCGTCTACGACGGCGAGTTCAGCGCCGGTCCCGGCGAGCGCGGTTTCCGCGTTTTCGCGCGCCTGCCCTACGAACCGGCCGTGGCCCGGTGACCCGCGTCCTCATCGCCGACGACCAGGCGTTGCTGCGCGGCAGTTTCCGCGTGCTCGTCGACAGCGCGCCCGGGCTGACGGTGGTCGGCGAGGCCTCCGACGGCGTCGAGGCGGTGGCCCTGGCCCGGTACGAAAAGCCGGACGTCGTGCTGATGGACGTCCGGATGCCGGAGATGGACGGCATCGAGGCCACCCGCCGCATCTGCGCGGAAACCGAGGTGCGGGTGCTGATGCTGACGACGTTCGACCTCGACGAATACGTCTACGCGGCGCTGCGCGCGGGCGCGAGCGGCTTCCTGCTCAAGGACACGCGCCCGGCGGACCTGCTGGCGGCGATCGGGATCATCGCCGGCGGCGACGCGCTGCTGGCGCCGTCGGTGACCCGCCGGCTGGTGGCGGAGTTCGCGCGGCTGCCGTCGGGTCCGGTGACGCGGCTGGACGGCGTGACGGCCCGCGAGCAGGAGGTCCTGACGCTGATCGCGCGCGGCCTGTCGAACGACGAGATCGCCGAGCGGCTGCACCTGGGCATCGCGACGGTGAAGACCCACATCGGCCGGTTGCTGCACAAGCTCGCGGCGCGGGATCGGGCCCAGCTGGTGATCGCGGCGTACGAGTCGGGGCTCGTCCGCACCGCCTGACGGCTACGGTGGGTCGAGGGAGGTACACCTTGAGTCGCAGCATCCTGATTTCCGGGGCCAGTATCGCCGGGCCCACGCTCGCGTCGTGGCTTTCCCGAGCGGGCTGGGCGGTGACCGTCGTCGAGCGCTTCGACCACGTGCGCGAGCAGGGCCAGAACATCGACGTCCGCGGGGTCGGGCGCCAGGTGATCCGCCGGATGGGCCTGGAGGACGCCGTCCGCGCCGCCCACACCGGGGAGACCGGCACGGACTTCGTCGACGAGCACGGCCGCGCGATCGCCGCGTTCGCCGGTGGCACCGACGACACCTCCGGCGGCACGGCCGAGCTGGAGATCCTGCGCGGGCAGTTCGCCAAGATCCTCCACGCGCACTCCAAGGACGCCGAGTACGTCTTCGGCGACCAGATCACCGCCCTGCACGACGACGGCGCCGGCGTGGACGTCGAGTTCCGGCAGGGTTCGCCCCGCCGGTTCGACGCCGTCGTCCTCGCCGAAGGCCTGCGCTCACGCAGCCGCGCGCTGGTCATGCCGGACGCGCGGATCGACGAACTGGGCCTCTACAACGCTTTCCTCGCGATCTCGCGCACCGGCGACGACACCGACCGGTGGCGCGTGCTGCCCTGCGGGCGCGGGCGGCTGCTCTCGCTGCGCCCGGACAACCTCGGCACCATCCAGGCGTCCCTGAGCTTCACCTCCGACGTCCGCGGCCTGGACCGGCTCGGCCACGACGACGTCGCCGCGGTCCTGCGGGCAACCTTCGCCGACGTCGGCTGGGCGGCCCCACGTGTGCTCGCCGAACTGGACAACGGCTCGCTGTACTTCGAGGACATCGGCCAGGCGAAGCTCGCCGAGTGGAGCCGCGGCCGGGTCGCGCTGCTCGGCGACGCCGCCTACTGCGCGTCCCCGGTCAGCGGCATGGGCACCACCCTGGCGCTGGCCGGCGCGTACGTCCTGGCCGGGGAGCTCGCCGGCCACGACGATCCGCGCGACGCCTTCGCCCGCTACGAGCAGGTGCTGCGGCCGCTGGTCACGAAGGCGCAGCAGCTCCCGCCGGGGGCGCCGCAGATCGCCCACCCGCGCAGCCGCCTGCAGCTCGCCGCGTTCCGGACCGCCGTGCGCGTGGGGTCGTCGCCGCTGCTCGGCCGGGTCTCGGGCCTGGCGGGCAGGTTCATGACGCCGCCGGCCGAGGCGATCACGCTGCCGGAGTACCCGATCCCGGCCCCCGCGTAGGTCAGCCCACCGCCCGGGTGAACGGGGCGAACCTCATCGTGGGGTCGCCGGGGAGCGGCCGGCCGTCGAGGACCAGCCGGGGTGCGGGTGCCGTCGGGACCAGGCCGCGCTCGCGCACCCACGCCGTCAGCCCCGGGAAGCGGAAGTCCGGGTCGACGCGCACCTCGCCGGACGCCGACCGCGCGACCCCGCGGATCAGCGCCCGGGCCTGGTCCTCGGCGGTCGCGACCACCGGGCCGATCACCGTCACGTGGCCGATGTCGAAGCCGAACGCGAATCCGCCGTCGACCACGTGGGCCGTCCCCAGCCGCTCCAGCAACGGCCGCCGGTCCACGCCCTGGGCCGCGAAGTCGAGGCGGGCGACTGCGGCGAGGTCGGACGTCTCCCGCGCACCCGGGCCGCCGTCGTCGAGGAACGTGCCGACGTGACCCTGGCACCCGCCGTCGACCTCAAAGCCCATCGACTCGTACAGCGGGCGGCCGAACTTCGACGCGTGGAGGCAGACCACCCGGTCCCCCGCCGCGTCGACGGCGTGCCGGGTGATCGCCCGGCCCAGACCGCGCCGCTCGAACCGGGGCGCGACCAGCACCATCGAGATCGAGGCCACGCGATCAAACGACACCAGGACGGCGGCCGCGGCCAGGCCGGCGCCGTCCGGGGCGTCCACTCCGAACACCCGCCCGACCTCGTGCAGCAGCCGCCACTTGGGCGGCTCGCGCGGCCAGGAGCGGGATTCGGCCAGGTCGGAGCAGGCGGACAGGTCGGCGGGGCCCAGGAGCCGGATCGGCGGGAAGGTCATGGACGTTGCCTACGCCACACGCGAAGTGACCGGCAAGTAGCTAAGCTCCCGTGGCATGAGCAGTGCGACGGAGCCGCTCGGGACACCGCCCGAGGATGAACCGGACATCCACACCACGGCCGGCAAGCTGGCCGACCTGTACCGCCGGTACGACGAGGCGGTGCACGCGGGCTCGGCCCGCGCGGTGGAGAAGCAGCACGCCAAGGGCAAGAAAACCGCCCGCGAGCGCATCGAGCTGCTGCTGGACGAGAACTCGTTCGTGGAGCTCGACGAGCTGGCCCGGCACCGCTCGACCAACTTCGGCCAGGAGAAGAACCGGCCGTACGGCGACGGCGTCGTCACCGGCTACGGGACCGTCGACGGCCGTCCGGTGTGCGTGTTCAGCCAGGACGTGACGATCTTCGGCGGCAGCCTCGGCGAGGTGTACGGTGAGAAGATCGTCAAGGTGATGGACCTGGCGATCAAGACCGGCCGGCCGATCGTCGGCATCAACGAGGGCGGCGGCGCGCGCATCCAGGAGGGCGTCGTCTCGCTCGGTCTCTACGGCGAGATCTTCCGCCGCAACGTGCAGGCGTCCGGCGTCATCCCGCAGATCTCGCTGATCATGGGCGCGAACGCGGGCGGGCACGTCTACTCCCCCGCGCTGACCGACTTCGTCGTGATGGTCGACGAGACGTCGCAGATGTTCATCACCGGCCCGGACGTCGTCAAGACCGTCACCGGCGAGGACGTCACCTTCGAGGAGCTCGGCGGCGGCCGCACCCACAACACGAAGTCGGGCGTCGCGCACTACCTCGGTTCCGACGACGAGGACGCGATCGCCTACGTCAAGGAACTGCTCTCCTACCTGCCGCAGAACAACCTCTCGGACGCGCCGGTCTTCGAGCCGTCGGACACGCCGCCTGGGTTCTTCGAAGACGTCACCGACGCCGACCGCGAGCTCGACACGCTCATCCCGGACTCGCCGAACACGCCGTACGACATGCACGAGGTGATCAACCGCGTCGTCGACGACGGCGAGTTCCTCGAGGTCCACGAGCTGTTCGCGCCGAACATCATCGTCGGCTTCGGCCGCGTCGACGGCCAGAGCATCGGCGTCGTGGCGAACCAGCCGACGCAGTTCGCCGGCTGCCTCGACATCGACGCGTCCGAGAAGGCCGCGCGGTTCGTCCGCACCTGCGACGCGTTCAACATCCCGGTGCTCACCTTCGTCGACGTCCCGGGTTTCCTGCCGGGCACCGAGCAGGAGTGGAACGGCATCATCCGCCGCGGCGCGAAGCTGATCTACGCCTACGCGGAGGCCACGGTCCCGCTGGTCACGATCATCACGCGCAAGGCGTTCGGCGGCGCGTACGACGTCATGGGCTCCAAGCACCTCGGCGCCGACATCAACCTCGCCTGGCCGACCGCGCAGGTCGCGGTGATGGGCGGGCAGGGCGCGGTGAACATCGTGCACCGCAAGACGCTGGCCAACGCGGCGAACGAGGGCAAGGACGTCGACGAGCTGCGCGCCGAGCTGCTCCAGGAGTACGAGGACACGCTGCTCAACCCGTACGCGGCGGCCGAGCGGGGTTACGTCGACTCGGTGATCGTGCCGGCGCACACCCGCGGGCACGTCGCGCGGGCGTTGTCGTTGCTGCGCAACAAACGCGAGTCGCTGCCGCCCAAGAAGCACGGGAACATCCCGCTGTGAGCGAGGAAACGGAACCGCGGCCGCTGCTGCGGGTGGTCCGGGGCAACCCGAGCGACGCCGAGCTGGCGGCGCTGACGGCGGTCGTCGCCGCGGCGTCGGCCGCCCGGGCTCCGGAGAAGCCGAAGCCGCGGACGTCGTGGTGGGGCGACCACGCGACTTCGCTGCGCCGGCCGCACCACCCCGGCGAAGGCGCTTGGCGCGCCTCGGGTCTGCCTAACTGACGTTGAGCGCGGTGTCGTCCACGATGAACGACGTCTGCAGCTGTGAGCCCTCGACGCCGCTGAAGGCGAGCGTCACGGACTGACCCGCGAACGCGGACAGCGAGAAGGTTCGCTGCTGATAGCCGCCGGCCGCGTTGAGGTTGCTGTACGTCGCCAGCGTGGTGCTGCCCGCCTTCACGGTCAGTTTGTCGTACGCCGTCGTGCCCGTCTCGGCGGTGGTGACGCTGAGCCAGAACGAAAACGTGTACGACGAGCAGCCGGTCGGCAGCGTGACGGTCTGGCTCAGCGTGTCCGTGTGGGCGGTGCCGTAACCGTCGAGCCAGGCGTTCCACGAGCCGCTGCGGGCGGGCGCGTCGGAGGCGTGCTGGCCGATGACGCTCGCCGACGCCGTCCAGCCGGTGTTGCCCGACTCGAAGCCCGGGTTGACCAGCAGCTGACCGGCGGTGCAGCCGGTCGGCGGCGGCGTGGTCGTCCCGCTGCCCGCGAGCCACGCCGTCGCGTTGAGGCCGAGGGCGTCGTTGTCGGCCGTGGTGTCGCTCCAGCCGTTGTAGAGCGTGTTGCCGGACTGGCCGGTGCCGTCGTCGATGGTCGAGCTGTCACCCCAGATCGCGACGCGGCCCGAGCCGAAGGTGCTCGTCACGAAGAAAGCGTTGCTGTTGCCCGGAGACGACGTGCTCAGGAACGCGAGCCCCTTGACGTTCGGGTTGTCGGCGGGCTTGAGGGTGAACGTCGTGCCGTTGGCGATCAGGCTCTTCTTCACCGCGCCGAACGCGCCGTTCAGCACGGGGTTCGAGGAGTCGGTGATGGCCACCGGGTGATCGCTGGCGACGTTCTTGAGGTCGACCGAAAAGCCGAACGGATCGGTGTTGTCGACGCCGTTGTTGGTCAGCAAGTCGTTGATGATCTTCGGCGAGTCCCAGCCGTCGTTGTTGCGGTCGCTGCCGGTGTGGTCCGAGATCAGGAACAGGCCGCCGCCGTTCTGCACGAACTTCATGATCGCCGTCTTTTCGGCGGTGCTCAGGACGACGTTCGGTTCCGGCAGCACGAATTCGTCGAAGTTCTTGAGGTCCAGCGCGTTCGACGTGCCGTAGGTGATCGTGTTGCCCGCGGGCAGCGTCTTCAGGCTGTACTGCCCGGTCTTCTGCAGCGCGACGCCCCACGCCGAGAGCGCGCCGGTCCAGTCGCTTTCCTTCTGTGGCGCGGAGTTCTGCCCGGTCGGGTCGGGCTGCGAGGTGCCGACGATCCAGTCGGCGTTGCCGGCGGTCTCGGCTTTGGTGTTGTCGAAGAGGATCCGGTGGGTGACGGCGGCGTGCGCGGGAACGGCGGTCAGCAGACCCGCGGCGAGCGTGGCGACAGCGAGCGGGATGAGGCGCTTCATGGTGCTCCTCGGCGATGGGGACCTGGACGGCATCGGTGACATCACGGTGACGAGCGGAGAAGAGGTCCTCCCGGCGGCAGGCGGACCAGCCGGTGAACTTCCGGCAACGTACCCCCGCCACGGCCCGACGAAAGTCGGGATCAGCGCGCGTCGAGGAACACCGTCGGGACCTCGTTGTCCTGGACCACGCGCCCCAGCAACGTCGCCAGCAGATCGCGTTCGGCGGGCGGCAGGCCGCTCGCGAGCTCCTCGACCCGGCGGCACGTCGCCGCGTAGAAGTCCGCCGCCAGTTCGCGGCCTTCGCCGGTCAGGACCACCTGCACCGCACGGCGGTCGTCCGGGACGGGCTCGCGGCGCACGAGCCCGCGCCGGACCGCGCGGTCGACGAGGCCGGTGAGGCTGGACTTCTCGAGGCCGAGCGTCGCGCCGAGGTCGCCCATGCCGTACGGCTGCGCCATCAGCACGCACAACAACTGCCCGTGCTGCACGGTGAGCCCGTACTCGCGCGCGGACTCGGCGTAGACGGCGTTCACCAGGAACGACGACCGCACGAGTCCGGCCACCACACCGAGAGCCTCCATCGGGCCACCCTACTTCGCGACCGCCTCGCGCACGGCGGGCGCGATCTCCCCGGCCCAGCGCGCGACGTCGTCGTCGGCGGGCGGCCGGCCACCCGGGCCGAAGAGCACGAAGCCTTTCGCGTCGTGGTCCAGCACCGCGCCGGTCAGCTCCGCTACCCACTGCGCCGGCGAACCGCCGATCCAGCGGCCGTCGTCACCACGGGTCTTCGTGAGCGGCTCGGCCGTGATGCGCCCGGGGAAGTTGTAGACGGTGACGATGTCCGCGGGCTCGCGGCCCGCTTCCTTCGCGGCCTGGTCGATCACCGGCCTCGACGTCCGGTAGCGCTCGCTGAGCCAGTCCGCGGCGTGGCCGGGCATCCACCCGTCGGCGACCCGCCCGGTGACGGCGAGGGACTTCGGCCCGACCGAGCCGGTCCACACCGGCGGGATCTCTTCCTGCGCCGGCTCCAGGTCGGTGACCTGGTAGAACTCGCCGTCGAAGGTCACCGGTTCCCCACCACCGCCGAGGGCTTTGACGAGCCGGATCCCCTCTTCGAAGGCGCGCACGGCTTGTCCCGGACTGAGCTTGGTCACGCCGAGCCGCGCGATGTCGTCCCAGAGCCCGCCGACGCCCATCCCGAGCACGATCCGCCCACCGCTCAGCGCGGACAGCGAAGTGACGGCCCGGGCGAGCATCGGCGCGGGCCGCGTCGGCAGGTTGGTGACGCTGACCAGCCCGGAGATCCGTTCGGTGCGCCCGAGAACGACGCCGATCTCGGCGTAGGCGTCGAGGCGGTCGGCGTGGTAGGGGTGATCGGAGACGCTGAACAGGTCGAGCCCGCCCCGATCGGCCAGCACGGCCTGCCGCAGGGTGCTTCGCGCCGACGTCACCGCCGTCGAGCCGCCGATGCCGAAGAGCACCATGATTCCTCCCAGTTGTTAGTTCGTGCTACGAACTGACTATACATAGTTCTTACCACGAACTTCCAGTAAAAGATTGCCCCGGCCGCTAACGTGGGCGCATGACCGACCCCCACCTGGACCTCGCGGCGCGCGCCGGTGTCGCCGGCGAGCGCGAACTGCTCTCGGCGTTCGCCGACAACTACCGGGCGATCTTCCGCGCGAAGGTCTCGGGCCTGTCCGAGGCGGACGCACGCCGCAGCCCGGTGCCGACCGGGACGTCGATCGGCGGGTTGCTCAAGCACCTGCGCTGGATGGAGCAGGCGTGGTTCCAGCGCGTCCTGGCGGGCGAAACGAACCTCCCCGACCGCCCGGCCGGCGAGTTCTTCCCCACGGCCGAAGACACGGTCGAGTCACTCCTCGCGGAGTACGACGCGCAGTGCGAGATCTCGCGGCGCACAGCGGCCGCGCACGAGCTGTCGGACACGGGCGTGCACCACAACCTGGGCGAGGTGACCCTGCGCTGGATCTACGTCCACGTCATCGAGGAGACGGCCCGCCACGCCGGCCAGGCGGACATCATCCGCGAGCAGCTCGACGACGTCACCGGCCCGGAGATCTAGCCGCGCGCTCGCGGGCGCGCAGCACAAGGGCCTCGGCGTTCCGGCCGGCCCGCTTGAACTCCTCTGCCGTGGCCGAGGTGTGGCTGTAGCCCGCCTTCGTCTTCAGCGCCAAGAGCGCCCGCAACGCCCGGCCGGCGTCCTTGTCCACCCTGGCCAGGAGTTCCACCGCGTCGTTGTGGTTCTCCCCCTGGGCGTGTTCGCCCAACCCGGCGCAGCAGAGCGCGTCGGCGGCCGCGATGCCCGCGTGCACGCAAAGGGTCACGTACGCGTCCCCGATCTCGCTGGGATCCTGTTCATCGACGAGGCCTCGCACCATGTCAGCCACTCTTCGTCCGCACTTCAGCTCTTTCCCTTGCGCACCTGCCCGGCCAGCCACGAGTGACGACCGGCGACGGTGAGCCCCTCGCGCAGCACGTCGGCGAGCACTGGCTCGTCGCGGCCGCGAGTGGCGACCTCGGTCACGGTGAATTCGAGGATCCGGGCGTCATTACCCGTCCAGCGGGAAACATCGGCAGCCAGACCGTCGACCTGAAGGGCCCAGCGATCTTCGTCGACGTCGTCCGGGCGGATCAGCACGAGGTCGATGTCGCTCTCGACGGTCATCGAGCCGCGCGCGGCCGAACCGAACAGCGCGCCGTACTTCGGTTGCGGCCGCCAGGAATCCAGCGCGGCTTCGATGCGCTGGAGCAGTTTCCCGCGCAGCCCCGCCAACGCGATGATGTGCTCCGCGGCGAGGTGGTCGCGGTTGAACCGGTAGGCGAACGCGTTGCCGACGCGGTCCGCACCCACGATTCCCTGCAGCACCAATCGCCGCAGGACCTTCCGGATCCCCTCCTCCGAATGCGCGCCCAGCACCCGGTGCAGCTGACCGGTCGTGAACGTGCCCTCGTAGCCGGCCAGGGCGGCCAGCACGTCGCCGTCCAATGTCGGGGTCACCGTGGCCAGCGGCCTGCTCAACTCCATCGCTGCCTCTCCATTACCCGTACTATAGTACGGCTACCCGTAGCATAGTACAGGTAAAGGCTTTCGCACCGTGTACGCACGGTCACAGAAATCGGCGTGGACTGCTGAATAGTCTGCGTCGTATAGTCCACGTGGAATAACCGACCCGGAGTCACCCGGAGGGACCAACGATCATGGCTTCGGCCAAGCTGACCCCCCTCGGCCTCGCCGTGCTGGAACTGCTGCACGAGAAGCCCATGCACCCGTACGAGATGGCCCAGCTCATGCGCGAGCGGTACGTGAGCACCCGCGTCAACGTGAAGGCGGGCTCGCTCTACCACACCGTGGAGCGCCTCCAGCGGGACAACTACATCCAGGTCGTCGACACGCAGCGCGACGGCCGGCGGCCCGAACGGACCGTCTACGGCATGACGCCGACCGGGCTCGACGTGTTCAACCAGCGTGGCCGCGAACTGCTGGGCGACCTCGCCCAGGAGTTCCCCGCGTACCTCTCCGGGCTCGCCGTGATCGACGAACTGGGGCGCGAGACGTCGCTCATCGAGCTCGAGAACCGGCTGGTGCACCTGCGCGCCGCGGTCGCCGCCGACGACGCGGTCGTGCGGAGCCTCGTCGAGGACCAGACGCCGGAGATCTACTGGCTGGATTGGCGCTACAGCTGCGACCACCGCAAGTTCGAGCTCGAGTGGACCGAACGGCTCCGCGACGACCTGCGCTCCGGGCGGATCCCGTTCCAGGAGTGCGACGCACCCCACCTCACGCTCATCACCAGGGAAGACGACGATGAACGCAAGACAAGCTAACCCCTGGGCCGCGCTCAGCGCGCTGTGCCTCGGTTTCTTCATGATCCTGCTCGACACGACCATCGTGTCGATCGCGATCCCGACCATGCTGCGCGAGCTGAACGCCGGGCTGAACGCCGTCGTCTGGGTGATCAGCGTCTACCTGCTCACCTACGCCGTGCCGATGCTGTTCACCAGCCGCCTCGGCGACCGCTTCGGCCCGAAGCGCGTGTTCCTCGCCGGCCTGGTCGTGTTCACCGGCGCGTCGCTGTGGTGCGGCCTGTCCGGCAACGTCGAGATGCTGATCGCCGCGCGCGCCGTGCAGGGTCTCGGGGCCGCGCTGATGACGCCGCAGACGCTGGCGTTCATCACGCACCTGTTCCCGCCGGCCAAGCGCGGCCCGGCGATGGGCATGTGGGGCGGCGTCGCCGGGCTGGCGACGATCGCGGGCCCGCTGCTCGGCGGCGTGCTGGTGGACCACCTCGGCTGGGAGTGGATCTTCTTCGTCAACGTGCCGATCGGCGTGATCGCCATCGTCCTGACGCTGCTGCTGGTGCCGGACTGGCAGCCGAAGCACTCGCACGCGTTCGACGTCGTGGGCATCGTGCTCTCGAGCCTGGCGCTGCTCCTGATCGTGTTCGGGGTCCAGAACGGCCAGCAGTACGACTGGGGCACGGTCTGGGGCGGGATCACCGTGTTCGAGATCATCGGCGCGGGCGTGCTGCTGCTGGTGGCTTTCGTGGTGTGGCAACGGTTCAACAAGCGTGAACCGCTCCTGCCGCTGCAGGTGTTCTCGAACCGGAACTTCTCGGCCGGGACGCTCACCGCGACGACCGTCGGCTTCGCGATGACCGGCATGTTCCTGCCGCTGGTCATCTACATCCAGTCGGTGCTGGGGCTGACCCCGACCATGGCCGGCCTGCTGACCGCGCCGATGTCGCTGCTGTCGGGGATCGTGGCACCGTTCGTCGGGCGCGCGTCGGACAAGGTCAACGGCAAGTACCTGGTGATGTTCGGGCTCGCCGCGCTCGCGGCCGGGCTGGGCATCATCGCGCTGCAGGCGTCGCCGGACAGCAGCCCGTGGAGCTTCGTCCCGGCACTGCTGGTGTGCGGCCTGGGCATCGGCTGCATCTTCTCGCCGATGAGCAACATGACGATGGGCTCGGTCGAGCCGCGGCTGGCCGGCACGGCGTCGGGCATCTTCAACACGTCGCGCCAGGTGGGCGGCGTGCTCGGCAGCGCCGCGATCGGCGTGATGCTGCAGGCGCAGGTCAGCTCGTCCATCGCGGACGAAGCCACGAAGGCGGCTTCGCAGCTGCCGGAGCAGTACCGGGCGCCGTTCGCGGAGGGCATCGCCAAGGCCGCGGCGAACACGGGTGAGTTCGGTTCGTCGGGCGGCCCGTCGCCGATGCCGGGGCTGCCGGCGGAGATCGCCGCGCAGGCCGGGCGGCTGGCCACCGAAGCGGTCCACAGTGGACTGACGGACGCGGCCCGCGCGACGATGCTGCTGCCGATGGGCGTGCTGCTGCTGGGCGTCATCTCGGCGTCGATGCTGCGGAAGGTCAAGCCGCGCTGGGAAACCCCGGCTCCGGCGACCGCCGAGGCCGCGACGGCCTGAGGCTCGAAACGTCCGGAGGCCGGCATCCCGCAGGGGGTGCCGGCCTCCGGTCGTCTCCGGGGCTGAGAACGGGCCGTTCGCACAACCGCCCCGGCACGAACGGGCCACTCGCGACCGAGACACCGGCACCACCACAAGGGAAACCCGACTCCGGCGACCGCCGAGGCCGCCTGAGGCTCGGAACGTCCGGAGGCCGGCATCCCGCGGGGGAAGGTGCCGGCCTCCGGTCGTTTCCGGGGGAGAAACCGGGTGGGCCCCCGTTCCGGAGGTCGGGTTCCGGAGCGAAGGCCCACCCGGACCGCGGGAGCGGTGGTCTGCCGGTCAGGTCGTCGCGGGAGGCGACGCCGCGGGCACCGAACCCGGCGACGAGCGAGCCGTCCGGGACTTCGAGGTCCGGCGTTTCGCCCACCACGGCGCTCGCGACGTCGCGGGCCAGTCCGTCACGCGCACGGTCATCAGCCACCTCCGCGCATATGTTGCGAGCCACAACAAAATAACTCGTCTCAGGGTGTGGCGCCGGTCACAATTCGGTCACGACGGGCGCCCCGGTACGTTCCGGGGGTGCATTCGCTCATCCTCGCCTCGCAGTCCCCCGCCCGGCTCGCCCTCCTGCGCTCCGCCGGTCTCGACCCGGCCGTGTTCGTCTCCGGCGTCGACGAGGACGCCGTCGCCGCTTCGCTGCCCGATCCGACGCCCGCCGAGCTGGTCATGGCGCTCGCGGCGGCCAAGGCCGAAGCGGTGCTGGACCAGGTCGCCGCGGCGCACCCGGACGCCGTCGTCGTCGCCTGCGACTCGATGCTGAACATCCACGGCACCATGGTCGGCAAGCCGGGCGATCCGGACATCGCGCGGCGGCGCTGGGCCGCGATGGCGGGGACAACCGGTGAACTGTTCACCGGGCACACGGTCGTCCGGCTCGACGGCGGCGTGCGCGCGAAAGAGGCGTCCGGCTCGATGTCGACGACCGTCCGGTTCGGCACGCCGAGCGAAGCGGAGATCGACGCCTACGTCGGCACCGGGGAGCCGCTGCGGGTGGCCGGCGGGTTCACGATCGACGGCCTGGGCGGCTGGTTCATCGAAGGCCTCGACGGCGACCACACCAGCGTCATCGGCCTCAGCCTCCCGCTGACGCGCCGCCTGCTGGCCGAGGTCGGCGTGAGTGTCGTGGATCTCTGGCGGCCTCCCGCATCCTGAGAAGAACGCCACACGATGGGGTGATTTGGAAGAGTCCAGTTCTGCTTGACGTCGTCTTTACCCGGCAGGACTGAAACTTTCGAGCACCTGAGTCGCCCCGTGTCTTTCGTACGGACATACACCAAACCGCGGGTGTTCGCGGCCGCGGTTCTCGGCTCGCTCGTCGTCGGCGCCCTCCTGGGCATCGTCGCACGGCAGACCGAGGCCGGCTGGCTGACCGATCTCCTCGACCAGATCGGCACCATCTTCACCACGCTGCTGCAGGTCGCGGTGATCCCGCTGGTCTTCACGGCGATCGTGGTCGGCATCACCAGCCTGCGCGGGCTCGGCGGCGGCCGGACGGCCGCGCGCCTGGGCGGCAAGACGGTGCTGTGGTTCGCGATCACGTCGTTCATCGCGTCGCTGATCGGCATCGCCGTCGGCCGGCTCTTCGACCCCGGCGCGGGCGGCCTCGGCGGCGTCGAGGCGACGGCGAAGAACGCCGACCGGGCCGCGAAGAGCGTCGACAGCTGGGGCTCGTGGAGCGCGTTCGTCAAGGGCCTGCTGCCGGAGAACTTCTTCTCGGCGTTCTCGGACGGTGAGACGCTGCAGGTGCTGTTCCTCGCGCTGGTGATCGGCGCCGCCGCGTACAGCCTCGGCGACCGCGCGAAGCCGTTCGTGGACTTCACGACGAGCGTCTTCGAGATCATCCAGCGCTACCTCGGCTGGATCGTCCGGCTCGCCCCGCTCGGCATCATCGGCCTGATCGGCGCGGCCGTGTCCAACTACGGCGACACCCTGTTCCGCCCGCTGTTCTCGACGACGCTCGCGGTGTACGTCGGCTGCCTGCTCGTGCTGTTCGTCGTCTACCCGATCCTGCTGCGGTTCGTCGCGAAGGTCAGCCCGCTGAAGTTCTTCGCCAAGGCGGGCACGGCGATCCAGTTCGCGTTCGCTTCGCAGTCCTCGGCCGCGACGCTGCCGCTGACCCGCCAGTCCGCGGTGAACCTCGGCGTCCAGCCGGCGTACGCGGCCTTCGCGACGCCGCTCGGCAGCGCCACGAAGATGGACGGCTGCGCGGCGGTCTTCCCGGCGATCGCGGCGATCTTCGTCGCGAACCTGGCCGGGGTGTCGCTCAACTTCTGGCAGTACGCCGGCATCGTGGTGGTCGCGGTGGTCGGCGCGCTGGCGACGGCCGGCACCACCGGCTGGCTGACGGCGTTCACGCTGACGACGTCGTTCATCGGCCTCGACGCCAAGCAGGTGGCCGTCGGGCTGGCGCTGATCTACTCGGTCAACCCGATCATGGACATGATGCGGACGGCGACGAACGTCGCCGGCCAGATCGCGGTGCCGGTGATCGTGGCGCGCGGCGAAGGCCTCCTCGACGACGAGGTCCTCAACGCCCCGACCGACACCCCCGAACACAGCGACGACGGCACCACCGCCCGCCAGACCGAACCCGCTCCCGTCTGACCCCATGCGCCCCAATGTGGCGTTGGGTGCGTTGGACGCACCGAACGCCACATTGGGTGCGTCAGATGCACCCAACGCCACATTGGGGCGCTCGGGTCAGGTCGGGTCAGGGGCAGGCGCGCAGGTCGGCGCGAGTGAGGCGGACGTCCGGCCAGCCGCGCAGGTCCGACGGCGCGGTCACCTTCCGGGTGCAGCCTAGCGACTTGCCCGTCACGTCGTACACCTCGCCCAGCACCGGCGACGCCTGGCACTCGGGTGTGCCCGACGCCGCGTCCGGGCAGTCGTGGCGGACCACGATCACGTCCGGGCGGCCGTCGGCCGTGACGTCGTAGAGCGCGAGCGTCCCGGCGTCGGCGAAGTATGGCTTGCCCGGGTCGCGCCACACCCCGCCGCCGCGGACCAGCAGCTCGCCGTAGGCACCGGTGCCGTCGTCCCCGACGTCGCCGCGGATCAGGCACGTCGGCGCCACGCCGTCGATGCAGGTCAGCGAGTTCGCGTCGAGCCGGGCCCCCAGCTGCGCGAGCGACAGGTCGAACACGGTGCCCGGCTCCGGGCCGACGCGCACCTGCGCCGAACCGCCCGCCGCGTCGGTCAGCAGCACCACCGGCGTCCCGCCGACCGTCATCGCCGCGAGCTGGCGGCACGGGCCGCCGCCGCAGGTCACGGCAGGCGGCTCGGTGCCGGCCGCGGGCTCGGAGACGGTGTCCGCCGGCGCGTCCGGGCGCGGGCGTAGCAGGAACACGGCGCCGATCGCGCCGAGCGTGATCACCGCGGCCAGCACGGCGGTGAGCAGCGCCGACCGAGGCGTCCGCACTGCCGAAGTCCGCATAAGACAGAGCGTAAGCCGCTTCGCCACCGTGCGTGGGCAGCGCCCCGGCGGGTGTGGCTGAAATCCCCCAGGGGTGCACCACCTCACCGCGACCCCACGAAAGAGGGACGCTCCGAAGGGGTCATGAATAACGGAGAGTGTCCGGTTATGTTGTCCGGGTGACGAACCCCAGCCTTCCCCCCGCGCTGTACCTCCCCACCGGCCCCGCCAGCCGCGAAGCCCAGGGCGCGTCGATCGAGCTGCGCCGCACGCCGGACGGCCGGACGGCGCTGGTCGCCTTCACCGCGCTGGACCGGCTGATCGACTGCTGCGGCGAGCACCAGCCGTGGGTGCTGGTCAGCACCGAGCACCTGCCGAAGGTGCACGCCGCCAACCCGTACGACGTGATCGTGCTCGACTCGCCGCTGCCGGACGACCTGCGCCACAGCCCGACGCTCGTCTGAGCGTGGTTCAGCTCTCACTCCGGAGACTCGTGCCGTCCTGTCCGTAGACTCCCCCGTACCGCGTGAGCGGTCAGCAATGCAGCTGTCGGGACGCAGGAGGTGCGGGGTGGCCGAGCAGGTCGGCGAATCCACCGGTGGACCGGTGACCAAGATCCTGGTCGCCAACCGGGGCGAGATCGCGGTACGCGTGATCAGAGCCGCCAAGGACGCTGGCCTCGCCAGTGTCGCGGTGTACGCCGATCCGGACCGCGACGCACCGCACGTGCGCCTGGCCGACGAGGCCTTCGCGCTGGGCGGCACCACAGCCGCCGAGAGCTACCTGTCCGTCGACAAGCTGCTCGACGCCGCGAAGCACGCCGGCGCCGACTCCGTGCACCCGGGCTACGGCTTCCTCTCCGAGAACGCGGACTTCGCCCAGGCGGTCATCGACGCCGGGCTGACCTGGATCGGGCCGAGCCCGCAGGCCATCCGCGACCTCGGCGACAAGGTCACCGCGCGGCACATCGCGACGCGCGCGGGCGCGCCGCTGGTGCCCGGCACCAAGGAGCCGGCGAAGGACGCGAGCGAAATCGTCGCGTTCGCCGACGAGCACGGCCTGCCGGTGGCCATCAAGGCCGCGTTCGGCGGCGGTGGCCGCGGCCTCAAGGTCGCGCGCACCCGCGAAGAGATCCCGGAGCTGTTCGAGTCGGCCACGCGCGAGGCCGTCGCGGCGTTCGGCCGCGGCGAGTGCTTCGTCGAGCGCTACCTGGACAAGCCGCGCCACGTCGAGGCGCAGGTGCTGGCCGACCAGCACGGCAACGCGATCGTCGTCGGCACCCGCGACTGCTCGCTGCAGCGGCGGCACCAGAAGCTCGTCGAAGAGGCGCCCGCGCCCTTCCTGTCCGACGACCAGCGCGCCCGGATCCACGAGTCGGCGAAGGCGATCTGCAAGGAAGCCGGCTACTACGGCGCCGGCACGGTCGAGTACCTCGTCGCCACCGACGGCACCATCTCCTTCCTCGAGGTCAACACGCGCCTGCAGGTCGAGCACCCGGTCTCCGAGGAGACCACCGGCCTCGACCTGGTCCGCGAGATGTTCCGCATCGCGCGCGGCGAGAAGCTCCGGATCACCGAGGACCCCGAGCCACGCGGTCACTCGATCGAGTTCCGCATCAACGGCGAGGACGCCGGCCGCGGCTTCCTGCCCGCGCCGGGCACGGTCACGAAGTTCCTCGCGCCGAGCGGCCCCGGCGTCCGCGTCGACTCCGGTGTCGAGTCCGGCAGCGTGATCGGCGGCCAGTTCGACTCGATGCTGGCGAAGCTGATCGTCACCGGTTCGGACCGGAACAACGCCCTCGAACGCAGCCGCCGCGCCCTGGCCGAGATGGTCGTCGAGGGCATGGCCACGGTGCTGCCGTTCGACCGCGTGATCGTCGACGACCCGGCGTTCATCGGCGACGAAAACGGCTTCAGCGTGCACACGCGCTGGATCGAGACGGAGTTCGACAACAAGATCGAGCCGTTCGTGGCGCCGGACGTCGAGACGCCCGAAGAGGAGCCCCGGCACAACGTCGTCGTCGAGGTCGGCGGACGCCGCCTCGAGGTGTCGCTGCCCGGCGGGTTCGCGCTCGAAGGCGGCGGTGGTGGCGGTGGCACGGCCGTCAAGGCGAAGCCGCGCAAGCGCGCCGGTGGTGGCAAGGCCGCGGTGAGTGGTGACGCCGTCACCGCGCCGATGCAGGGCACCATCGTCAAGGTCGCCGTCGAAGAGGGCCAGTCGGTCGAGGCCGGCGAGCTGATCGTCGTCCTCGAGGCGATGAAGATGGAGAACCCGGTCACCGCGCACAAAGCGGGCACCGTCACCGGTCTTTCGGTCGAAGTCGGCGCCGCCGTGACGCAGGGCACGCAGCTTCTCGAGATCAAGTAGGACAGTTCGTTACGGATGTCGTGGTGGGCCGCCCCCGAGGCGGCCTACCATCGGCAAGGTGACCGAAGTCCCGTCTCCGCAGCTGCGGATCAGCGACCAGAACCGCGAGTCCGCGTTGACCGCGCTCGGTGAGCACATGACCGCGGGGCGGATCGACATCGACGAGTACGGCGAGCGCTCGGCCCGCATCACCGCGGCCAAGACGCGCGGGGAGCTCACCGAGCTCTTCGCGGATCTGCCCTCGCCCCACCCCCACTACGACGAAACGCCGCAGGCCGCCGTCGCCGCGCCCGAGCCGGACAAGCAGGCTGTGCCCGCGCAGCAGCGTTCCGGCTCACCCGAGAACTGGGCGCCGGCGCAGCGGTTCCTCGCCGCGATCGTGCCGCTGGCCTTCATAGCGGCGATCGCGCTGATCGCCACCGGCACGCTGGCCTGGCCGATCATCTTCGTCCCGATCGGGCTGACCGTGGTCGGCAAGTCGATGTGGGGCCACGGCTGGAACCACGACCAGAACCACCACGAGCGGCACCTGCACGACCGGGAGCGCCGCCGCGAGGTGCGCGACTCCTACCGCGACCGCCGGCGCGAACTGGGCCGCTGACGCCGCCGTGAGCGACCTCCGCCTGAGCGACGCCGAGCGTCAGGACGCCCTCGACGTCCTCGAAGAACACGTCCGCACCGGACGCCTCGACATCGACGAGTACGGCACCCGCTCCGCGCAGGTCGCCGCGGCCAAGCGGGTCAGCGAGCTCATCCCGCTGTTCGACGACCTGCCCTCACCCCGGCCCAGCGCCCTGGTGGGTGGCGCCGCCGCGCCCGGGGTCCCGGTGGTGACCGGCGAAAGCCCCGTGACGCGCTTCCTGAACGCGAGCGCGGTGCCGATCGCCATCGTCGTCGCGATCGCGGTGCTCATCCTGAGCCGCGGGCGGCTGCTGATCATCTCGATCGCGCTGCCACTGGTGATCGCGATGCTCGCGGGGCTCCGCCGCCGGCGCTGAACCTGCGAGAATCGGCCCATGATGGGCGTGGTGCCCGGCGCGCTCGACGCCCGGGGTGAGCGGCTGGCCGGGCCGATCTTCACCGGCGTCGGCCTCGTGGCGCTCGCCGTGTGCACGTTCTTCGCGGCCCGCCGCGACGCGGACGGGGGCGCCACGCTGGTCGTCGTCGTGGCCACCGCGCTGTGGCTGCCGCTGCTGATCCCGCTGTTCCCGCGCCGGAAGGCGCACCCGTGGCTGGCCGCCGGCTACTACGCCGGTGTCCTCGCGGGCGCGCTCGTGCTGGTGGCGCGCAACGACCTGTTCACCGGGTTCGCGTCGTTCGGCTACCCGCTCGCGTTCGTGCTGTTCCCGGCCCGCTGGGGGTTCTTCGCGGTGGCGGCGACCGCCGTGCTGCCGATGCTCGTCAACGGCTCGGACCCGCGGAGCCCGACGTGGGTGCTGGTCGCGTCGGTCGCCGGGCCGCTGCTGTACGCGGCCTGGTTCGTCGGCGCGGAGAGCGAGAAGCGGCGCAAGACGAACACCCGGCTGGAAGCGGCGCTGGCGGAGAACGCGGGCCTGCACGCGCGGCTGCTGACCCAGGCGCGCGAGGCCGGCGTGCTCGACGAGCGGCAGCGGATGGCCCGCGAAATCCACGACACCCTGGCCCAGGGCCTGACCGGGATCGTCACGCAGCTGCAGGCCGCCGACCTCGAGGACGGCCCGGACCGCGACCGCCGGCTGGCCCAGGTGCGCACCTTGGCTCGTGACAGCCTCAGCGAAGCGCGTCGCGCGGTGCAGGCGCTGCGCCCCGAACCACTGGCCGGCTCCCGGCTGCCGGAAGCGCTTTCCGACCTGGCGGGCCGCGTCGCCGAGACGTCCGGGGTGGCCGTGCGCGCCGAAACCACCGGCGACGTCCGGCCGCTGCTGCCCGAAGTGGAGGTCACGCTCTACCGCGTCGCGCAGGAAGCGCTGGCCAACGCGGAGAAGCACGCGAAGGCGTCCCGGATCGGGCTGACACTGTCCTATTCGGACGACGTCGTGCTGCTGGACGTCGTCGACGACGGTGTCGGGTTCAGTCCTGGTGACCGCGGCGACGGCACCGGCTTCGGGCTGGCGGCGATGCGCCACCGCGTGCAGCGGGTGGCGGGGACGCTGGCGGTCGAGAGCACCCCGGGCGGCGGCACGGCGGTCAACGCCCAGGTCCCGGCGCTGCCGGCGGCGTCGTGATCCGGGTCGTCGTCACCGACGACCACCCGGTCGTCCGCGACGGCCTGCGCGGCGCGTTCACCGGCGAGGCCGACATCGAGGTCGTCGGCGAAGCGGCGTCCGGGGTGGAGGCACTGGCCCTCGTGGCCCGGCACCACCCCGACGTCGTGCTGATGGACCTGCGCATGCCGGAACTGGACGGCGTCGGCGCGATCCGCCGGCTCGCCGTCTCCCATCCCGCCGTGCGCGTCCTGGTGCTGACGACGTACGACGCGGAGACAGACGTCCTCCCGGCGATCGAGGCCGGCGCAACGGGTTACCTGCTGAAGGACGCTCCTGTCGCGGACCTGCTGAACGCCGTCCGCGCGGCGGCCCGCGGGGAGCCGGTGCTGGCGCCGAGCGTCGCGAGCCGGGTGCTGGGCGGCTTTCGCGAAGCCGGGCCGCTGACCCGCCGTGAGCTGGAGGTCCTGCGCCTGGTGGCGGCCGGGGCGACGAACCGCGCGGCGGCGCGGCGGCTGTTCGTCAGCGAGGCGAGTGTGAAGACCCACCTGCTGAACGCCTACGCGAAGCTCGGGGTGAACGACCGCGCGGCGGCGATCGGCGAGGCCTACCGCCGCGGCCTGCTCTGAACCCGCCCTAAACCCGTCGCGGTGCTGACGCGTGTCGGTCACATCGAACCCGGGGAGGGAATCGGATGACATTCGGATTCGCGAGACGTGTCGCCGTGCTGGCGGCCGCGGCCTTGCTCACCACCACGCTCACCCAGTCCGCGGAGGCCTCGCTGGGCACCTGGCGGGTGGAGCTGCTGCCGTCGCCGGCCGGGTACCCGGGCGCGACGGGCTGGGTGCGCGGCACCGACAGCCACGGCGGCTTCGCCGGGAACCTGGTGCTGGACGGGGCGTCCCAGGTCGTGACGTGGTCGGGTACGCAGGCGACGGTCCACCCGCTGCCGGCCGGGCTCCAGTCGCCCGGGGTCGCGGACGAGAACTCCGCGGGGACCGTGCTCGGCGACGTCGCCGACGCCTCGTTCCAGCGGCAGGTGTTCCTGCTGGAGGCCGGGAAGTTCCGGCTGCTGCCGCGGCCCGCCGACCGGCCGTACGTGTCGGCGGCGGCCATCAACGAACGGGGTGACGTCGTCGCCACCGCGTCCGGGTGGTCCGCCGAAGACCCGGAGGTGCTGCTCTGGCGCGCGGAAGACCGGGAGCACCCGGTGGTGATCACCGGGGGCCCGTACCTGACGGCGACCGACATCGACGACGACGGGAGCGTGCTGGCCGACTCGTTCCCGGGCGCCGTGCTCTGGAAGGACGGCACGTTCACCCGGCTGACGGCCCCGCCGGGCGCCGGCTCCCTGCACGCGGCCGCCGTCCGGACCGGCCAGGTGGTGGGCAACTTCGCCACCGCGGACCAGACCCCGGGCGGCGTCCAGTGGCGCACCCCGGCCGACCCGGTGGTGCTGCCGGGCTCGGGCGCGGCGTTCGGCGTCAACCGGACCGGCCTGGTCGTCGGCTACGGCGACGTCTCGACGGGCCGGTTCAGCCCGCTGCGGGTCTGGCTGGGCACGCAGCCGTACAGCACGCTGCCGCCGGCCCCGGGCTTCGCGGCGGCCTGGGCGGAGGTGGTCGGCGACGACGGCGTGGTCGCGGGCACCGTCGCCAACAGCGAGCCGACGACGAACACCGGCCGGCCGGCGGTGTGGCGGTACTCCTTGCGCTGACCCGTTTCGGCAGATTGCTCCTTGCGCCGGGCAACCGGGCCCCGGCCTGCGACGTGGTGATCTTGCAGGTCGGGGGAAAGGGAAAAGCCGATGAAGAGCAAGTTCTGGGTGCGGGCCGTGGCGCCCGTCGTCGCCACGCTCACCGTGGCGGCGCTGGCGCAGCCCGCTGAAGCCGTGACGAGCCGCCTCCCGTGGCAGCCGACGGTCCTGCCGCTGCCGCCGGGCAGCAGCGGCGGGTTCCTGACCGGTTCGGACGGGAAGGGCGAGTACACCGGGACGTTCCGGGTGAACGACGTGACGCAGGTCGTCAGCTGGCGCGGCGGGCAGCCTGTCGTGCGCGGCCTGCCGAGCGGGTACGAGCGAGCGGACGCCAACGACGAGAACCCGTCCGGGCAGGTGGCGGGCACCGCGCACGACTACCAGACGATGATCAGCCGGGCGTTCGTGCTGGACGCGACCGGGTTCCACCTCAAGGACGTCCCGGCGGGCTACGACTACGTGTTCGGCCTCGCGATCAACACGAACGGCGACCTGCTGGGCCAGGCCTACCGGGCCGGCAACGGGCCCGGCGCCGTCGTCCTGTGGCGGGCCGGCGGGAGCGCGCCGGTGATCATCCCGCAGTCGGCGGACGTCTCGTCCGCGCGTGACCTGGACGACGACGGCACGATCCTGGTGAACTCGGGCACCGGCTCGGGCCGGTGGAAGGACGGCGTCTTCCGGCGGCTGTCGCCGAGCCCGTCCTCCCAGGCGACCGCCCTGGCGATCCGCAAGGGCGTGGTCGTCGGCGTCCGGAACTGGGGCGGCGAGCAAGCGGCCCGCTGGACCACGCCGGACACGACCGTCGGGCTGGAGGGCGGCGGCCTGGCCTTGAGCGTCAACTCCGGGGGCTTGACGGCGGGGCTGGTGCCCAACCCGTCGGGCCCGGTGATCGTCGGGAACGGCGCGGTGTGGCGCGGCACGACCCCGGGCGTCGTCCGGGGCCCGAGCGGCTACGCCGTCTTCGAAACCCGCGTCGCGGCCGACGACGGCTCGCTCGCCGGGTTCGCCACGAACGGATCGCGGGACGCGGGCGGGGTGCCGGTGATCTGGCGCCTGCTACCTGCGTAACCGGGCAGTCTTCTTGCCTTGACCGCGCCTTGATCGCCAGGCCGGGGGCGGTGTGCCGCCGGCCTGGCTAGGCTGGGCGGAGTGGAACCGGTGGAGATCAACGCGGGCACGTACTACCTGCGCCAGCTGCGCGCCGACCGGCACATCGACGACCGCGCGGTGCTGATGGAGGCGTTCGCCGACCCGACGCACCGCAAGTACGTCCTGAACTACCGCCTGCGCACCCTCGACGAGGCCACGGAGTACGTCACCCTGCGCGCGGCCCAGTGGGCGGGCGACGAGCGCTGCTCGTGGGCGATCGCCGAGCCGACATCAGGACGGCTCCTGGGCGAGGTGGGCCTGCGCGAGCTGAACCTGGACGCGGAGTACGCGGAGGCGACGATCTGGATCCACCCCGCCGAGCGCGGCAAGGGGATAGCGACAACGGCGTTGAACGCGGCCCTGCGCTTCGGTTTCGGCGGCCTGGGGCTGACGGAGGTCAGCTACCGCTACGAGGAGAGCAACGCGGCCTCGGCGATCGTCGCGGAACGCTGCGGATTCACCTTGCTGGGCCCCGAAGACCACCCGGCCCCCACGGGCGAGCGCCTGATCCGCTGGCACCGCACGTCCTAGCCGCACCGGCCATCCAACGTCGCCGGCCATCACCGCCACCGGCCGAAACTCCCCCCACCCTTCCCTGGGGGGCGGCCCCTAGGCCAGTCTATCGGCGCCCTCGGCCGAAACCCGCCCGGAAGGGCGTCGGCGCCCGAGTTGCCCACAAGCCGGGGAGCCTGTGGACAACGCCGTGGCGAACCGCCTGGCAGCCAGGCCGCAGGCGGTTCGACCACGGAAAAGCCGCGATCAGCTGACCGGCGTCACGATGCCCGAGCGGGCCTCCGGGGCCGCGATCCGCAACGCGTCCGCCGCCTCGTCGCTCGGCTGGGACTGGGACTCGCGTTCCGCCTCGACCCGCGCGCGGTAGACCTCCACCTCGCGCTTCACCGTTTCGGGTGACCAGCCGAGGACCTCGCCGACCAGGTCCGCGACCTGTTCCGCGCAGTCGACGCCGCGGTGGGCGTACTCGATCGAGATGCGCGTGCGGCGGGCCAGGACGTCCTCGAGGTGCAGCGCGCCCTCGTGCGCGGCCGCGTACACCACCTCGACGCCCAGGTAGTCCGGCGCGTGCTCGATCGGCTTGAGGAGCTCCGGCCGGCCCTCCGCGAGCGCCAGCACCTCGTGCACCAGCGAGCCGTAGCGGTCCAGCAGGTGCCTTACCCGATAGGGGTGCAGGCCGTGCTCCGCGGCCAGGTGGTCGGCCTGGTTGACCAGCGCGTGGTAGCCGTCCGCGCCGATCAGCGGGACCTTGTCCGTGATCGACGGCTGCGAGCGGCCCGGCAGGTCGACCGCCGCCGCGTCGACGGCGTCCGCCGCCATCACCCGGTAGGTCGTGTACTTGCCGCCCGCGATCGCGACCAGGCCCGGCGCCACCCGCGCCACCGCGTGCTCGCGCGAAAGCTTCGACGTCTCTTCGCTCTCCCCCGCCAGCAGCGGGCGAAGGCCGGCGTACACACCTTCGATGTCGTCGTGCGTCAACGGCGTCGCCAGGACGCTGTTGACGTGCTCCAGCAGGTAGTCGATGTCGTGCTTGGTCGCCGCCGGGTGCGCGAGGTCGAGGTTCCAGTCCGTGTCCGTGGTGCCCACGATCCAGTGATTGCGCCACGGAATGACGAACAGCACCGACTTCTCGGTGCGCAGGATCATCCCCGACTCCGACACGATCCGGTCGCGCGGGACGACGATGTGCACGCCCTTGCTCGCCCGCACCCGGAACCGCCCGCGGCCGCCCGAAAGGCGCTGCAGCTCGTCGGTCCAGACGCCGGTGCAGTTGATCACGACGGCCGCCGAGATCTCCGTCTCGCGCCCGTCTTCGACGTCGCGCACGCGCACGCCGGACACCCGGTCGGCTTCGCGCAGGAACCCGACCACCTGGGTCGACGTCCGCACGATCGCGCCGTAGTGCGCCGCGGTCCGCGCCACCGTCATGGTGTGGCGGGCGTCGTCGGACTGCGCGTCGTAGTAGCGGATCCCGCCGATCAGCGCGGACCGCTTGAGCGCCGGCACCATCCGCAGCGCGCCCGCGCGGGTCAGGTGCTTCTGCCCCGGGACGCTCTTGGAGCCGCCCATCGTGTCGTACATCAGCAGGCCGGCGGCGGTGTACGGCCGTTCCCAGACGCGGTGCGTCAGCGGGTAGAGGAAACTGACCGGCTTCACCAGATGGGGTGCGATCGTCGTCAGCATCAGCTCACGCTCGCGAAGCGCTTCCCGGACGAGCCCGAATTCGAGCTGTTCCAGGTAACGCAGGCCGCCGTGGAAGAGCTTGCTCGACCGGCTCGACGTGCCCGAAGCGAGATCCCGCGCCTCGACGAGCGCGACCCGCAGCCCGCGGGTGGCGGCGTCCAGCGCCGTGCCCGCGCCGACCACGCCGCCGCCGATCACGACGACGTCGAAGGTCTCCTTGCCCAGCCGCTGCCAGGTCTCCTCCCGCTTGCGCGGGCCCAGTCGAGCCGGGTTCGTCTCCGCTGCGTGCTGCGCGCTTGCCACGTGACAGTCCTCCTCGAGCCGGCGAGGCTTCCAGCATCGCACGACCTGATGATCCTGCGCCCGTTCGCGGAGGACACATGTGGCGTAACCCTCCGCGATCTTGAAAAGATTGCGCTAGCCGGTCCTTGGACCAGGCTTCTACGCCCGGGTAACGTCGCCCGGACGTGGGTCGGCAACGGTGCCGTGGCACGCCGTGATCGGCCTTGCGCAGAGTGTCCAGTGTGGCCAGTGTGGAGGTACAGCGGTGAGTGCTGGAGCAATAATCGTCTGGGAACTACTGGGAACAGCGGCGCTGATCCTGCTCGGCAACGGTGTGGTGGCCAACCACGTGCTGCGCAAGACCAACGGCAACAACGGCGGAATCCTGTTCATCAACTTCGGCTGGGCGTTCGCCGTCTTCACCGGTGCCAGCATCGCCGCGCCGAGTGGCGCGCACCTGAACCCCGCGGTGACCCTCGGGCTCGCCATCGCGGACAAGACCAAGTGGGCCGACGTGCCCTTCTACTTCATCGGGCAGATGGCCGGCGCCATCATCGGCGCCCTGTTGTGCTGGGCGACCTACAAGCTCCAGTTCGACGACCACCCCGAGCCGGAGAACACGCTCGGCATCTTCTCCACGGCACCGCAGATCCCGAACCGGGTCTGGAACCTCGTCACCGAGATCATCGGCACCTTCGTCCTGGTGGCCTGGATCCTGCTCAGCCCGACCTTCGCCACCACCGGGGACGGCGGCACGCCGAACTTCGGCAACTCGGCGCTCGGCTACGCGGGCGTCTCGTTCGTGGTCCTCGTGATCGGTACCTCCCTCGGTGGGCCGACGGGCTACGCCATCAACCCGGCTCGTGACCTCGGCCCGCGTATCGCGTACGCGTTCCTGATGCCGATCCGGAACAAGGCGAACGCCAACTGGGGCTACTCGTGGATCCCGGTCGTCGGCCCGCTCATCGGTGGCGCTCTCGCCGCGCTCGTCTACCTCCTCGTGCACAACCTGACCTGATCGCCTCCCCCCACGGAATTCCTGGAGCACAGATGACTTCGTACGTAGCCGCGATCGACCAGGGCACCACCTCGACGCGGTGCATGATCTTCAACCACGAAGGCCGCGTGGTCTCGGTCGACCAGCGCGAGCACGAGCAGATCTTCCCCAAGGCGGGCTGGGTCGAGCACAACGCCGAGGAGATCTGGGAGAACACCCGCCAGGTCGCCGCGGGCGCGCTCGCCAAGGCCGACCTCAACGCCAGCGACATCGTCGCCGTCGGCATCACCAACCAGCGCGAGACCGCGCTGGTCTGGGACAAGTCCACCGGCAAGCCGGTGTACAACGCGATCGTCTGGCAGGACACCCGCACCGACCGGATCGTCACCGAGCTCGGCAACCTCGGCGGCGGCCAGGAGCGCTACCGCGACAAGGTCGGCCTCCCCCTCGCGACGTACTTCTCCGGGCCGAAGATCAAGTGGATCCTCGACAACGTCGAGGGCGCGCGCGAGAAGGCCGAGGCCGGCGACCTGGTGTTCGGCAACATGGACACCTGGGTGCTGTGGAACATGACCGGCGGGCCCGACGGCGGCGTGCACGTCACCGACCCGACCAACGCCTCCCGCACCATGCTGATGGACCTCGACACGCTGCAGTGGGACCCCGAGATCGCCGCCGAGATGACGATCCCGCTGTCCATGCTGCCGGAGATCCGCTCCTCGTCCGAGGAGTACGGCAAGGTCCGCGAGAAGGGCGCGCTGGCCGGCGTGCCGATCGCGGGCATCCTGGGCGACCAGCAGGCCGCGACGTTCGGCCAGGCCTGCCTCTCTCCCGGCGAAGCCAAGAACACCTACGGCACCGGCAACTTCATGCTGCTCAACACCGGTACCGAAAAGGTGATGTCGCAGAACGGGCTGCTCACCACGGTCTGCTACAAGATCGGCTCAAACGACACGATCTACGCGCTGGAAGGCTCCATCGCCGTCACCGGTTCGCTGGTGCAGTGGCTGCGCGACAACCTCGGCATGATCGGGACCGCGGCCGAGATCGAAGAGCACGCACGCAGCGTCGAGGACAACGGCGGCGCGTACTTCGTCCCGGCGTTCTCGGGTCTGTTCGCTCCTTACTGGCGATCCGACGCTCGCGGTGCGATCGTCGGGCTCACCCGGTTCGTCAACAAGGGACACCTGGCCCGCGCGGTGCTGGAGGCGACCGCCTTCCAGTCGCGCGAGGTGATCGACGCGATGAACGCCGACTCCGGTGTCCCGCTGAAGTCGCTCAAGGTGGACGGCGGCATGGTCGTCAACGAACTGCTCATGCAGTTCCAGGCCGACATCCTCGGCGTGCCGGTGATCCGCCCGGTGGTCAACGAGACCACCGCGCTGGGTGCCGCCTACGCCGCCGGGCTGGCGGTCGGGTTCTGGAAGTCCGAAGACGACATCCGCACCAACTGGGCCCAGGACAAGCAGTGGGACCCGTCGATGGACGACGCCCGCCGCGAATCCGAGTACCGCAACTGGAAGAAGGCCGTCACCAAGACCTTCGACTGGGTGGACGACGAAGACTGACCGTCAGGGCCGGGGGCACGCGTCGAAAAGGTGCCCTCGGCCCGCCCGCTCAGTCGTCCCAGCCCTCCGGTTTGCCGGATTGCTCGTTGGGCGCGATGACCAGGAACGGCACGCCCTGGTCGTCGACCAGCCGCACCTGCCGGCCGTGCGGTGAGTCGAACGGCTCGCCCACGGTCCGGCCGCCGAGCTCGACCGCCTTGGCCGCGCTCGCGTCGGCGTCCGCGACCCAGAAGTACACCGACCAGTTCGACGGCACCTCGGACGGCACATCGGCGGGCATGCCGCCGATACCGCCGATCGGACGGCCGCCGAGCAGCAGCACCGAGTACGTGAAGCCGCCGCCGGAGATGTCTTCGACGCCGTAGCCGAAGACCTTCTCGTAGAACGCCTTGGCCGCCGGGTAGTCCCGGCTCATGCACTCGTTCCAGGCCGACGTGCCCGGCGCCGCCGTCACCTGCGTGCCCGTGTGGTTGCCGGGCTCCCAGAGGCCGAACGCCGCGCCGCCCGGGTCGACCGCGACGGCCATCCGGCCTTCCTTCATCACGTCCATCACCGGCACCACGATGTGGCCGCCGGCCTCGGTGATCGCCGCGGCCGCCTTGTCCACATCGGACACCGACAGGTAGGTCGTCCACGTCGCGGGCATTTCCTGACCCGCCGGGGTCTGGCCGATCCCGGCGACCGGACGTCCCCGCAGCATCGCCATGCCGTAGAAACCGGTCTCCTCACCGCCCGCCTGCACGTCCCAGCCCAGCAGGCCGCCGTAGAAGGCGACCGCCTTCGCCTGGTCGGGCACCATCAGGTCCACCCAGCTGGGTGTCCCGTCGGGCCATGGCTCGTCGTGGAACAACATGTCGGCTCCCTACCCTCGTCTGCGCCGCCTCGGGTGACGGCCGACACAGTGTGGCACCGGGGTCCGACAAAAACGGAAAATCAGCTCTGGACCAGGCGTGCGTAGACGACGATGTTGTCCACGTAGTTGCGCGCGCTCCGGTCGAAGACGCCGCCGCAGGTGATCAACCGCAGCTCGGGGCCGGCCGTGTCGTCGTACGCGCCTTCGGCTTCGAAGTCCTTTTTGGGCACCTGGTGCACTTTCGTCACCTCGAAGAGCGCCGTCGAGCCGTCCTTGCGGGCGACCGAAACCCGGTCGCCGGTGGCCAGCTCCTTGAGGCGGAAGAAAATCCCCTTCTGGTGGTTGCCGTCGACGTGCCCGAGGACGACGGCCGGGCCGACCTCGCCGGGCGTCGGCGCGTAGGTGTACCAACCCGCCTGCAACGGCGTCGTCACCGGCGGGACCTGAATGGTGTCGTCCGGGTTGAGGCCGAGCGGGACCAGCGACGAATGCGCGCCGATCTTCGGGATGTCGATCGAGACGGGCTCGGACTTGGGCAGCGCCGCGACGGCGTCCTGCGCGGCGCTCGTGGGCTGCGGCCGGATCGCGACCGGACGAGGGGCCGGTGGCTGCGCCGTCGACGGCTGCGGCCCGCCGCCGAGCGTCAGCGCGAGCACCGCCAGCGCGGCCAGCAGCGCCACGACCAGCGTGATCAGGACGGCCCGTCTGCGGCTGATCTTCGTGGTCATGCTCTCCCCCGGGATGGTGGTGCGGTACCTGCGCACCAGGCACACGCCCGGCGCCTCCGCACGGTTTGGCCGGCGGGGTCACGAACCCGTCGCGATCGGCGCATCGCTGCCCCGACGGTACCGCCGACCCCGGCGTGAAAGCACCCGGCCGGGTGAACTTCCCGGCCGGGTGCTTTCCTTCGGCGCTCCCCCTCGAAGCGCCGACGCGGTTCACGCGGCCGGGTGAACCTCCCAGCCGTCGCTCAGTCCTGATCCCTGCCCCCGGAACGAGCTCACGGCATCAGTCGCGGCGGGACCGGCGGGCCAGCACGAGACCGCTGCCGCCGAGCGCGAGGATCCCCATGGCCCCGGCGGCCGCCGGCGGGCCGGTCGGCGCGCCGTCCGCCGGGCCGTCGGTGCCGCCGGTCTGCGGTGCGCCCGCCGGGACCTTGGCGACCTGCTTCCTCGCCCCCAGCACCTCCAGGTAGGCCGTCGACTTCTCCGGGCCGCAGTGCAGCGTCACCGCGTACTTGCCCGGCTTGACCTGGTTGACCTTCGCCGTCTTGCCCCCGGTTTCGTAGGCGATCGCCGCGGCGGTGACCGACACCTGTTCGCCCGGCCCACGGGTCCGGCACGCGAAGTCCACCTTCACCAGCGCCCCCGGGGCCGCCCGGCCCGGCAGCACGGTCAGCTGCCGGGTGATCCGGGTCATCGGGCCGTCCGGGTGCTCCGGGTGTTCCGGGGTCGACGTGGCCGCGAGCGCCGCGGCCGGCGTCAGCACCAGGAAAGCCGCGGCCGCGCCGGTGGCGAACAACGTGTTCTTCATTCTTTCTCCCCTGCGAAAACAGAATGCGGTAAACGACCCTTCGCGATCCCCATGCCGTTTACCTGTACCCCAAAGACGTGCTTGACCAGCAAGGGTTGCGTCCGGGGGAACCAACGAAAAAACCGCCCCGGAGCGTGTGATCCGGGGCGGTTTTCGTAGTTTTTCAGCCGGCCATGCTGCCGTCGCCCGCTTTCGCGGCGCCGGACGGCACCTTTGTCACCTGGGCGGCCGGCACCGAGAACTGGGTGCTGTAGGACTTGTCGCCGCACGTCACGGTAAGCGGGTACGTCCCGGCCGCGGTGCCCGGCTTCAGGGTGGCGTCGGCGCTGATGTTCGCGTCGGCGCCCATGAACGGGCCCGGGGTGTAGTTGGCGAACGTCAGCGCGGGCGAGGAGAAGGCCGGCGCCGCGCCCTCGCACTTCGCCAGCGCGACGTTCGGCGCGTCCCGGACGTACTTGTCCACGAGCGACTGGTTGATCGCGGTGTTGACGTTGAGCTGGACGCTGCCGGCGCCCGGCGCGGGCGAGGGGGTCGGACCGGTGCTCTGCGGCGCCGCCGGCGCCGCCAGCGCCGTCGCCCCGATCACCGCTGCCGCAACAAAAACCAACGTCTTGCGCACCTTCGCACCCTTCGCGTCCTTCAGCCTTACAACCGACAAGACGCGACGGGGGCGATGGGGTTGCGTCGTGGATCAGTCGAGATCGTCGTGACGCATCAACTGGCGCCCGGCCTCGGTGATCGAGCCCGACAGCGACGGGTAAACCGAAAATGTCAGTGCCAGGTGGTCCACTGTGAGCTGGTTCTGGACGGCGAGCGCGATGGGAAGGATGAGCTCGCTCGCCTGCGGCGCCACGACGACACCACCGACGACCACGCCGGTGGCGGGGCGGCAGAACAGCTTCACGAAGCCTCGGCGGAGGCCCTCCATCTTCGCGCGCGCGTTGGTGGCCAGGGGCAGCATGATGGTGCGCGCGGGCACCTCGCCGGAGTCGATCGCGTGCTGGCTGATGCCGACGGTCGCGATCTCCGGGTGGGTGAAGACGTTGGCGGCGACGGTCTTGAGCTTGATCGGCGCGACGCCCTCGCCCAGCGCGTGCCACATCGCGATGCGGCCCTGCATGCTCGCCACCGAGGCGAGCATGAGCACGCCGGTGCAGTCGCCGGCGGCGTAGATCCCGGGAACGGAGGTGCGCGAAACGCGGTCGACGGTGATGAACCCCCCGGGGCCGGGCGAGATGCCGACCTTGTCGAGGCCGAGGTCGGCGGTGTTCGGGACCGATCCGACGGTCATCAGCGCGTGGCTGGCTTCGATCACGCGGCCGTCGGCGAGGTGGATCTCGACGCCCTTCTCGGTGCGCTCGACGCGGTCGGCGCGCGCCTGCTTCGCGACGGTCGTCCCGCGCTGCGAGAAGACCTCCTCGAGCACGGCGGCGGCGTCGGCGTCCTCGTGCGGCAGCACGCGGTCACGGCTGGAGACGACGGTGACCTTGACGCCCATCTCGGTGTAGGCGGACGCGAACTCGGCGCCGGTGACGCCGGAGCCGATCACGGCGAGGTGCTCGGGCAGCTCCTGGAGCTCGTAGAGCTGGCGCCAGTCGAGGATGCGCTCGCCGTCCGGCACCGCGCCGGGCAGCACGCGCGGGGTGGCGCCGGTGGCGATCAGGACGACGTCGGCCGGGAGCTTCTCGGTCTCGCCGTCCTGCTTGGTGACGGAGACCTTGTGCGTGGCGAGGCCGGGCTCTTCGTCGCAGAAGCGGGCTTCGCCGATGATCACGCGGACGCCCTCGCGCTGGACGCGCGCGCGGATGTCGGCGGACTGCGCCAGCGCGAGGCCCTTGACGCGGCCGTGGACGGTCGGCAGGTCGATGCTGGTGTCGGCCATGTCGGTGTTGATGCCGAGCTCGCCGAGGTCGTGCATCTTCGCCAGCGCGCCCGAGCTCGCGATGAACGTCTTCGAGGGAACGCAGTCGTAGAGGACACAGGCGCCGCCCAGGCCGTCGCGCTCGACGATCGTGACGTCGGCGCCGTGCTGGGCTGCGACCAGCGCGGCTTCGTAGCCGGCCGGGCCCCCGCCCATGATCACGATCCTGGTCACCTGGGTCCTCCTCGAAGTGCGTGATAACGGTGGTCTCACCGTACGCGGCGAAGGTGGCCGGACACTGAAGTGGGCGAACACGCCGAGTGCGTCCACTCGGGTGAGCTGTGGGTCGCTACGCTGTCGGCGTGCCGTTGTATGCCGCTTACGGATCCAACATGGAGCCCGCCCAGATGCTGGAGCGCGCGCCGCACTCACCGATGGCCGGCTCCGGCTGGCTGGAGGGGTGGCGCCTGACCTTCGGTGGCGAGGACCTCGGCTGGGAAGGTGCCCTGGCCACGATCGTCGAGGACGCCGGTTCCCGGGTCTTCGTCGTTCTCTACGACGTCACGTCCCTGGACGAGACGGGCCTCGACCGCTGGGAAGGCGGCGAGCTGGGGATGCACAGCAAGATCCGCCTGAGAGTCCAAACCATGGACGGCTCGGTGCTGGCCTGGCTCTACGTCCTGGACGCCTACGAAGGCGGCCTGCCCTCGGCCCGCTACCTGGGCGTCCTGGCGGACGCCGCGGAAGCGGCCGGAGCCCCCGCCGACTACGTCGACGACCTCCGAACCCGCCCCTGCTCCGGCATCACCGGCTAGCCGCCGTGTCGTCCCTCTAATCACGCGTGTCGACCCTTCAATCACGCGTGTCGACCTCCTGATCACGCCGCTCGACCGGATCGCCGGTCGAAGGCGCTCCGCAGGTCGGTCAGCAGCCGACTGGGGTCACGGAGGTCAGCCGCGGCCGCACGGACGGTGACCCACCCCCGGCCCTGCATCTGTTCGTCTCGTTTGAGGTCGTAGTCGCGCCGTTCCTCGTGCGCGGCGAACCCGTCGTACTCGAGGGCAATGCGCCGGGTCGGCCAGGCCATGTCGAGCACGAAGAGCTTCCTGCCGTCGATGGCGGTGATCTCGTACTGAGGCTCGGGCACGGGAAATCCGGCCTCGACCACGAGGAGCCGGAGCACGCTCTCGGGAGGCGACTCCGCCTTGCCCGTGGCGAGGTCCAGCAGCATCAGCGCCCTGTGGATACCTCGCCGGTCCCGGCGATCGTCAAGGCGGTCCCGCACATTCTCCCGAAGCTTCGCGCAGTGGTCAGGAGGCAGGCCTCTCATCGCCTCGTCGACCGCCGCGAAGGCCTCACGCTTGTCGCCGTCGCAGAGAAAATCTGCCAGCGCGCGATCGATCGAAAACATGGCCAGGCCATCGATCTCGATCATGTCCTCGTCCCGGAAGCCGCCTTGGTGCACGATCAAGCCGGTGCGCGAACGGATACGGCGCGAATAGGGCACCGTCACGTGGACATCGTGGTCGCCGGCGGCGGAGATACCATGCAGCGCAAGGGAAGTAGCGCCGGACAGAGTCACCGGTCGCCCTACGGCAAGCAGCGCTGCCGCGGCTCTCGTCGGCAGCTTCAGCAGGTCGGAGGCGTGCACCACGACACCCCGCCACGGCTGAGTCAGTACGCCTCGCTCAAGCCCCTCGAGGACCTTGCGCCGACCCAAAACCCGGTCGGCCTCGCTCCGCGAGAGGACTCCATGTCGCCTTGCCCAATCGATCACGAAGTCAAGAATGAGGCCCTTCCATCGTGCGACGGAAGGGCCTCATCCCCAGCCTGTGGATAACTACCGGCCTGTGGATAACCCTGTGTATGCCTCAGCCGTGACTGAGGCGCCGACACGCGTGATCAGGAGGTCGACACGCGTGATTGAAGGGTCGACTCGGTTAGGCGAGGGTGGCTAGGGCGGTGTGGACCAGGGTTCGGACTCCGCAGGCCAGGGCCCGCTCGTCGAGGATGAAGGTCGGGCGGTGGATGTCCGATTGCGGGGCCGGGTCGCCCGGCCAGACGCCCAGGCGGGCGAAGGCTCCCTGGACGTGCTCCAGGTACCAGCCGAAGTCTTCGCCGCCGGAGGACTGCTCCGTGCCGGCCACCGCTTCCTCGCCCAAGGCCGCCTCGACGCCCGCGCGCATCAGGGCCGTGGAGTCCGCGTCGGAGACGACCGGGGGGACGCCTCGGCGGTAGTCCAGCTGGAAGCCGACGCCCGTGGGGGCCAGCAGGGACTCCACCGACGACGCCACCAGGGGCTCCAGCGCCGTCCAGACCTCGTGGTCCGCCGTGCGCAGGGTGCCGCGCAGGACGCCGTCCTGGGGGACGGCGTTGGCCGCCTGGCCCGCGTGGACCGCGCCCCAGACCAGCACCGTGCCGGACCGGGGGTCGACGCGGCGGGACAGCACCGACGGCAGTGACGTGATCACCGTGCCGAGCGCGTGCACCAGGTCGGCCGTCAGGTGGGGGCGGGACGTGTGCCCGCCCGGCGACGTGAGGCGCAGCTCGATCAGGTCCGCGGCCGACGTCAGCGCGCCGACGCGCATGCCGACCTTGCCGACCTCGAGCCGCGGGTCGACGTGCAGGCCGTAGATCCGGTCGACGCCGTCCAGCGCGCCCGCCGCGATCATGTCCAGCGCGCCGCCGGGCATGACCTCCTCGGCGGCCTGGAAGATCAGCCGCACCTTGCCGGGCAGCTCCGGCGCGCCGGCCAGGGCACGGGCCGCGCCGAGCAGGATCGCCGTGTGGGCGTCGTGGCCGCACATGTGCGCCGCACCCTCCACAGTCGACGCGTAGGGCAGCCCCGTCGCCTCCGTGAGCGGCAGCGCGTCCATGTCCGCGCGCAGCGCGACGCACCGCTCGCCGCGGCCGATGTCGCAGACGACACCGGTGCCGCCGGGCAGCACCCACGGCTTGAGGCCGACGGCACGCAGCAGCGTGACGACCAGCTCGGTGGTCGCGAACTCGTGCCGCGACAGCTCCGGGTGCGCGTGGATGTGCCTGCGCCACGCGAGCACGTCGGTCGCGTTGGCGCGAAGCCAGTCGTCAAGCCAGAACGGGCCGCGGCCCGCACCAAGGTCCTCCACGGGAGCCATGCTTACGCCGGCTTCGGAAATGAGCGCCTCCGGCCCCTCGATAGGGGTGATGATGCGCCCGTGGGGGTCGCCTGGAACGTCCGGTCGTGAGTCGAGCACCGTCACGCCGCACCTCCTCCCGCAACACGGGTAACCCGCGCAGCGGCTGGGGTCACGCAACGTGCCGATCGTTCTTTCGTACGCATTTGCAGACGATCGTGCACCATGCAGGAGGCAAGCCGCGCCTCGAAACGAGGCGTCCTAGACGGCCGGTAGCTGATCTGCGTTGAACGGTGTGCAGTAGTTCGGCCAAGGCGAACGCCGACGGCTGCTCGCCCGTCCGGACGCAGGGTTACGACCCTTTGGCCTTCTTCGACCGGATCCGCCGGCCCCAGACGACGATGCCGAGCAGGACCACCGCGACCAGGCCGGCGATCAGCTTGGTCTTGGTCTTCTCGGCGTTCGCCTTGTCGGTCTGGGCCGGGTCGAGCACCGGTCCGGGCGCCTGGGTCTGCGTGAGCACGGGCGCCGCGCCGGCGTGCGCCACGGTCACCGTGACAGCCGCCGGACGCACCGGTGACGCCTGGGCGGGCGACGCGGTGAACAGCACCGCCCCCAGCAGGCCGGCAACGACCAGAGCACGCAGTATCGCCATGTCATCCCTTCGCCACGACCGGCGGTCAACCGGCATTCTGCCCGCGCGGCGCCCGCGGGTCAGCCACCACGTGGTGGACCGAACGCGTCGAGGATCCGCTGTGCACCGAGGGTAGCGGTCAGTTCACCGGCACGCACCGCCCGTTCGACGTCGGGAACGACCGTTCGCACGTCCGGATGCGCCGCCAGCCGACTCAGCAGATTTTCGCGCACCATCGACCACGTCCAGTCGACCTGCTGCTGCCGGCGCCGGGCGGCCAGCTCGCCGGACGCCAAGAGCGCGTCGCGGTGCTCCTCGATCGCGCCCCAGACCTCGTCGAGCCGCAGGTTGTGGAGGCCGCTGCAGGTCAGCACAGGTGGCGTCCACGCCGCGTCGGGCCCGTAGATCATCCGCAACGCGCCGGCCAGCTCCCGCGCGGCGCGGCGCGCGTCCTTCTCGTGATCACCGTCGGCCTTGTTGACGGCGATGACGTCGGCCAGCTCCAGGACGCCCTTCTTGATGCCCTGCAGCTGGTCACCGGTGCGCGCGAGCGTCAAGAACATGAAGCAGTCGACCATGTTCGCGACGGCCACTTCGGACTGTCCCACCCCGACGGTCTCGACCAGGACGGTGTCGTAGCCGGCCGCCTCCATCAGCACGATCGTCTCGCGGGTGGCGCGGGCGACGCCGCCCAGCGTCCCGGACGTCGGCGACGGGCGGATGAACGCCCGCTCGTCGACGGCCAGGCGCGCCATCCGGGTCTTGTCGCCGAGGATCGACCCGCCGGTGCGCGTCGACGACGGGTCGACCGCCAGCACGGCCACGCGATGCCCGGCGGCCGTCAGATCCGTGCCCAGCTGGTCGATGAATGTCGACTTGCCGACACCGGGGACGCCGGTGATGCCGACGCGCCGGGCGCCGCCCGCCGACGGCAGCAGCTCGACGAGCAGCTCCTGCGCCTGCGCGCGGTGGTCCTCGCGCTGGGACTCGACCAGCGTGATCGCCTTCGACAGCGTGCCGCGGTCACCCGCCAGCACGCCCTTGGCGTAGGCGGGGACGTCGATCTTGCGCGGCAACGCTCAGGACTCCTGCGCCGACAGCTGGCCGAGCAGGTCGATGGCCGCGTCCGCGAGGACCGTGCCCGGCCCGAAGATCGCCGCCGCGCCGGCTTCGCGCAGCGCCGGGTAGTCCTGCGGCGGGATGACGCCGCCGACCACGACCATGATGTCCGCGCGGCCCAGCTCGGCGAGCTCGTGGCGCAGCGCGGGCACCAGCGAGAGGTGCCCGGCGGCCAGCGAGGACACGCCGACGACGTGGACGTCCGCCTCGATCGCCTGGCGGGCGACCTCGGCCGGGGTGGAGAACAGCGGGCCGACGTCGACGTCGAAGCCGATGTCGGCGAAGCCGGTGGCGATCACCTTCTGGCCGCGGTCGTGGCCGTCCTGGCCCATCTTCGCGACGAGGATCCGCGGCCGGCGGCCCTCCTCCTCGGCGAACTCCTCGACCAGCGAGCGGGCCTTCTCGACGTTCTGCGACTTCCCCACCTCCTCGCGGTACACCCCCGAGATCGTGCGGATCTGGCCGGAGTGGCGGCCCCAGAGCTTCTCCAGCGCGTCCGAGATCTCGCCGACGGTCGCCTTCGCCCGGGCCGCGTTGATGCCCAGTTCCAGCAGGTTGCCGCCGTTTCCGGCGCCCTCGGTGAGCCGCCGCAACGCGTCCTCGGTGGCGTCGGAATCACGCTCTTCGCGCAGCCGCCGCAGCTTCTCGAGCTGCTGCGTCCGGACGCCGGCGTTGTCGACCTTCAGGACTTCGATGTCTTC
This sequence comes from Amycolatopsis sp. cmx-8-4, assembly GCF_046548675.1. Taxonomy (NCBI): domain Bacteria; kingdom Bacillati; phylum Actinomycetota; class Actinomycetes; order Pseudonocardiales; family Pseudonocardiaceae; genus Amycolatopsis; species Amycolatopsis sp. cmx-8-4. The sequence continues at coordinate 243,896 of NZ_JAEBDZ010000010.1, forward strand.
ATCGCTGGTGACCTGGTACTTGTTGACGCCGATCACCGGCTGCCGGCCCGAGTCGATCCGGGCCTGGGTGCGGGCCGCGGCCTCCTCGATCCGCAGCTTCGGGATGCCCTCGTCGATCGCCTTGGCCATGCCGCCGGCCTGCTCGACCTCGCTGATGTGGCCCCACGCCTTGCGCGCGAGGTCGTAGGTCAGCTTCTCGACGAAGGCGCTGCCGCCCCACGGGTCGATCACGCGCGTGGTGCCGGATTCCTGCTGCAGTAGCAGCTGCGTGTTGCGGGCGATGCGGGCGGAGAAGTCGGTCGGCAGCGCGAGCGCCTCGTCCAACGCGTTGGTGTGCAACGACTGCGTGTGCCCCTGGGTCGCGGCCATCGCCTCGACGCAGGTGCGCACGACGTTGTTGTAGACGTCCTGCGCGGTCAGCGACCAGCCCGACGTCTGCGAGTGCGTCCGCAGCGAGAGCGACTTCTGCGACTTCGGGTCGAAGCCCTTCACGAGCTTCGCCCAGATCAGCCGGGCCGCGCGCAGTTTCGCGACCTCCATGAAGAAGTTCATCCCGATCGCCCAGAAGAACGACAGGCGCGGCGCGAACTTGTCGACGTCCAGCCCGGCTTCGGTGCCCGCGCGGATGTACTCGACGCCGTCCGCGAGGGTGTAGGCCAGCTCGAGGTCGGCGGTCGCGCCGGCTTCCTGCATGTGGTAGCCGGAGATGGAGATCGAGTTGTACTTCGGCATGTGCTGCGAGGTGTAGGAGAAGATGTCGGAGATGACCCGCATCGAGGGCTGCGGCGGGTAGATGTAGGTGTTGCGGACCATGAACTCTTTGAGGATGTCGTTCTGGATGGTCCCCGCGAGCTGCTCGGGTTTGACCCCTTGCTCCTCTGCCGCCACCACATACAGGGCCAGTACCGGCAGCACGGCTCCGTTCATGGTCATCGACACGCTCATTTTATCCAGCGGGATGCCGTCGAAGAGCTGGCGCATGTCGTAGATGGAGTCGATCGCGACGCCCGCCATGCCGACGTCGCCGGAGACGCGCGGGTGGTCGGAGTCGTAGCCGCGGTGGGTGGCCAGGTCGAAGGCGACCGACAGGCCCTTCTGCCCGGCCGCGAGGTTGCGGCGGTAGAAGGCGTTCGACTCCTCGGCCGTGGAGAACCCGGCGTACTGGCGGATGGTCCAGGGCTGGTTGACGTACATCGTCGGGTACGGCCCGCGCAGGTAGGGCGCGATGCCGGGGTACGTGCCGAGGAAGTCCACATCGGACAGGTCGGCCGCGGTGTAGACCGGCTTGACGCCGATGCCCTCGGGCGTCTCCCAGGCCAGCGCGTCCGGGCCCTTGCCGGTGGCGTCCTGCACGGCCTTGGCCCAGGCCTCGCGGTCGCCCGGCTCGGGCGAACCGAGGTCGACGTCGGCGAAGTTCGGGATCGTCCCAGAATCCTTCACAGTGCAACTCCCAGCTGAGTGTGCAGACCGGTGAGGACTTCCAGGGCGTCGCAGCCGGCGAAGACGTTGCCGTCCACGCCGTCGAACTTGCCCTTTCCGGCCAGTAGTACGTGTTCGGCACCCAAAGATGCCGCGACTTCGGCTGCCTCGGCCGCGTAGGCGTCATCGGTGCCGCAGATACAGGCGACCTTCGCGCCGCTCTCACGGAACGCGCCGGGCAGGTCGTCGGTCGCGCCCGGGTTGACCACCTCGAGCCCGCCCGCCTGGAACAGGTTGGCGGCGAACCCGGCCCGCGCGGTGTGCGCGGCGACCGGGCCGAGCGTGGCCAGGAAGACCTTCGGCCGCTCGCCGTGCTCGGCGAGGTACGCGTCGGACGCGTCGCGCAGGGCCTCGAAGCCCTCGGCGTAGCGGTGCCGCGGCAACCCACCGTCCACAGGGGACTCCAGCGGCTCCCGCTTCACGGGCTTCTCGGTCAGGTTCGGGAACTCGCTGACGCCGGTGAGCGGGTCGCGCCGGGTGGCGAGCCGCTTCGCGCGCTTGTCCCACGTCTCGGCGAGGCGGCCGGCGAGCGCGCCGGACGCCAGCTCCGCGACCAGGCCGCCCGCGGCTTCGATCGCGGTGAACTCGGCCCAGGCGACGCGGGCCAGGTCGTCGGTGAGCTTCTCGACGTACCAGGAGCCGCCCGCCGGGTCGACCACGCCGGCCAGCTTGGACTCCTCCAGCAGCACCGCGTGCGTGTTGCGGGCGATCCGCGCGGAGAACGCGTCGGGCCGGCCGATCGCGGCGTCGAACGGCAGGACGGTGACCGCGGCCGCGCCGCCGACGCCCGCACCGAAGCAGGCGACGGTCGTGCGCAGCATGTTCACCCACGGGTCGCGCTGGGTCAGCATCGCCGGCGACGTCACGGCGTGCTGGCGCATCGGCGACGAGAAGCCGCACACCTCGGCGACGCGCGCCCAGAGGCGGCGGGCCGCGCGCAGCTTGGCGATGGTCGAGAACTGGTCGGCGGTCGCGGCGATCCGGAACTCCAGCTGCCCGGCCGCGCTTTCGACGTCGAGGCCCGCGTCCGTCAACGAACGCAGGTAGGTGACGCCGGCGGCGACCAGCGCGCCCAGCTCCTGCGCGTCCGACCCGCCCGCCTCGTGGAACGGCAGGCCGTCGGCGACGATCGTGCGCACCTTCGGGTACTTCCCGGCGACACGCGCGGCCAGCGCGGCGGCCGGTTCCAGCGCGACGTCGGCGCCGGTCCGGGCCGCGAGCCCGATCGGGTCGGCGCCCAGCACCGCGGTGGCTTCGCTCGCCGGGATCTCGCGCTCGTCGAAGATCTCGAACAGCGCGGCCGCGGCGGCTTCGTACCCGGCGCCCGCGTCGAGGACCACCGGCGCCAGGTCGACGTAGACGTCGTTCAGCGCGTCGGCCATGGCCGCGGGCGGCACGGTCAGCCAGATCGACGTGACGCCGCCTTCGAGGTCCGCGAGGATCGCCTTGTTGACGGCCTTGGCGTCGGTGCCGGCGAACCGGGCCCGGACGTCCCAGCCCGTGCTGACCTGCCCTTCCGGGCTCGCCCCGCGCACGAACGGCGACAGGCCGGGGAAGCCGGCGTCGCCCGGCACGTCGTCCGCGGTGTAGAGCGGCTGGATGTCGATGCCGTCGTAGGTCCGCGTGACGAGCTTGCTCTCCGGGGCGCCCGTGAAGTCCTCCGGCAGCCTGCCGCTCTTGCGCAGCACGCCGGCCACGAGCTCCTGCCACTGCTCGCGCGTCGCCTGCGGAAACTCGGCCGCCAGGTCGAATTCGGAGATCGGCGCTGACTCCGGACCGGCCAGTTCAGTCATACCCAGTGATGGTAGAGGCACTCGACACGGACAGCCTGTGAGTCTGGTCGCCCCCGGGGGTGGTAGGGGTCGGAGCGGGGTACGACACAATTGGCGCGTGCCCCCCTCCAGCGAAGAGACACGACTGGTCGCCGGTCGCTACCGGCTGCGCTCGGTGCTGGGCTCGGGGTCCATGGGTACCGTCTGGTCGGCCTACGACGAGTTCCTGCACCGCCAGGTGGCCGTCAAGGAGATGAAGGTGCCGCCGGGCATCCCGTCGTCGCAGGCGGACGAGCTGCGGGAACGCACGTTGCGCGAGGCCCGCGCGATCGCCGTGCTGTCCCACCCGAACGTGATCATCCTGCACGACGTCGCCCGCGAGAACGACCAGCCGTTCGTGGTGATGGAGCTGCTGCCCTCGCGCAGCCTGGCGCACATCCTGCGCGACCACGGGCCGCTGACCTACGAGCAGGCCGCCGCGATGGGCATCGCGGTCGCCTCCGCGCTGGAGGCCGCGCACGCCGCCGGCATCACCCACCGCGACGTCAAGCCGGGCAACGTCCTCGTGGCCAGCGACGGCCGGATCAAGCTGACCGACTTCGGCATCGCCCGCAACGTCTCCGAAGCGACCATGACGCGTACCGGGATCATGCTCGGCTCCCCCGCCTACATCGCGCCGGAGGTCGCCTCGGGCGGCGCCGTCACCCCCGCGGCGGACCTGTGGGGCCTCGGCGCGACGCTGTTCGCCGCGGTCGAGGGCGCGCCGCCGTACGACGCCGACGGCGATCCGCTGGAGACCGTCGGCAAGGTCGTCAACGGGAAGGTGCCCAAGCCGAAGGCCGGGCCGCTGGCCGACGTCATCTCGGCGCTGATGAAGAAGGAGCCGAACAAGCGGATCACGCTGCGCGACGTCCGGCACCGGCTGTACCCGCTGCAGACGAAGACCGCGCTCGACCTGTTCGGGCCCGAGCTGTTCCGCACGCCGGACGGCAAGAAGACGTCCGCCCAGCCGGACGCCACCGACACCCAGGTGATCAAGACCGTCCTGCCGGAGAAGGTGGAGAAGCAGGCCGAGAAGAGCGCCGAGCTGGCGTCGGACCCGGGCCCGCTGCCGTTCCTGAAGCCGCCGCCCGCCGCGCCGGCCCCGGCACCGCCGGCCGCCACGGTGTTCGTCCCGCCGCCGCCCCTGCCGCGGTCGGGACGGCGGACCGGTAAGGCCACCGCCGTGCTCATCGGCGTGGCGATCCTGCTCTTCCTGGTCGCCGCCGGCGGCGGGTTCGCGCTGGCCCGGACGGTCGGCGGCGAGTCGCTGCTGCCGCCGGCCGCCGAGCCGCGGCCGGCGTCGAACGGGCCCACCGAGGTGCCGCCGCCCGAGCTGGTGCGCCAGTCCGGCGACGCGAACGTGGCGACCGGGGTGAAGGGCGGCGAGTTCGGCCTCGGCGTGCCGAAGGGCTGGCAGAAGTTCGTCGCCCCGCACGACACCCGGTTCGGGCTGAGCACGGTCGTCCAGTACGTCTCGGACGACGGCCGCCGCGCGATCCGGCTGGAACGGCTGACGAACTACTTCAGCGACTACCCCAGCGACCAGCCCTACATCGACCAGCTGAAGCAGCTCTACCCGTCCGACGGGTTCCAGCTCTTCCCGCCGCAGCCCCTGGCGAACGGGACCACGCTGACCTTCCGCACGACCGACAGCGGCGACTCGACCAGCGTCACCCGCGTGACGTTCATGAACCTGCTCAAGGCGGGCTCGAGCCTCTGGATCTTCTCGGTCACCGCCCCGACCGAGCAGGAGGACGCGACCCGCAAGGACGTCTTCGAGCCCGTCGCCCAGTCGCTGACCATCTCCGACTGATGACCCGGTACGTCTTCGTCGGCGCGGGCGCGATCGGCAGCGCGCTCGGCGGTCTCCTCGCCCAGCACGGCCGCTCGGTGCTGCTGGTCGCCCGTGGCGCGCACGCGGCGGCGATGGCGACCGGCGGCCTGACGCTGCGGTGCCCGGACGGCACGTCGGCGCTCCGCGTGCCGGTGGCGACCGGGCCCGAGGGCGTGCGGCTGACGGTCGACGACGTCCTGGTGCTGACGACCAAGACGCACCAGGCCGAAGCCGCCGTCGAGCAGTGGGCGGACGTGCCGGTGCACGACCACGCCGGGGCCGTCGCCGGCAGCGCCGCCGAGCTGCTGCCGATCTTCACCGCGCTGAACGGGGTCGCCGGCGAAGAGATCGCGTTGCGCGCCTTCGAGCGGGTCTTCGGCGTGTGCGTGTGGTTCCCGACGGTGCTGACCGAACCCGGCGAGGTCATCGTCCGCACCCGCTCGCCCCGCGGCGTCTTCCACATCGGCCGGTACGGCGCCGGTGACGACGACCTCGGTGCACTCCCCGCGGACTGGACCGCGGCCGGCTTCGGCGTCGTCCCGGTGGCCGAGGTCATGCGGTGGAAGTACCGGAAGCTGCTGTCCAACCTGAGCAACGCGCTGCAGGCGCTGCTCGGCGACACCACGGGCGCGGACGACCTGCGGCGAGCGGCCGAGGACGAAGGCAAAGCCGTCCTCGCGAGCGCCGGGATCGGCTACGCCGACGACGACGAGGTCGAAGCCGGCTGGGGTGGCCTGTCGTTCGAGCCGGTGCCCGGTGAGCCCGCGCAGCTGGGCGGTTCGAGCTGGCAGTCGCTCGTCCGCGGCACCGGCACGATCGAAACCGGCTACCTCAACGGCGAGATCGCCCTGCTCGGCCGCCGCGTCGGGCAGCCGGCGCCGGTCAACGCCAAGCTCACGGCACTGGCCCGCCACGCGGCTCGCGCGGGACTGCGGCCGGGCTCGCTCGACGTCGAGGAGCTTCGGCGGCTCCTGGGCCTCGGTTAGTCGGGAACGTCGCCGAGGACCTCACGGGACACCAGTTCCTGGCCGAGGTGGCGCAGGCCCGCGAAGATCCGGTCACCCAGCACCGTCACCACCAGCCCGGCCTCGATGATCTTGTCGTATGAGGTCAGGCCCGTCACCGTGTCGACGTCCAGCTCCGCGACGCGGATCGCCAGGTGCGCGTACTCCTCGAGGTGCTCCGCCAGCTTCTCGTGCCCCAGCTCCTTCGCCGTGGCCAGCGCCGCGACGAGGTTCTCGACCGCGACGTGCTTGCGCTTCAGCTCGCCCCAGCCGTTGCGGCGGACGATCCCGTCGAGCAGTTCCCACGCCCACTCGGCGGCCTCGTCGGACACCTGCGGCGCCGGGCCGGCCAGCTCCTCCTGGACGACGCCCATCGTGCGGTGCGGGGTCTTGTCGCCGTCGATCGCTTCGAGCACCGTGCCGACCGAGGCCAGCGACATCCCGCCGACCTCGGTGAGGGCCTTGATCAGCCGCAACCGCTGGACGTGCGTCGCCGAATACCGCGCCTGGTTGGGGCTGGTGCGCTCGCCTGGCGGCAGCAAACCTTCGCGCAGGTAGTACTTGACGGTCGCGACCGGCACCCCCGACTCGGCGCTCAGTTCGGCCATCCGCATGCGTTTCCGCTCCGATCGCGCGTTCGATTCAGGGTCCGCCTCCGGGGCAACCCTGAAGACTTCTCAGTATGGATACCTTAACTTCCCATAACGGAGAGCTTGACTATCCATTCTGGGAGGAACCATGACCATCCTTGCCGATCTCCGGACGAGAACCCGCGGGTGGCACCCGCCATCGCGGTACGCCGGCGCCGCCTTCGGCGTGGTCGCCGTGCTCTGCGTCGCCGCGCTGCTCGTCGACCACCGGACCCTCGAAGGCGCGCCGATCTGGGTCAAGCCGCTCAAGTTCGCGATCTCCGGCAGCCTCTACTTCCTCACGTGGAGCTGGCTGGTCTCGCTGCTGCCGCGGTTCCGCCGCACCGCGGGCTGGCTGACGAACGCGCTCGTGGTGATCTTCACCGGCGAGTACGTCCTGCTGGCGCTCCAGGCCGCCCGCGGCCGGGCGAGCCACTTCAACAACTCGACCCCGCTGGACACCACGATCTACGACGTCATGGGCAAGATGATCATCGGGCTCTGGCTGGCGACGTTCGCGCTGACCGTCCTGGTCATGTTCACGAAGGTCGCCGACCGCGCGAGCTTCTGGGCCGTGCGCGCCGGCGCCGTCCTGTCGCTCGCCGGGATCTCGCTCGGCATGCTGATGACGAGCCCGACCGCGCAGCAGCTGGCGCAGTGGAAGTCCGGTGGCACACCGGACATGGTCGGCGCGCACACCGTCGGCCTGGCCGACGGCGGCCCCGGCCTGCCGATCCTCGGCTGGAGCACAGTCGGCGGCGACCTGCGGATCCCGCACTTCGTCGGGATGCACGCACTGCAGGCGCTGCCGCTGCTCGCGATCGCGCTGCTCGCGCTGACCTCGCGGTTCCCGCGGCTGCGCGACGACGTCGTCCGCGCGCGGCTGGTCCTGATCGGCGCCGCCGGGTACACGGGCCTGATCGGGCTCGTCACCTGGCAGGCGCTGCGGGCGCAGTCGATCGTGCACCCGGACGCCGTGACGCTGGGCGCGGCCGCGACGCTCGCGGTCGCCGTCGGACTGGCCTCGTGGGCCGTCGTGCGGACCCCTGATCGGGTGGCCGTGTGATGGCCCTGTTCACCTGGGCGTTCCCGCTCGCGACGCCGTTCTGGGCGCTCATGATCCTGCTGCCGAAGTGGCGCTGGACGGCCCGGATCATGCGGTCGCCGTGGGTGCCGCTGCTGCCGCTGATCTGCTACTTCGGGCTCGTCCTGCCGCACTTCGCGGAGTGGGGGCGGGCGATGCTGCGGCCCGACCTCGGCGTGCTGCAGACGCTGCTGGCCACGCCGTGGGGCGCCGGGCTCGTCTGGGCGCACCTCATCGCGTTCGACCTGTTCATCGCGCGGTGGATGTACTTCGAGGCCCGCTCGCTGGAGATCTCGCCGTGGATCGTGAGCCCGATCCTGCTGCTCACGATCTTCCTGTCGCCGTTCGGGCTGGTGGTGTTCCTGGCCGTCCGCAGCGTCCGGATACGCTCCCTCGCATGAGCGCACAGGAAGCCGCGGCCGTCATCGCCGACCGCACTGGGGTGGACAAGCACGACATCGCCGTCGTGCTCGGTTCGGGCTGGCGCCCGGCCGCGGACGTCATCGGGGAGGCCGACGCGGAGATCCCGCTGGGCGAGCTGCCCGGGTTCGAGGCGCCGAAGGTGCCCGGGCAGGGCGGGACGGTGCGCTCGGTGCGCGTCGGCGACCGCCGGGCGCTGGTCCTGCTGGGGCGCACGCACTTCTACGAGGGCAAGGGCATCGACCCGGTGGTGCACAACGTGCGCACCGCCGCGGCCGCCGGCGCCCGGACGGTCCTGCTGACCAACGCGGCGGGCGGGCTGCGCCAGGGGTTCCAGGTCGGCCAGCCGGTGCTGATCGCCGACCACCTCAACCTGACGGCCCGCTCCCCGATCGTCGGCGCGAACTTCGTCGACCTGACGGACCTCTACTCGGCGCGGCTGCGGTCCCTGGCCCGCGAGATCGACCCGTCGCTGGAGGAAGGCGTCTACGCGGGCCTCACCGGCCCGCACTTCGAGACGCCGGCCGAGATCCGCATGCTGCGCACGCTGGGCGCGGACCTGGTCGGCATGTCGACGGTCCTGGAGGCCATCGCGGCCCGCGCCGCCGGCGTCGAGGTCTTCGGCCTCTCGCTGGTGACGAACCTGGCCGCGGGCATGACCGGCGAGCCGCTCAACCACGAAGAGGTGCTGGAAGCCGGCCGCGCGGCCGCGACCCGGATGGGCTCGCTGCTGCGCGACCTCGTCGCCCGCGCCTGACCCGACCCGTCACTTTCGTAGGGAAAGATACGTCCGAGGGCCCTCAAAGCGGCACTTTCACGTGAAAGTGCCGCTTTGGGGACTCAGGCGAACGACGGGAGCTGGGCGGCCACCTCGGCCGGGGACGGCATCGCCGCGACCTCCGCGGCCAGCACCGTGGCCGAGGAGCGGACGGTCGGGTCCGTCAGCAGGTGGCGGGCCTTCTCCGCGACGGCGTCCGGGGTGACCTCGGCGGCGAGCAGGCGGGCGCCGACGCCCGCCGCGAGCACCGCGTCGGCGTTGCTGAACTGGTCGGCGCCCTGCGGGAGCAGCAGCTGCCCGACACCCGCGCCGAACGCGCCGAGCGTCGTGCCGCTGCCGCCGTGGTGCACCACCAGGTCGACGTGCGGGAGCAGCGCCGACTGCGGCACCCACGCCGCGAGCCGCACGTTCGACGGCACTTCGCCCAGCGCCGCCGGGTCGACGGTCGGGCCGGTGGCGACCAGCACGTCGACGTCCAGCCCGAACAGCCCGGCGATCGCCGCGCCGAGGACGCCGGCGTGGCCCATCGCGGTGCCGAGCGTCAGGTAGACGAGCGGGCGCCGCTTGTCCAGCACACCCGCGGGCAGCTCACCGGGCTCGCTCCAGCCGACCGGCCGCAGCGGCACGCGCCGCGCCCGCGCCCGCGCCAGGAAACCCGGTTCCTGCACCGATTCCGGGCAGATGTCGATGTACGGTCCGCCGAACGAAAGGTCGTCGCCGACGGTGATGCCCAGGCCGGCGGCGTGCGCCCGGATCGCGTCGCGGATGTGCGTGACCATCGGGTCGTCGCTCGACACTCGGCCGAAACCGTGCGCCACCACGGGAATCCCGGCCTGCATCGCGGCGAACGCGCCACCGGAGTTGCCGGCCTCGCTCACGACCAGGTCGGGCCGCGCGTGCTCGAACAGCGGCAGCAGGTCGGCGACGAACCGCTTCGGCATGAGGTCGCCGAAGACCTTCGCGACGATCGGGCCGAGGACCTCCGGCGGGATCTCACCCGGCTGCCGCCGCGGGCCGGACGGGCTGGGCGGGCCGGACGTGGCGAACGCCTGGCCGAAGGCGTCCTTCATGGCGAGCCCGGCGGCGGCCGTCTCGAGCCCGGATTTCCGCAGCTGGGGCAGGAAGTCTTCCGAGGTGGCGAACACGACGTCGTGGCCCGCGTCCCGCGCGGCCAGCGCCAGCGGGACGAGCGGGAACGTGTGGCCGAAGGACCCCAGTGAGGTGAAGAGCAAGCGCACCCGCCCGACCCTAGCCGTAGGCTGGCGCGGTGACTTTGACCTCCACGCTGCGGGACGCCGCGTTCCGCTGGATCGCCGACGACCCGGACGCCGCCTCCCGCGCCGAACTGCAGGAGGTCGTCGCCCGGGCACTGGGCGGCGACGCCGCGGCCGCCGACGAGGTGGCCGACCGGCTGGCCGGGCCGCTGGAGTTCGGCACGGCCGGGCTGCGCGGGCCGGTGCGCGCCGGACCGAACGGGATGAACGTGGCCGTCGTCACGCGCACCACCGCGGGGGTGGCGGCCTGGCTGACCGCGCAGGGGCACGCGGGCGCGCTGGTCGTCGTCGGCCGGGACGCGCGCCACGGCTCGGAAGACTTCGCCACGGCCGCCGCGGAGGTGCTGACCGCCGCCGGGTTCACCGTCCAGGCGCTGCCCCGCCCGCTGCCGACGCCGTTGCTCGCCTACGCCGTGAAGCACCTCGGCGCGGTGGCCGGGATCCAGATCACGGCGTCGCACAATCCCCCGGCGGACAACGGGTACAAGCTCTACGACGCGACCGGCGGGCAGATCGTGCCGCCGTCCGACGGCGAGATCGAGCGGGCCATCCAGGCCGCGCCGGGCGCGGTCGACGTGCCGCGCGAGCCGGGCGCCGGGGTCGTCGACCTGCTCGGCGGCTACCTCGACGAGATCGCCGCGCTCCCGCTCGGCGCCGAGCGGATCGTGCGGGTGGCCGCGACGGCGTTGCACGGCGTCGGCGCCGAGACGCTGCGCGCGGCCTTCGAACGGGCCGGGTTCACCGACCTGCACCTGGTTGAGGCGCAGTCCACGCCCGACCCGGACTTCCCGACGGTGTCGTTCCCGAACCCGGAGGAGCCGGGCGCGACCGACCTGCTGCTGGCGCTGGCGGCCGAAGTGGACGCCGACCTGGCCATCGCGCTCGACCCGGACGCCGACCGCTGCGCGCTGGGCGTGCGCGAGCGGGACGGCTCGTGGCGGATGCTGCGCGGCGACGAGACGGGCGTGCTGCTCGGCTCGACCATCCTGTCCACTGTGGACCGCACGATGATGCCGGATCCCTTGGTGGCCACGACGATCGTCTCGTCGTCGCTGCTGGGCGAGATCGCCAAGGCCGAGGGCGCCCGCTACGCGGAGACGCTCACCGGGTTCAAGTGGCTGGTCCGCGCGGGCGACGACCTCGTCTTCGCCTACGAGGAGGCGCTCGGCCTCTGCGTCAACCCGGGGTTCGTGCGGGACAAGGACGGCATCGCCGCCGCGACGCTGGCGGCCGGGCTGACGGCGCGGCTGCGCGCCGAGGGCCGCACGCCCCTGGACGTGCTGGACGAGCTGGCGCAGCGGCACGGCGTGTACGTCACCGACCAGGTTTCGCTGCGCGTCACGGACCTGTCGGTGCGCGGCCGCCTGATGGGCAAGCTGCGCGAGGCGCCCCCGGCCGAGGTCGGCGGCGTCGCGGTGACGCTGGAGGACCTGCTTCCCGACGCGGACGTCCTGCGCCTCACCGGCGACGGCGTCCGGATCGTGGTGCGCCCGTCCGGCACCGAACCGAAGCTGAAGGCGTACCTGCAGGTCGTCGAGCCGGTGCGCGGCTCGCTGGCGGACGCGCGCGCGGCGGCGGGCACCCGGCTGACGGCGTTGCGGACCGACGTGGCGGCCCTGCTGTCCTGATGCCGAAGCTGCTGATCGTGCACCACACGCCGTCGCCGTCGACCCAGGCGATGTTCGAGGCCGTGCTGGCGGGCGCGGCCCACCCGGACGTCGAGGGGGTCGAGGTGGTCCGCCGCGCGGCGCTGGCGGCCACGGTCTCCGACGTCCTCGATGCGGACGGCTACCTGCTGGGGACGCCGGCGAACCTGGGCAGCATGAGCGGCGCGCTGAAGCACTTCTTCGACACGGTCTACTACCCGTGCCTCGACGAGACGCGGGGCCGGCCGTTCGGGTACTGGATCCACGGCAACAGCGACACGTCGGGGACGGAGCGCCAGCTGCTGGCCATCACGACGGGGCTGGCCTGGGTGAAGGCGGCGGACCCGGTGATCGCGACGGGCGAACCGGACAAGACGGTGCTGGCGGCGTGCACCGAGCTGGGTGGCACGCTGGCCGCGACGGTGATGCCTTAGCCCGAGAAAGTAAGAGGCCTGTCACCGGAAGCCCTGGGGGTCGACCTCCGGCAACAGGCCATGCCAAGGGTTCGCCGTGAGGCGATCAACCTTGGTGCTACGAAGCGTACTACAGACGGCCGATCATGACGAGTCGGAGGCGCGCTTGCCTCTCGCCTTGTGGTTCCGTACACCCCCAGGGTACGGAAGAGCAAGGCGAGAGGCGAAGCAACTGTAAACCACTGCATACGATAGCTGTCAACATGTGCGTACAGTGGTTTCCCGGCTAGAATTTTCACGGTGGAAACTTAGGGGGCGGGGATGGCACAGGAACGCACCTTCGCGGAACGCCTTACTGCCCTGATCGAGGCGGCCCGCCTCGACGGCCGGGCGCCGCACAGCTACCGCGAGATCTCGGCGGCCGTCGAGCGCGCCGGCGGGCCGGCGATGTCGCCCGCCTACCTGCAGCAGCTCGCGACCGGCAAGCGCGTGAACCCGAAGATCCACTACGTCGAGGCACTGGCCAGACTGTTCGGCGTGCCCGTCACCTACTTCTTCGACGCCGAAGCCACCGGCCCGGCCCCGACCGGCGAGGCCCAGCTGATGGCGATGCGCGCGCAGGAGCTGTCGCCGCAGGGCCGCCGGCAGGTGATGGACCTGCTGGACCTGGTCGAACGGTACGAGCGGGCCGAACGCGACGGCCGAAACCCGGAGGACGCGCCGCGATGAAGGAACGCGAGCTGCGCCGCCGGTGCCGGAAGCTGCTGAAGGACCTCGACATCGGGCCGCCGCTGGACGTCGAGCAGCTGTGCGCGCGGCTGGGTGAGCAGCGGGGTAAACCGATCCGGCTGATGCCCTACCCGCTGGAGGTCCCCGGGCCGTTCGGCTGCTGGATCGCGACGTCGGCGGCCGACTACATCTTCTACCAGGCCGAAACGACGAAGTCCCACCAAGATCACATCATCCTGCACGAGCTCGGCCACATGCTCGCCGACCACCACCCGCAGGGCGACGCCGAGCCGGCGGACTTCCTGCGCGGCCCGGCTCCGGATCTTGACCCGGATGCAGTACACCGCGCCCTGCGCCGGACGTCTTACGATGACGCCCACGAGTGGGAAGCCGAGACCGTCGCGACCATCATCCTCGAGTGGGCGTCGGTCCTGAACTACACGATCCCGCGGCGCGCTGCGGACCGGGATCTTCGCCGGATCCAGGGGGCGCTCGGCGATCACCAAGGGTGGTTGTGAGCACACTTTTCAGCCCCGTGAACGTTCTCGCGATGGTGCTGTTCGCCGCTGCTTTGGCGTGGCGGATCTACCAGCTGGTCCGGGCGCCGACCCTGCCCAACTGGTCCGTCACCGCGTGCATCGCCGGGTTCGCCGCCGCGTTCCTCCTCCAGCAACAGGTGATCTCGGACGCCTTCGACGCCGTCTTCGGCCTCGGCAGCGCGCGGGTGGCGAACAACGCGCTGCTCGCCTGCGCCGTCTGCGCGCTGGTCCTGTTCTTCCTCGGCTCGGCGCTGGGGCCGATCCGCCGCTACGGGCGCGTGGTCGTCGAGCTGGTGCCGCTGGCCGCGGCGATCGCGCTGATGATCGTCGCGATGGACCTGACGCCGCCGGAGCTGCGCGGCGCCGCGCTCGGGCCGGCGACGATCCACGACAGCGGCGTCGCGCTGTTCTACCTGGGCGCCGGGCTGTACCTGATCTACGGCCTGATCGCCTGCACGGCGTGGATCGTGCGCTACCTGCGCGTCGCCGACCGGAACCTGCGGATCGGGCTGCGGATGAGCGCGGTCGGCCTCGCGAGCGCGGCCGTGGGCAGCATCTTCCGCGCGCTGTACATCGTGGTGGCGTGGGCGTTCGGGCCGGTCGTCCGGATCCTGCTGCTGCTCGGGGTGCCGTTCGTGATCATCGGCGGCGCGTTGTTCCTGGCCGGCGTCACCTACCCCGGCGTCCGGGCGCGGCTGTCCGCGATGCGGCGGCGCCGGCGGCACCGGCACGAGCACCAGGCCCTCGATCCACTGTGGACGGTCTTGGTCGGCGCGTTCCCCAGCATCGTGCTGCGGACCCCGCCGCGCGAACGGTTCTCGCCGCGCACCGTGCACCGCGTCTACTACCGCCGGGTGATCGAGATCCGCGACGGCCTGGTGCAGCTGTCCCCGTACCTGGACGCGGACTTCGGCGAGGTCGTCGCCACCGACCCGGGCGCCGCGGCGGCCGCGTTGAAGACGGCGTTGCGGCGGCACGCGGCGGGCGAGGAGAGCGACGGCCGCGCCAAGCAGGTGCTGCCCGCGGGAGCCGACGACATCGAATCGGACGTCCGGCCGCTGCTGGCGCTCTCGGCCGCGATGGGCGCGTGACGTGGACACCCTGATCACGGCCGGCCGGGTCCTGCCACGGCCGTCGACGCCGGTTCTCGACGGCGCGATCCTGGTGCGCGACGGTGTCCTCGTGGCGGTGGGGCCGCGCGCGGAGGTCCTGCCGCAGGCCGCGCCCGGCGCGTCGCGGCACGACTTCCCGACCGGCACGGCGCTGGCGGGGTTGTTCAACGTCCACGTGCACCTGGCCTTCGACGCCTCACGCGAGATGCTGGCCCACTTCCTGGTGGGCCCCTCTTTGGAGGACACTCGCGCGCGGCTGGCGTCGATGCTGCGCAGCGGCGTGACGACGGTCCGGGACCTGGGCGACCGCGGCCACCTCGGCGCGGCCGTGCGTCGCTCATTGGCGGGTGTGGCCGCCCCGCGGCTGCTGGTGTCCGGCCCGCCGATCACGGTGCCGGACGGCCACTGCCACTTCTTCGGCGGCGCCACGACGTCCGACGCGTCGATCCGGTCCCTGATCGACGAGAACGCCGCGGCGGGCGCGGACGTCATCAAGGTGATGGCCACCGGCGGCCAGATCACCGAGGGCGGCGCGGACATGTGGGAGCCGCAGTTCGACGCCCGGCAGCTGGCGCTGATCGTCGCGCACGCGGCTTCACACGGGTTGCCGGTCGCCGCGCACGCCCACGGCGCCGACACGATCGAGGCGGCGGTCGAAGCCGGGGTGTCGACGATCGAGCACTGCAGTTTCATGACGGGCCCCCGCACGTTCGACCGGCGGGATCCGGTGGCGGCCGCGATGGCCGCCCGGGGGATTTCAGCGTGCTCGACGAGCAGCCGCAACTGGCGGACGATCGTCGAGAAGCTGGGTCACGAGGTGGCGCAAGCGATGTACGGCCGGTTGCCGTGGCTGGAGGAGCACGGGGTCCGGCTGCTGGCCGGTACCGACGCGGGCTTGCCGGGATCGGTGTTCGACGACCCGGTCGGCGCGCTGGAGCTGTACGAGTGGCTCGGGTTCGGCCGCCGCCGGATCCTGGAGATCGCGACGGAGGACAGCGCGGCGGGGCTTGGTCTTTCGGCCGTGACCGGGCGGCTCGAGGCCGGGCTGGCGGCGGACGTGCTGGTGGTCGAAGGCGATCCGCTGGCTTCGCTCGCGGCCCTGCGGAACCCGTTGCTGGTGCTGGCCCGGGGACGCGCCGCCGCGTAGGCCGGTCGGGCGCGAACGGGCCACTCACGCCTTTTGCGGCACGAACGGGCCGCTCGCGCCCCAACGCCGAGCGCACGAACGGGCCGCTCACGCCCGTTTCGGCACGAACGGGCCACTCGCGCCTGTGTTCGCGGCACCAAAGGGCCACTCGCACCGGTTCGCCAAGCGCGCGAACGGACCCCTTGTGCCCTCCGCGGCACGAACGGGCCGCCCGCACCGCTGCAACACGAGTGGTCCACTCGCGCCCTTATGGCACGAAGGGGTCTACTCGCGCCCCTACGCCACGAACGGGCCGCTCGCGCCCCCAATGTCACCCGCCAGGCTGGAACCGCACCCGGCCCACGCGTCGCCACCGCCATCCACCTCTCCCCTGCGGCAAGGTCACCCCAGCCGCTTCCCCGATCAGGGAACGCCCAGTTCCGTGACACCGTTTTAAAACAGTGTTACCTTAGCCCTCACCACCCCACCACGAAGGAGTCCCGATGCACGGCCCCATCCAGCTCTTCACCGTGATCGCCCTGGTCTCGCTGCCCACCGTGATGT
This sequence comes from Amycolatopsis sp. cmx-8-4, assembly GCF_046548675.1. Taxonomy (NCBI): domain Bacteria; kingdom Bacillati; phylum Actinomycetota; class Actinomycetes; order Pseudonocardiales; family Pseudonocardiaceae; genus Amycolatopsis; species Amycolatopsis sp. cmx-8-4. Next base: position 260,341 of record NZ_JAEBDZ010000010.1, read on the forward strand.
ACGGCGGCTACGCGCTGATGGGCGTCATGCGCGACCGGAAGCTCACCGAGCACCAGCGGGCGATGTTCCGCGCCGGGCACGCGCACGCCGGCGTTCTGCTGATCCTCGCCCTGGTCGCGTTGCAGATCATGAGCCGCACCACCTTCTCCGACACCACCCTGTGGGTCGGCAGTTTCCTGCTGCTGTTCGGGATCCTGGCGCAGTCCGGCGGGTTCTTCCTGCACCTGATCCCGAACCGGGGCAAGCTCGGCGGGCGGGTGACGTCCGTCGGTGCCGTGCTGCTCGGTACGGCGACGCTGCTCACCGCGTACGGGGTCGCATTCCCCTGACAAAACCGGTCGTTAAGCTGGTCACGTGCCTGAATACCTGCCGACCGCGCCCTACAAGGGGACCCGGGACTTCCTGCCCGCCGAGATGTCCGTGCGCACGCAGGTGTTCGGACATCTCTACGACGTCCTCGAGCGCCGCGGCTTCCTCCGCTACGACGGCCCGATCCTCGAGTCCGCCGAGATCTACGAGCGCAAATCCGGTCAGGAGCTCGCCGACAAGCAGCTGTACACGCTCACCGACAAGGGCGGACGACGTCTCGCGCTGCGTCCGGAGATGACGCCGTCGGTGGCGCGGATGATCGCCGGGAGCGCGAAGTCCCTTTCCTTCCCCGTGCGGTGGTACAGCCACCCGAACTGCCACCGGTACGAGGCGCCGCAGCGGGGCCGGGTGCGGGAGCACTGGCAGATCAACGCGGACATCTTCGGCTCGGACAGCGCCAACTGCGAGATCGAGATCTTCGAGCTGGTGCACGACATGATGGCCGCGCTGGGTGCGACGCCGGACATGTTCGTGCTGCGCGTCAACGACCGGAACCTGCTGACGTCGGCGCTGACCGACGTCGCCGGCGTCTCCGAGGACCACCTCTCCCAGGTGTTCGCGCTGGTCGACCGCTGGGAGAAGTACCCCCGCGAGAAGCTGGCGGAGGGCGCCGGCGAGATCGGCCTGTCGGACAAGCAGTTCGACAAGCTGGCCGAGACGCTCGACATGGGCGAGGCGCTCCTGGAGGAGCTGCCGGCGGCGGTGCGGGAGCAGTCGAACCTGGTGAAGGTGCTCGACAGCAGCGCCGGTTCGCTGGTGAAGTACGAGCCGATCATCGTGCGCGGGCTGGCGTACTACACGTCGACCGTGTTCGAGGTCTTCGACACCGCACCGGAGAACCGCCGCGCACTGTTCGGCGGCGGCCGCTACAGCGACCTCGCGTCGATGTTCACCGCGCAGCAGATCCCGGGCATCGGCTTCGGCATGGGCGACGTCACGCTGATCGACTTCCTCGAGACGCACGGCCTCACCCCGGCGCCGCGCAGCGAGGTCGACGTCATGGTCATCCCGGTCACCGAAGACCTCTCGGACGCCGCCCGCACGGTCGCGCGGTCGCTGCGCCAGGCCGGGCTGCGGACGTCGACGCCGATCGAGCACCGCAAGCTGGGCAAGGAACTCACCCGCGCGGACAAGGCGGGCGCGGTCGCGGTGGTGATCGTCGGCCAGGAGGACTGGGCGGCCGGCAACGTGACGGTCCGCAGCCTCGCCACGCGCGAGCAGAACCCGGTCGCGATCGCGGACGCCCCCGCGGCGGTCACCGCGCTGCTGGCCTGAAATCGGTTCGACTCCCCCTCGGCGCCTGGGCATCCTGGGCGCTGAGGGGGAATGCCGGATGCCGGAAACCGAGCTGACCGTCGAGGATCTCGACGCGGTCGCCGCGGGTGACGCCGCCCGCTGGGCGGACTTCGACCTGGCGTACCGGAGGTCCTGGTGGATCGGCCGCGACGCCCAGCTGAGCCGCCGTCCTTCGCGGACCGAACTGGCCGCGGCCGCGTGCCACGGGAACGGGCGGCTGCGCGAGGCCGCCGTCGAGCGGCTCGCGGTCCGCGCCGATCCCGAAGTACTGCCCCTGCTGCTGATCCGCTGCGTCGACTGGGTGCGGCCGATCCGGGATCTCGCGCGGCCGCTGACACTGTCCAAACTGGACGAACCGGCGTTCCGCGCGATGCTGCCGCTGATCGGCGTGCTGCGACGGCGGCAGGTCGACGACTGGATGACCACACTGTTCCGCCAGGCGCTGACCCCTCGGCTGCTCGACGACGCGCTGGCGTTGCGGGACAACGAAAGCCGCCGCTTCGCCCACCACGAGGCGATCGGGCTGCTCCCGGCCGGGCGGCTGCTCGACATCGCCGCCGGGGACCGGGACGTGCGGATCCGGACGTTGTGCGGTTCCGCGTTGCTCGACCGCGGAGAGGCCGTCGAGGAGCTGCTCGCCGCCGGGACGCCGAAGATCCGGATGCGGGCCCTGACCCTTCTCGGCGAAGACACCGCGGTGGCGCACCTCGCCGACCGGGCATCGGCCGTGCGCTCCATGGCCCAGGCGCTGGTGCTGAAGGCGGGCGGCGACCCGGCCGCGCACTACCGCACCCTGCCGGTCACGCCCGGGGTGCTCGCGGGACTCGGCGAGACCGGCACCGCGGCCGACGCCGAACCGCTGGAGCGGCACCTCGTCGACGAGCGGCCGCGGTTCCGGGCCCTGGCCGTCCGCGGCCTGCGCCGGGTGGCGCCGGAGTCGGCGGCGGTGCGCCCGCTGCTGACCGACCCGTCCCCCGCGGTGACCCGGCAGGTCGTGGAGTTCCTGCGCGGCAAGCTCGCGCTGGTCGACGTGCCCGCGCTCCGGGCCCTGCTGAGCCCGGAGCACCCGGTCCACACGCGACGGGCGGCCGCCGCCCTGCTGCGCGACCGTGACACGTGGCTGCGGCTGCACACCGACCTCGGCCTGCTGCACGACCCGGACCTGGGCGAGGACGCCCACCAGGACCTGCGGGCCTGCCGCGACCACCTGACGAACGTCTACACGAAACCGTCCGCGGAGGTGCGCGCGGACATCGAGGCGATCTACGCCGACCTCGACCCCGCACTGGCCCGCGAGATCCGCCTCGCACTGGGCTTCAGCACGTAACTCGCATGATCAGACCCGGATCTCGCGTGATCGGGCCCGGAACTCGCGTGATGGGAGCCGTAACTCGCGAGTTCCGGCTTCCATCACGCGGGATCCGGCTTCCGTCACGCGGGATCCGGCGTTGATCACGTGGGTTACGCGAGGTCGGCGCGCAGCAGGCGGAGGGTGAACGTCGCCCCGGCGCCGGGGCGGGCGACGGCGGCGATCGTGCCGCCGTGGCCCGTCACCACCTCGCGGACCAGCGCCAGGCCCAGGCCGAAGCGGCGGCCGTCGCCCTCGGTGCCGCGGGCGAAGCGCTCGAAGATGCGGTCCGCGTCCGCCGCCGGGAAGCCGACGCCCGTGTCGCGGACCCGCAGCTCCACGTACCGGTCGTCCGGCTGCCCGAGCCACACCTCGATCGAGCCGCCCGGCGGGGTGTGGCCCAGCGCGTTGTCCAGCAACGCCGAAAGCACGCGCCGCAACGCCGTCGGGACACCCTGGACGACGTACGGCCCGCGCTCGCGCGTCACCGCGATCCGGACCTGGCCCGCCCCCGCGCGCACCGCCTCGGCCGCGACCGCTTCCTCGGCCAGCACGCCCAGCTCCACCGGCACCAGCTCCGGCCGGCCGCCGCACGCCTGCGCGGACAGCAGCAGGTCTTCGACGACTTCGCCGAGCTCCCGCGTCCCCCGCACCAGCTGCTCCAGCCCGTCGCGGTCCCGCTCCGACGACCGCCGGGCCAGCAGCTGCGCCCGGGTGTGCAGCCGGGTCAGCGGGGCGCGCAGCTCGTGCGAGGCGTCCGAGACGAACGTGCGCTGCCGCCGCAGCGCGTCGGCCAGCGGCCGGATCGCGCGGCACGCCAGCACCCGGCCGCACACCACCGCCGCCAGCAGCGCCAGCAGCTCGGCGATCCCGAGCCCGAACAGCAGCGACGAGCGGTCCTGGATCTGGTACCGCTCCTCGAAGTACGCCTGCGAGACGACGCCGCCGTGGTTCTCCACGCGGATCGTGTACGTCATGTCGCCGAGCGAACGCCGTTCCGTGTGGACGTCACCCGGCGACGGCGTGAGCGCGGCCAGTCCGGCGACCGGCACCCCGGCCGGCGACGGCCCGGCGGGCGCGTGCAACGCGGGCGTGAACAGCCAGACGCAGCCGGGCGGGGTCGCGGTGGGGCCGAGCTCGATCGTGCGGGCCAGCGTCCGGTCGGCGTCGGCGTGCTGACCCGACAGCAGCATCCCGTAGGCGATCCCGCCCGCGACGGCCACCAGCAGCGACACCACCACGGCGATCTGCGTGGTGATCACCCACCGCGCCCGGCGCAGGGCGCGGGCTTCGGGGTCTCCGGGGTCGCCGCGGGGTCTCACACCGCGCCGATCTGGTAGCCGAGCCCGTGCACGGTGCGCACGACGTCCCGGCCGAGCTTGCGCCGCAGGTAGTAGACGTAGGTGTCCACAATGGACTCACCGGTCGAGTCGGCGAACACGCGGGTGCGCAGCGCCGCCCGCGGGTGGATCGCCTTCGGCCGCTGGGCCAGCGCCCGCAGCAGCTCGAACTCGCGCCCGGACAACGTGATCCGCTCGCCGCGCGGCAGCACGACCTCGTGGCGCTGCAGGTCGAGAGCGGCGGTGCCGAGCGGGATGCACTCGGCGCCGTCGAGGTCACGGCGGCCCAGCGCGCGCAGCCGGGCCAGCAGCTCCTCGGTCTCGAACGGCTTGACGAGGTAGTCGTCGGCGCCGGCGTCGAGCCCGCCGACGCGGTCGGCGAGCGTGCTCAGCGCCGACAGCACCAGGACGCGCGTGGTCACCGCCCGGGCCCGGAGCCGGGCGAGCAGCTCCAGGCCGTCGAGCACCGGCAACCGGCGGTCGATGATCATCACGTCGTACCGCCCGGTGAGCCCGAGGTGCAGGCCCCGCTGCCCGTCGTACGCCGCGTCCGTCTCGTAGCCTTCGTCCGCGAGCAGCTCGGCGAGCAGGCCCGCGAGTTCGCGGTCATCCTCGACGAGGAGCACTCTCGGTTTCTCCGCCGCATCGTGCACGACCCCATACTGGCAGTTATTTTCTGGTATTGAACCCTCAACTTTTCCCGGTTAGCGGGACCGGTTCCGCCATCAAGACCACTTCGGTGGTCCCTCTGCGGGCATCGCGGCGGTCGAGCCAGCTGAGCACCGGCGCGGTCATGACGGTCGTCACCAGAGCGACCAGCACCAGCACGGTGAACAAGGCGGGCGAAACGATCCCCGCGGCGAGCCCGACGTTGAGCGCGATCAGCTGCATCAGCCCGCGGGCGTTGATCAGCGCGCCGACGCGCAGCGCGACCGGCTGCGACTCCCCCACCAGCCGGGCCGCGCCCCAGCAGGCGCCGAACTTGCCGATGATCGCGACCGCGACGCACAGCAGCGCGAACAGCAGCAGCTTCGGGTCGGCGAGCAGCGCGAACCGGGTGTTCAGGCCGGAATAGGTGAAGAACAGCGGGAGGAACACGATCCGCCCGATCGGGAGGAACTTCGCGAGCACGGCGTCCGCGGCGGGCACTCGCGGGAACACGATCCCGACGCAGAAGGCGCCGAACACCGCGTACAGCCCGATGATGTCGGTGAACCAGGCGGCCGCGAACAACGTCAACGCCGTGATCAGCATCTTCTGGTCGGCGGAGATCCGGTCGCTGCCCATCGCCTTCGCGAGCACCCGGCGCCCGACGAGCACCAGCAGCAGCGCGAACAGCAGCCCGCCGCCGACGGCGAGGGCCACCGGCCCGGCCGAGTCCGCGTGCATGCCGAGCACGACGGCCAGCAGGACCCACGCCAGGACGTCGTCGAGGGCGCCGCAAGCCAGTGCCAGCGAGCCGAAGCGGGTACCGCCGAGCCCGCGTTCGGTGATGATCCGGGCGAGCATCGGGAACGCCGTGATGGCCAGCGCGACGCCGACGAAAGCCGCCGACGTCGTCAGCGACACCCCGGCCTTGCCGATGCCGGCCCAGCTTGAGCCGAACACCGCGACCCCGACGCCGAGCGCCAGCGGGACGACCGTGCCGGCCGCCGAAATCGCGCCGACCGACTTCGCCGAGCCGCGGATGCTGCGCAGGCTGAACTCGTAGCCCGCGCCGAACATGTAGATGACCAGGCCGATCTGGCCGCCGACGTAGAGCAGCGGGCGGACGCCGTCCGGGAACAGCCCCGTCTGCACGGCCGGCAGGACCAGCCCGAGCAGCGACGGGCCGAGCAGCACGCCGGCGATCATCTCGCCGACCACCGGTGGCTGGCCCAGCCGCACCGCGACCATGCAGACGACCCGGCAGACCACGAGGATGACCGCGACGGCGAGGAAGAACGCCGGCGCCGCTTCGGTGGGGGTCATGACTTTCCTCCGGCGAAGTAGGTGCTGCAGAGGGCTTGGCGACGGGCGTCGATGACCATGTACGTGCCGAACACGAGCTGGGCGAGGCTGCGCCAGACGTCTTCCCAGCGGTCGCGCACCGCGAGCCACACCAGCGGCGCGCGCTTGCGGCGGACGCCGACGGGCGTGAGCAGCGCGGGACCGCGGTTGGGGATCGAGCGGGTGTGCCCGGCGGTCGAGGCGAGGCTGAACCGGCGCAGCACCTCCCGCGCCACGACGCGCATGGTCAGCGGCGCCAGCCCGCGTGCCGGGCAGGCGCGGTTCTGCGCGATGCCGAACGGGACGAAGTTGACGTCCTTCTTGGCCTGGACGGCGTGCGAGCACCAGCGTTCCGGGTCGAACTCCTCCGGGTGCTCGAAGCCGGCGTGGTGGAAGTCGGGGTAGCTGAAGCAGAGCACGGTGCCGGCCGGGATGGTCAGGTTCGCCAGCTCGATGTCGGCCGTCGAGATCCGGTGCGCGATGCCGAAGAGCGGGTACGTCCGCAGGCCTTCGTCGATGACGCGGTCGAAGTAGGCGTCGTCATCAGGGTTTTCGGCGAGGCGCCGCTGCACGTCCGGGTGCTGCGCGACGATCATCAGCAGGTGCGCCATCGCCTCGGACATCTGCACGACGGCGGTGTTGAAGAACGTGCCCTGCAGGTAGTAGACCTGCTCCTGCGGCGTCAGCGACTCCGGCAGCGGGTGCGGGACGTCGTCGAGGCGCCGCCGCAGGTACTTCGTCAGGCGCGCGCGGCGGCGCATGTTCCGCGGCCGCACGCACTTCAGGGCCGAGACGACGTCGTCGGCGTTCGCCACGATGAGGTCGCGCGCCTCCGGCGGGCAGGGTTCTTCGAAGACCAGCTCGTAGTACAGCTCGGCCCAGATCGGCATCATCTCGTCGCGCAGCCGGATCAGGCCGCCGTCCAGCCGGTCCAGCACGTGCGTCGCGACGCGCCGGGTCAGCTCCTCGGAGTCCTTTTTGGACTTCACCAGGATGTGCCGGGTGCACTTGGCGACCTCGTCGTAGCGCGGGCCCGGTTCGAGGTGCTCCTGGTGCACCTCCGGGCCCGGCGCGAGCCAGTACCAGAACAGGTCCGACAGCGCCGCGCCGCGGCTGCGGCCGTTCGCCGCCGGGTCGGCGTAGACGCGCCGGAAGTCCTCGGCGCCGACCTGCTCACCCGGGATCGTCACCGTGTCCTCGCCGTTGACCAGCGAGAAGATCTTCACCCGCAGTGCGACGACCCGGCCGGGCAGCCACGCGGGAGCCGTCGCCAACGCGGCTGCGGCAAGCGCTTTCCCGATCATCGCCGCACCTGGTCCGGCGTGAGGTCGGCCGGCCGCCGGCCGCCGCACATCGCCAGGGCCTGGTCGAAGTCGTCGCGGAGCAGTTCGAGCACCTTCGAGACGCCTTCGCGGCCACCGGCGGCCAGGCCCCACACCACGGGACGGCCGACGCCGACCGCGTCCGCGCCCAGGGCGAGGGCCTTGACGACGTCGGTGCCGCGCCGGATCCCGCCGTCGAGCAGCACCGGCATCGCCCCGCCGACGGCCGCCGCGATCTCCGGGAGGACGTCGATCGTGGCCGGCACGGTGTCGAGCTGGCGGCCCCCGTGGTTGGACACGACGATCCCGGCGACGCCGTGGTGCACCGCCAGCCGCGCGTCCTCGGGGTGCAGGACGCCCTTGATCAGCACCGGGAGTTTCGTCTTCGACCGCAGCCAGGCGATGTGCTCCCAGTTCAGCCCGGCCGACATGACGATGTCGCGGACGTGGCTGGCGTTGCCGCCGCTGCGGTTCTCGCCGATATCGCGCAGGTTCTCGACGGCGAATCCCGACGGCAGGTCGTGGAAGTCGTTGCGGTCGTCGCGCTCGCGGCGGCCGAGCACCGGCGAGTCCACGGTGACGACGAAGGCTTTGACGCCCGCGGCTTCGGCGCGGCGCACGATCGCCTCGGTGAACTCGAGGTCCGGTTGCAGGTAGAGCTGGAACCACAGGGCCGGGTCGGGCGCGACCTCACGTGCCGCCGCGGCGACGTCCTCGATGGCGGTGGTCGAGGCCATGCTGACGATCATGATCGTGCCCGCGAGCGCCGCGGCCCGGGCCGTCGCCAGCTCGCCGTCGGCGTGGGCGAGCCGGTGGAACGCCGTCGGCGCGATCAGGATCGGTATGGACGCCTGGGAGCCGAGCAGCTCGATGCTCAGGTCGCGCTTGTCGCTGCCGCGCAGGACGCGGGGCAGCAGCTTCAGCTTCCGGAACGCGGTTTCGTTCTCGGCGAGGGTGATCTCGTCCTGGGCGCCGCCCGCGTAGTAGTCGTAGTGCGCCGGTTCGAGCCGTTGCCGCGCCACCGCCTCGAACTCCGCGATCGTGCACATCACAGTTCCTTGGTGAAGAACGCGGTCAGCGGTCCGATGTGGACTTCCCGGTCCCACTCGTTCTCGAGGTTCTCGGTCACGTGGTGGGTCGCGACCAGCTCGCCGCGGCGGTAGTGCCGGACGATCGGGTGCAGGTAGTGCCCCTCGCCGTGGTCGTTGGCCTGGTCCTGGCTGGCGCGCGCGACGAAGTCGAACGGATCGATCTTGTCGTGGTCCGGGCCATAGTCGAGGGTGATGACGAAAGCGTTCTCCGGCGGGTCGTCCAGCACCCGCGCCACCGGCACCTCTTCGAGGTAGCGCGCGGTGTCGCCGTCGATCGTGAGGACGTCACCGAGGAAGCCGAACTGCTGGTACAGCGCGGAAGTCCGGTTGATCCGGGTGATCACGGCCTCGGTCAGCGCGTCCGGTTTCGCGGGCAGCTCGGTGCTCGGCCACGGCGTCTCGTGGTAGCGCTCGCCGAGGACCTTCGCCAGCGCGCGGACGCCGTAGCGGAAGCCGTGGATGAACGCGCTGGTGGCCTTCTTGAAGTCGCGGACCTGCGTGATCGTGCCGGCGAAGTAGAGGCCGGGCACGTTGACCGACTCCCAGCTGGACGTCTGCGCCGGGAAGCGGTCGTTGATGGTGAGCTGCGGGCGGGTGTCGTCGTCGAAGACGTCGGCGTCGAACCGGAAGCCGGTGCAGATGATCACGCGGTCGTAGCGGATCTCCTTGACGATCTCGTCGACGCGGGCGAAGGCGTACTTGACGTGGTAGCCGTCGGCGTCCTTGCGGATCTCGCGGACGTCGCCGTCGAGGATCGCGTGCTGCAGCTTGAGCTGGTACATGTCGAGGATGCCCGCGTTGTACGCGCGGAGGTGGCCGACGAAGTGCGTGCGCCAGGCCAGTTTCACCGGCCGCGGGCCGCCGACGTGCACGATCGCGGCCGTCTCGATCAGGTTGTCCGCCGTCTCGAAGGCGGAGTTCCCCTTGCCCAGCACCAGGACCCGCTGGTTCTTGAACTCCTGCGGATCGACGGAGACGTCCGAGTACTGATCGGCCAGCTCGATCCCCGGGATGTCCGGGGTGTAGGACTTGCTGACGCCGGTGGCCATGACCAGCCGGCGCGCGCGGAACTCTTCGTCACCGGCGGTGACCACGAAGATCTCGCCGTCCCGCCCGATGCGCGTCACGCGCGTGTCGTAGCGGACGTCGATCTGGTGCTTCGCTGTGTAGTCGGCGAGGTAGCGGAGCAGATCCTCGGCGACCGGGAAGAGCTTCTCGCTGTAGTCGGTGAAGAGCACCGGGTCGTCGTCGCCGTCGGCGAGGATCGAGTTCCAGTCCATCCGGAGGTTCAGCTCCGGGTCGGTCCAGCCGGTGTACTTCTTGTTGATCGAGATGAGCGTCCGGTGCCGCGGGTAGGTGCCGAAGAACGTGCCGGGCGCGGACCCGGCCTCCAGCACGAGGTACCGGCGGCCGGCGTGGCCGAGGAACTGCCCCAGCTGCAACCCGGCCGGCCCCGCGCCGACGACCAGATAGTCGAGAACTTCCTCGGACACGAAGACCTCCAGGCTCGGCACCGACCGCATGATCGGCACCGAGCCTTCCCCGGAGATCTCAGAAAACCTTCAGAGGCAACTCCCAGCGTGCCCGGTTCCGGCTTTCGCCGTTCGCGGTCTCACCGGGTGAGGATGGCGGTCAACGGAGTGGTCGAGTGGCCTGATCGTTCCCCCACCTGGCAGCCGTCCTCGATCGATCCGTGAGTGATCTCGACGACCTCGCCGACGCGGTCTCCCAGGGGATTTCCGCGATCGAAGCTGCACAGCGAGCGGCCACTGATGCTGCAGGAAGCTGCAACGCAGCGTCCACCACATTGGCTGCTCTGACGACCGGAAGCGCCATCGCGGGCCTTCCGGCGATGTTCGATCAAGCTCGGCAAGCCCTGGAGACACAGACTGAACAGATCGGCCGGATAGCCGATGGACTCCGCACCTACCTGGTCGGTCTCGGGCGCGTCTTGAGCGCTCCACACCCGGGACAGAGCAGTCCCGATCGTGGCCGTCCTCGAGTAGACGCCACAAGACACCAAGGCGGTCCGCCGAAAGATGAGCGAGCGGAGGCCCTGCGGGACGAGCTACCGCCGCCGATACAGAAGAACGGCTCGGGACAGAAAACGCACGGCCGTTGGCTGGCACTCACACCCGACGCCGGGGCAAAGACGATCGTGAGCGGCAAGGACGAGATGTCCGAGGCAGTGGAGCGGTACCTCCGTGACCACGACTTGGTGAAACGCGGGATGCCGTCGGCTGTGTACGACGTCGAAATGAAGCTGGCCGTCCACATGGCTACGAACGGGATCACGCACGCGGCCGTTACGATCAACAACCCCCCGTGCAAAGGACCGTTCAGTTGTGACCGCCTGGTGCCAAGGATCCTGCCACCGGGAAGCACGATCGACGTGCACGGGACAACCGCGGACGGCAGCAAGACCTACCAGCGCTACGGAGGGAACGGCGAAACGTGATCGAAGCCTGGTACGACGAAGAAGCCAACGAGCCGGTCGTGATCGAGACGGCCGCCGAGCTTGATCCGGTCTTGGACGACATCGCCGCCGTGGGCGGCCCCACGCTGGTGAATCTCCATGTCGACGGCGAGTACCCATGGCTGGAGGTCGGGCTGAACGACAACCGAGGCACTCTTCGCTACGTCGGCGACGACGCTCCGGAGGGCGCGTTCAGCCGGAACACCGAAGCTCCGTTTCCGCTCCCCGAGACAGGCGAAGTCATCTATTACTACATGCGCAACGAACGGCCCTACCCCAACGACGCGGAGATCCCCGCGGAGGTCGTGCGGAGGGCCGCGCACGAGTTCGTGGCCAGTGGCGGATCTCGACCTTCCGGCGTGTCCTGGACGGAACAGGCGGGGTCGTGAGTGGGACACCGTGTCCCACTCACGACCCACAGGCCCTTACTTGCCGGCCGCGCGGGCCAGGCGTTCCGGGTAGCGCTCTCCGGCGATCGCGTCGGCCGGGGCCGCCGCTTCGATGGCTTCGATGTCCGCCGCCGTCAGCTCCAGGGAAGCCACCGCGACGTTCTCCTCCAGGTACTTGCGCCGCTTCGTGCCCGGGATGGGGACGACGTCCTCGCCGTGGGACTGCACCCAGGCCAGCGCGAGCTGCCCGGCGGTGACGCCCTTCTCCTCGGCGAGCTTGCGCAGCGCGTCGACGATCGCCATGTTGCGCTCGATGTTGCCGTCGGCGAAGCGCGGCAGGCCGCGGCGCATGTCGCCCTCCGGCAGGTCCTTCACCGACGTCACGGCGCCGGTCAGGAAACCCCGGCCCAGCGGCGAGAACGGCACGACGCCGATCCCCAGCTCGCGGCACGTGCCGAGGATTTCGCCTTCGATGCCGCGCGTCCACAGGGACCACTCGCTCTGCAGCGCGGTCACCGGGTGCACGGCGTGCGCGGCGCGGATCGTCGCGGCGCTCGCCTCGGAGATGCCCGCGTAGCGGATCTTGCCCGCCTCGACGAGGGACGCCAGCGCGCCCCAGGTCTCCTCGATCGGCGTGTCCGGGTCGACGCGGTGCTGGTAGTAGAGGTCGATGTGGTCGACCCCGAGGCGCCGCAGCGACTCGTCGCACGACTGCTTGACGTACTCGGCGTCGCCGCGGGCGCTCATCGCGCCGTCGGTCCAGACGATGCCGAACTTCGTCGCGAGCACGACCTCGTCGCGGCGGCCGGCGATCGCGCGGCCGACGAGCTCTTCGTTGACGCCGCCGCCGTAGACGTTCGCCGTGTCCAGCAGCGTGACGCCGAGTTCGAGGGCCCGGTGGACCGTCGCGATCGACTCGTCTTCGTTGTCGAAGACGCCGTAGGCCTGGCTCATGCCCATGCAGCCCAGCCCCTGGGCACCGACTTCCAGTCCGCCGAGCTTCCTGGTCTTCACGCGGAAATTCCCTCCATGTCGGGTTCGACGCCGAACGCCTTGCGCTCGATCTGCGCGTAGTTGTCGATCTTGTAGTCGAGGACGTCGAGGCAGCCCTGCAGCTCGGCGATCCGCTCGGCGACCGACCGGCGCTGTTCCACCAGGAGCGCCTTGCGGCGGCCCGCGCTGGCGACGCCGTGGCGGCGCAGCGACGCGTACTCGCGCATGCTCTTGATGGGCATCCCGGTCGTGCGGAGCTTGGTCAGGAACCCCAGCCAGCTGAGGTCGTCGTCGGAGTACGCCCGGCGGCCCGCGGTGTCGCGGGCGGGCGGGTCGAGCAGTTTGATGCGCTCGTAGTACCGGAGGGTGTCGATGGACAGCCCGCTACGTCGAGCGGCTTCCGCTATCGAGTAGCTCATGACCTCGACACTACGACCTGGAGTGCACTCCAGGTCAACTACGGGCTCTGGCCATTCATAACAGCGTTCCGATACGCTGCGTGCATGGCTCGACCACGTACGCACGACGAAGCGCTCCGGCTGAAGCTCCTCGACCGCGCCGGTGAGCTGATCGCCGCCGACGGGCCGAAGGCGCTTTCCCTGCGGAAGCTGGCCGCCGACGCCGGGACGTCGACCACTGCCGTGTACTCCCTGTTCGGCAGCAAACCCGATCTGGTGAACGCGCTCTACACGGAGGGGTTCCGCCGGTTCGGCGCCCGGATGGCCAGGACCCGGCTGTCCGGCGACGCGGTCGAGGACCTCGTGACGCTGGGAAGCGCTTACCGGGCGAGCGCGCTGGCCGACCCGAATCTCTACGGGATCATGTTCACCAGGTCCGTCCCCGGGTTCGAGCCCAACGAGGACGCCGAAGAACTCGCCCGCGAGACGCTCAAGCCGCTGGAACGCATCATCCGCCAGGCCATCGCCGACGGCGTCTTCGTCGACGTCCCGCCGGAGACGGTCGCGGTGGCCTGCTGGGCGTTCGTGCACGGGCTCGTCTCGCTGGAGCTGACCGGCAACCTGCCGGAGGAGTTCGACGTCACGAGCACGTACGAGACGGCCCTGCGCGCGAACGCCTCCGGCTGGCTGGCTCACCCCAGCGGCAGCGTCCCGTCGTAGACGACCTCGCCGTGCGCGTCGAACGCCCGGACGTGCACCTGCGCGTCGGCCTTCCCCGCGTGGCTCCGCGGCACCCAAGCGAGGGCCATCCCGTCGGTGACCACCAGGTCGCCGCCGCTGTCGGTGCCGAACTCGAAGCCCGCCGCGGTCGCCGAGGCGGGCAGCACCACGGCGAGCGGCACGCGGGCCTGGCCCGGCGCCGCTCCCGCTTCGGGGCTGCCGAGCGTGTCCACCGGTAACACCCGGGCCGGGACCTGGCGGTTGCCGGCCAGATCGGGGTAGGCGCGGGCCTGCGTCCCCGGCCGCCAGTAGTCCGGCTCCCGGGTGCAGACGATCACCCGGTCGCCCCGGCGCCCCATGACGACCTGGTAGCCGCCTTCCGCCAGCAGCGGTCCCGGCCGGTAGGCCGCGGCATCCGGGATCACCTCGCCGGCGTCGGTGAGGCAGTCGCCCAGGGCCCGGCCCGCGGCCGAGGTGCGGTCGGCCGGTTCCGGGCGGTCGGTCACCGCGAGCAGCGGCGCCGGCGCGTCCGGCAGGATGCTCGCCCGCCCGTTTCCGATGGCCAGTTGCGCCTTCGCCGGTATCGCGCCGGTGAACGCCACGAACTGGCGGCTGACCGGCGAGAAGCCGAGCCGCCACGAACTCGCGGAGCCACCGCCCGTCTTCACGATGAAGTCCGCCCGCGGCAAGGCCGGATCGAGGACCCCGGCCGCCAGCCCGGTCGCGCTGCGCAGCAGCAGCCCGGTCCGCGTGCCGGGCGCGTACGCGGGCGTGGCTCCCGGGTCCGACAGCGTGACGGTCGTCGCGGTCGTCTCGCAGAACATCGGCCGGCCGGCGGCGGTGGCCGCGACCACCGCGTCCCCGTTCTGCTCATCGGTGAACAGCGGGACCCACTCCGCACGCGGGGGCACCCGGTCGGTCTTGCCCGCCGCTCGGACCGCGGCCCAGCAGCGGTCCAGCGACGCGGTCGCCAGCTTGGCGTCGAGCGTCAGACCACCACCGCCGGTGACCGCCGGCGCGGTGCCGGCGGGCGGCCGCACCTGCCGCGTCACGACCACGGCACCGGCGGCCAGGACGAGCACCGCAGCCGCTGCGGCGTACCAGACGTGGGGCTTCCGGCGGGGCTTCGCGATGCCTTCGCGGACGTTCGCCCGCAGCCGGTCGCGGACATCGTCCGGCAACGCACGCCGCGCCGGGAGGCCTTCGATGCTCATTTCTCCTCCAGCAAGGCACGCAGCCGGGCGCGGGCCCGGGACAGGTGGGAGCGGACGGTGCCCTCGGCGACGGTCAGCAACGCGGCCGCGTCACCGATGCTCAGGTCGCCGAGCAGGCAGAGTTCGACGACTTCGCGCTGCGCCTTCGGCAGCGTCCGGACGGCCTCGACGACCCGCTGCAGCCGCTGCTCGCCGTCGAGCTGCTCGGCGACGGCGTCGGCGTGGTCGGACACCACCGGCGGGTCCGGGATCCGCCGCAGCAGCCGCGACCGCCGTTTCGCGCCGCGGTACTCGTCGCGGGCGGCGTTGCCCGCGACGGTGTAGAGCCACGGCAACGCGCTGTCGCGCACCAGGGTGACGTCGGCGCGGCGGCGCCACGCGGTCAGGAACGTCGTGGACGTCAGGTCTTCGGCGCCGGACCACGAGCCGGTCAGCCGGTACGCGTGGTTCCAGACGGCCTCGGCGTGCCGCTCGAACAGCTCGCCGAACGCGCCTTCGTCACCGCCGGCCGCCCGGTCCCACAGTTCGCGGTCACCGGCCTGGTCCACCGGTACCCCCAGATGGCTGCTCACACCTCGTCTGTGGCCGGCACCGCTGCGGTTGTTGCGCCGAACCGCGCGTCACCGAGGTCGATGTCCGCGTGCTCGCCGCCGTCGAAGAGGACTTCGGCGTCGAAAGCCGTGTGGGAGAACTGGAACCGGCCACCTGAGCGCGTCCGGGTGAAGCGGACTTCCCGCGCGAAGTGCGCCCAGGAGAAGAACGCGCCCTCCGCGAAGACCGACTGGTCGAAGTTCGCCGTCGAGGTGAACTCC
Organism: Amycolatopsis sp. cmx-8-4; assembly: GCF_046548675.1. NCBI lineage: Bacteria > Bacillati > Actinomycetota > Actinomycetes > Pseudonocardiales > Pseudonocardiaceae > Amycolatopsis > Amycolatopsis sp. cmx-8-4. The sequence continues at coordinate 276,098 of NZ_JAEBDZ010000010.1, forward strand.
GTGCCGTAGAACCCGGCCTGGCGCGTGAAGTTCGTGCCGCGGATGTGAACCGCGCCGAGGAACGTCGCGCGGCTGAAGTCCGCGGCCGCGACCGTGCAGCCGCTCAGCCGGAAGTCCACGAGGACGGCCCGCTGCAGGTCGATCGCCAGCCCCGGCCAGTAACCCGGTTCGTCGTGACCCAGGTGCGTCTTGAGCAGTTCCTGGGCGGCCAGCCGGACCTGCAGCTCGGCGTCGTCGTATTCGGGCGTCTTGCTGAGTTCCGCGGCGGACCGGCCGCGCAAGCCCTCGGGCGGGCCGGCGAAGGGCATCCGCAGGTAGGCGCACAGCACGTTGACGATCGTCTGTCGCTGCTTCGGGTTGTCCTGGCCGAGCCGCTCCAGCGCGTACAGCCCGCCGAGCCGGACCGGCGCCTTGTCGTTGCCGAGCTGCTCCACGGCCTTCGTGTACAGCTCGGTGACGCGCCGCTCTTCGAGGTCCCGCTCGGTCACGCCCGCGACGCGGGTCGTCTCGGCCAGCTGCAGCTCCATCGTGCGCTGGCGGCGTGTCGCCAGCCACAGCGCGAACACCCCGCCGGCCCCCGCGCCGACGCCGAACGCCGTCTTGACCGCGTCGATCCGCACCGGCGCGTCGGGCCGCCCGGACCAGGCCAGGAACAGCCAGAGCAACGCGCCGGTGACGACCGCGACGGCGGCCGCGACCACCGCGATCCACCGCCACCGCAGGACCGGCAAGGCTAGACGGCGCCGTACTGGCGGTCGCCGGCGTCGCCGAGGCCCGGGACGATGAAGCCCGAGTCGTTGAGGCGCTCGTCGATGCTGGCCGTGACCACCCGGACCGGCAGGCCGGTCCGCTCCAGGTGGGCGAGGCCCTCGGGCGCGGCCAGCGCGCAGATCGCCGTGACGTCGTCGGCGCCGCGGTCGGTCAGCAGCCGGATCGTGTACTCCATCGAGCCGCCGGTGGCGAGCATCGGGTCGAGCACCAGCACCGGCCGGTTCGCGAGCGACTCGGGCAGCGACTCGAGGTAGGGCGTCGGCTTCAGCGTCTCCTCGTCGCGCGCGAGGCCGACGAAGCCCATCTGCGCGTCCGGGATCAGCTTGTGCGCCTGGTCGGCCATGCCCAGCCCGGCGCGCAGCACCGGGACGAGCAGCGGCGGGCTGGCCAGCTTGTAGCCCTCGGTGCGCGCGACCGGCGTGTGGATCCGCTCGGTCTTCACCGGCACGTCGCGCGTGGCTTCGTAGACCAGCATGACGGTCAGCTCGTGCAGCGCGGCCCGGAACGCGGCGCTGTCGGTGCGCGCGTCGCGCATCGTGGAGAGCCGGGCCTTCGCGAGGGGGTGATCGACGACGTGCACATCCATGCGGGTCAACTTAGCCGGTCGGCGAACCGTTTCACCCAGCCGCGCTGCCAGGGCGTTTCGACGGCGCGTTCGTCGTAGTTCGCGCGCACCCACGCCACGGCGTCTCCGGCCGGGACACCGGAGAGCGTCGCGAGGCACGCCATGACCGTCCCGGTCCGGCCCGCACCGCCGTAACACGCGACTTCGACGTTTTCGCCCGCCTTCGCCCGCTCGTGCAGCGCGACGATCGACGCCCGTGCGGCCTTCGGGTGCAGCGGTAGCAGGAAGTCCGGCCAGGTGACCCACTCCTGCGGCCAGGTGACGCCGCCGCCGTGCTTGCGCCGCAACCGGCGCGTCCCCAGGTACAGCCCGAAATCCGGGTCCGGCCCGCCCGGCGCGGGGCGGGCGAGACCGCGCCCGCGGACCTTGGTGCCGTCCGGGAATTCGACCGTGGGTGCGCCCATCGGCCCATCGTGCCCGTGTCCGCCGGAAGATGGACACGCAGTGTCGCGTTCGCCGCTAGGCTCCCCCGGGTGAGCGAACTGACGCCCGACCAGATGCGGGCCTCCGACGCCGACCGTGAGCGCGTCGCCCAGGTGCTGCACAACGCCCTCTCGGAAGGGCGAATCACGGTGAACGAACTCGAAGAGCGGCTCACCACGGTCTACGCGGCGAAGACGCTGGGGGAACTGAAACCGGTGACGGCGGACCTCCCGTCGACCGGCGGGGCGATGGAGCAGGCGACGACGCGCGCGCTGGGCTTCCCGGACCAGCGGATCGGCGGCTACCCGGGCTCCCCGGTGTCGATCGGCGTCATGTCCGGCGCGATCCGCAAGGGCAGCTGGGTCCTGCCCCCGCAGCACAACAGCTTCGCGTTCTGGGGCGGCGCGGAGATCGACCTCCGCCAAGCGCGTTTCGCCGAGAAGCACTGCACGATCACGGCGGTCGCCATCATGGGCGGCATCCAGATCACGGTCCCGGACGACATCAACGTGGACGTCACGGGCATCGGCTTCATGGGCGGCTTCATCCTGGAGGACAAGTCGGGAGCACCGCCGGCCCCGCCGACAGCGCCGACGGTGAAGATCAACGGCCTCGGCTTCTGGGGCGGCGTGGTCGTGTACCGGAAACCGGCGCAGCGCAGCGAACCACCGCGCATCGAAGGCGCCTGAATCAGAGCAGCCCAGCGAGGTCCACCTTCACCGTGAACGGGTCGGTCACGGCGAAGGGCCCGTCGTGCACAGCGGCGGGCGTGTAGGTCTTGGTGGTCGGGTCGAGCTGGTAGCGGAACAGCTTCAGCTTCGCTGCATCGTCGGTGTTCTCGATCCGCCAGAAGTGCTGGATGCCGCCGGCCGCGTACTCGCCGGGCTTGTCGATCTGGTCGGCTGTGACCGAACCCGGCGACATGACCTCGACCACGAGTACGCAGTGCTCGGGCTTGAGCACAGCATCACTCGGCAGGGCTGCGCTGTACACCACGATGTCGGAACGACGGTTGAGCAGCGGAACGTCGCGTAGCCGAAGATCGACATCGGTGGCGACCTCGAAGCCAGGACCGCCCGCCGCCTCCAGCACGTTCGCCAGCCGTCTGGCGAAGATCTGATGCGGACGCCGAGGTGCGGGGTTCACAACGATGGCTCCATCCACGATTTCGATACGCCGGCAGATCTCTTCCGGCAACGCATCGTAATCGTCCGCGCTCAGCCCCGCGGACGGCAGATCCATCCAATCCGGCAGAGCGGTCATCTCGACTCCCAACATAGAGTTCATACCGTTCACTGGAATAGAACCACAATTGTGGCGATTTACCTCGACCGGAAGCCGCACATGTGACACGTTCCGCCCAGAACGTCACACCGGGTGACCTCCGCCGGACGCCGCGCGTTGTCGGACCCGCCGCCTAGACTCAGGCCCATGACAGCCACGACCAGCACGTCAGCGGCGCCGGCCACCCCGGCACCGCTGGCGGACGCGACTCGCGACGAAGCGAGCCTGCGCCGCTTCCTGCTCGGGCTGCCCGGTGTCGACCAGGTCGGCGTCGAGCAGCGCGCGGCGGGCCTCGGCACGCGCAGCATCAAGAAGGACGCCAAACGGTGGGCCATCGACACCGCCATCTCCATGGTCGACCTGACCACGCTGGAGGGCGCCGACACCCGCGGCAAGGTCCGGGCGCTCGCCGCGAAGGCGGTCCGCCCCGACCCCGAACGCCAGGACACCCCGCGCGTCGCCGCCGTCTGCGTGTACCCGGACATGGTCGAGACGGCCGTCGAGGCGCTGAAGGGCAGCGGCGTGCACGTCGCGAGCGTCGCGACCGGCTTCCCCGCGGGCCGCACCAGCCGCGAGATCAAGCTGGCCGACACGAAGATCGCCGTCGACGCGGGCGCGCACGAGGTCGACATGGTGATCGACCGCGGCGCTTTCCTCGAAGGCCGCTACATGGACGTCTTCGAGGAGATCCAGGCCATCAAGGCCGCCTGTGGCGACGCCCACCTGAAGGTCATCCTCGAAACCGGCGAGCTGGCGACCTACGACAACGTGCGGCGCGCGTCGTGGCTGGCGCTGCTGGCCGGCGGCGACTTCATCAAGACGTCCACCGGCAAGGTCTCCCCCGCCGCGACGCTGCCGGTCACGCACCTCATGCTGCAGGCGGTCCACGACTGGCACGTGACGACGGGCGAGTTGCGCGGCGTCAAGCCGGCGGGCGGCATCCGGACCACGAAGGACGCCATCAAATACCTGGTCGCGGTACACGAGGTCGCCGGCGAGCAGTGGCTGACCCCGGACCTGTTCCGCTTCGGCGCGTCCAGCCTGCTCAACGACCTGCTGCTGCAACGCCGCACCCAGGTGGACGGCCACTACAGCGGCCCCGATTATGTGACAGTCGACTGAGCCGGGATGCCTGAAATGACCACCACGCTTGCTGCCCCGGCGAGGGAGATCCCGCTGAGCCTGCGAAGCGGAAACGTATTGGACACCGACTGATGCCTGTTTTCGAGTACGCACCGGCGCCTGAGTCGCGCGCCATCGCGAACCTCAAGGACCACTACAAGCCGTTCATCAACGGCGAGTTCGTCGACGGCTCGGGTGAGCCGCTCAAGACGATCAACCCGGCCACCGAAGAGGTCCTGGCCGAGGTCGGCACCGCGTCGAAGTCCGATGTGGACACCGCGGTCAAGGCCGCGCGCAAGGCCTACAACAACGTCTGGTCGAAGATGCCGGGCACCGAGCGCGCGAAGTACCTCTTCCGCATCACGCGGCTGATCCAGGAGCGCTCGCGCGAGCTGGCGGTGCTGGAGAGCCTGGACAACGGCAAGCCGATCAAGGAGTCGCGCGACTCCGACGTCCCGACCGCGGCGGCGCACTTCTTCTACCACGCGGGCTGGGCCGACAAGCTGGAGTACGCCGGCTACGGGCCGAACCCGCAGCCGCTGGGTGTCGCCGGCCAGATCATCCCGTGGAACTTCCCGCTGCTGATGCTGGCCTGGAAGATCGCACCCGCGCTGGCCACCGGTAACACCGTCGTGCTGAAGCCGGCGGAGACGACGCCGCTGACCGCGTTGGTGTTCGCCGAAATCTGCCAGCAGGCCGAGCTGCCGCCGGGCGTGGTGAACATCCTGCCGGGCGCGGGCGACATCGGCGCGTCCATTGTGGAGCATCCGGACATCGACAAGATCGCCTTCACCGGCTCCACCGAGGTCGGCAAGGCGATCCAGCGCGAAGTCGCGGGCACGGCGAAGAAGCTGACGCTGGAGCTGGGCGGCAAGGCGGCGAACATCGTGTTCGACGACGCGCCGCTGGACCAGGCGATCGAGGGCATCGTCAACGGCATCTTCTTCAACCAGGGCCACGTCTGCTGCGCGGGCTCGCGGCTGCTGGTGCAGGAGTCCATCGCCGAAGAGGTGCTGGAGAAGCTCCGCTACCGCGTCTCCACGCTGCGCCTCGGCGACCCGCTGGACAAGAACACCGACATCGGCGCGATCAACTCGGCCGAGCAGCTGGCGAAGATCCGCGGGCTCGTCGAAGCGGGTGACGCCGAGGGCGCGCAGCGCTGGACCAGCCCGTGCCCGGTGCCGGACCGCGGTTTCTTCTTCGCTCCCACGGTGTTCGCGAACGTCCACCAGTCGATGCGGATCGCGCGCGAAGAGATCTTCGGCCCGGTGCTGTCGGTGCTGACGTTCCGCACGCCGGACGAGGCCGTCGCGAAGGCGAACAACACGCCGTACGGTCTGTCGGCGGGGATCTGGACCGAGAAGGGCTCGCGCATCCTGTGGATGGCGAACCAGCTGCGGGCCGGCGTCGTCTGGGCCAACACCTTCAACCGCTTCGACCCCGCCGCGCCGTTCGGCGGCTACCAGGAATCCGGTTTCGGGCGCGAAGGCGGCCGCACCGGGCTGGAGGCGTACCTGAATGTCTGACCGAATCTCCGTAGCCAAGACGTACAAGCTTTACGTGGGCGGCAAGTTCCCGCGTTCGGAGTCCGGCCGGGTCTACCCGGTGACGGACGCGAAGGGCAGGTTCCTGGCGAACGCGGCCCACGCGTCCCGCAAGGACGTCCGCGACGCGGTGGTAGCGGCCCGCAAGGCCTTCCCGGGCTGGTCGTCGGCGACGGCGTACAACCGCGGCCAGGTCCTGTACCGGGTAGCCGAGGTCCTGGAGGGCCGCCGCGACCAGTTCGTCACCGAAGTATCCACTTCGGAGGGTCTGGCCACGAAGAAGGCCGAGTCCCTTGTGGACGCCGCGATCGACCGCTGGGTCTGGTACGCGGGCTGGACGGACAAGATCGCCACGGTCCTCGGCGCGGCCAACCCGGTGGCGGGCCCGTACTTCTCGTTCACCGTCCCGGAACCGACGGGCGTGGTGGGCATCCTGGCGCCGCAGCAGTCGTCGTTGCTGGGCTTGGTCAGCGTCCTGGCCCCGGTCCTGGCCACGGGTTCGACGGCGGTGGTGGTCTCGAGCGCGGAGCGCCCCCTGCCGGCGATCACGTTGTCGGAGGTCCTGGCAACATCGGACGTCCCGGGCGGCGTGGCGAACATCCTGACGGGCCAGGCGTCCGAGCTGGGCTCCTGGCTGGCCTCCCACGGCGACGTCAACGCCCTGGACCCCACGGGAGCCGCGGCCGCGGACCGCCCGGGCCTGGCGCGCGAAGCGGCGAACACGGTGAAGCGGGTGCTGACGGTCCCGGAACCGGAGCCGGACTGGACGATCGCCCCGGACCTGTCCCGGCTGCGCCGATACCTGGAGGCCAAGACGGTCTGGCACCCGCTGGGCGTCTGAGTTTTCGCTGGTGAAAGCCACCACCCGGGCCGCCGGGTGGTGGCTTTTCAGCCCGCTAACTCATCGTCACCGAGAAGTCCGTCAGCGTGAACCGGGCCTTGCCGCCGCTCGTGGAGCAGAACTCGATACCGTAGCCGATCTGGTTGACCGTCGGGTTCGGCGGGATGAAGCCCTTGCCGATGCCCCAGGCGATCATCGCCTTCAGGTCCACCGCGCCCGAGTACTGCGTCGCCTGGGACACGAACGCGATGTAGCCGTCGTCGTCCGCCCAGACGTCGTAGGCGTGGCCGCCCGCCGTGTACGTCCCGACCTTGTCGCCCGACGGTTGCTGCTTGAGGTTCTCCGTCCAGACCATCACCTCGGTCACGCCCTTGCCGTCGCCGACGCCGTTGAGCCAGAGGTCGTACGCCACGTCGTAGATGCCCGTGCCCGGGCCGCGGCCGGCGAACGTCGAGCGGATCACCGAATAGTCGTTGAACGGCTTTCCGTTCTGGTCGTTGATGTCCTTGTGGACGTTCGGATAGGTTTTCACCGACGTCGTCGACGGCTGGGTGGAATCCACGTACCAATTGTCGTACGCGCACGCGCGCAGTGTTTCCGGGCCCGCTTCGTCGGAGTTCCACATGTTGTTGTGGACGTAGTAGCCGCCGTCGGACCAGCCGCCGTCGGGGTCGCTCGTGGTGAACTCCGGGCTGCCGCAGTTGCGGACCGGGGTCACCGAGGGCGGACTAGGCGCAGGTCGGGACGTACTTCGCGGGACCGACGTCGGCGGCGCGAGGGTGCCACTCGACGTCACCGGCGAAGACGCCGGAGGTGACGACGACGCGACGGGCGACACCGCGGCCGGAGCCGCCGAACCGGCGTCCTGCCCGCACGCGGCGAGCACGAAAAGGGGAATTACCGACAATGCAGCCAGGGTTCTTCGTCGCATTTTCCCGCCTCGTCAACAATGGCAGAACGAGGCGGAACCCTAACACGGGAAAATGACGATCAGTGGTCTTCGGGATCCAGGTCGTGGGACGTGATCGGGCGACCCGGCAGCGGCGTTCCCGGCCGCGCGCTCAGCCCGTCGATCATGATGCCGACGCAGCGGCTCGCCGCCATCGCCGCGACATCGTCCGTCTTCGCGCGCATCTGACGCAGCATCGTCGCGAACAGGATCGCGACGTCACCCGCGCCGACGTCGTCGCGGAGCTTGCCCTCGGCCTGGGCGCCGCGGACGAACTCGTCCAGGACCACCAGGATCTCGTCGCGCAGGCGGCGGACCTCCGGGTCGCCCTTCAGGATCACCAGGGCCCGGTGCGACACCATCGCCAGCTGGACGACCAGCTGCAGTTCGACCGACTGCCGCAGGAGCCGCTCGAGCGCGCGCCACGACGACGTCTCCTCCGCGGCGATCCGCTTCGCGTCGATCAGGACGCGCTCGAAGTTGTCCATCGCCACCGCGCGGACCAGGGCGTCCCGATCCGGGAAGCGCCGGTACAGCGTGCCGACGCCGACGCCGGCCGCCCGGGCGATCTCCTCCATCGGCACTTCGGCACCGGACGCGGCGAAGATGCTCTTCGCGGCGGCCAGGATCTGGTCGCGGTTGCGCCGCGCGTCAGCCCGCAGGCTGGTATCGGGGTCTGCCGTCATGCCGTTCGCCTCTCGCTGAATCTGGCGCGGGGTGATTCTCGCACGGTCAGGCGGCCACACAGTGCATCCGCAAGATGTCACCCGTTAGCTAGTGGACGATGTCCTTCCACTTGGGTACGTTGGGTTCTAGAACCGGAATGTAATCCTCCACATACTTTCCGTCCGATTTGGGGATCCGAAATGACCGAAGTCGCCGAACCCGCCACGACCTCGACCGGGGAAGAGGTCTTCCCGCTGGTGCGCAGCTGCCCGTTCGCGCCGCCACCGGCGTACGAGAAGCTGCGCGAAGCGGGCCCCGTCCAGCGCGTCGAGCTGCAGTCCGGCCAGGAAGCCTGGGCGATCACCCGGCTCGAGGACGTCCGGCAGATGCTGACCGACCCGCGGTTCAGCTCCGACCGGTTCAACCCGGGCTTCCCGTTCCTGACCAAGCAGGGCCGCCCGGTGCGGCGGAGCAACTTCACCGCGTCGCTGATCAACATGGACCCGCCGCAGCACGGCTCGGCCCGGCGAGAGGTCGTGGGCGAGTTCACGGTCAAGCGGATGAAGGCCCTCCAGCCCCGCATCCAGCAGATCGTCGACGAGCACATCGACGCGATCCTGGCCGGCTCGAAGCCCGCCGACCTGGTCACCGCGCTGTCGCTGCCGGTGCCGTCGCTGGTCATCTGCGAGCTGCTCGGCGTCCCGTACGCCGACCACGACTTCTTCCAGGTCCGCAGCTCGACGCTGCTCAACCGGGACGTCGAGCAGGACGACCGGATCAAGGCCGTCGACGAGCTGCAGGCCTACCTCGACCAGCTGGTCTCCACCAAGGAGGCCGAGCCGGCCGACGACCTGCTCAGCCGCCAGATCGCCAAGCAGCGCGAGGAGCACGGCGAGGCCGACCACGACTCGCTCGTCTCGCTGGCGTTCCTGCTGCTCATCGCCGGGCACGAGACGACGGCGAACATGATCTCGCTCGGCACCGTCGCGCTGCTGGAGAACCCGGACCAGCTCGAGCTCATCAAGAACGACCCGGGCAAGACGCTCGACGCCGTCGAGGAGCTGCTCCGGTACTTCACGATCGCCGAGTTCGCGACGTCGCGCGTCGCCACCGAGGACCTCGAGATCGGCGGCCAGCTGATCCGCGAGGGCGAGGGCGTGCTCGGCCTCAGTTACTCCGGCAACCGCGACCCGGAGGCGTTCGACAACCCGGACGAGCTGGACCTGGAGCGCGGCGCGCGCCACCACGTCGCGTTCGGCTTCGGCCCGCACCAGTGCCTCGGCCAGAACCTGGCCCGGATGGAACTGCAGATCGTGTTCGACACGCTCTTCCGCCGTCTCCCGGAGCTGAAGCTGGCCGTGCCGGTCGAGCAGCTGCCGTTCAAGCACGACTCGTCGATCTTCGGTCTGTACTGCCTGCCCGTGACCTGGTGAAAGAGGGGAAATCATGACGACAGTCGAGGAGCCGGTCCACCAGTTCCCGATGACGCGCACGTGCCCGTTCTCGCCGCCGCCCGCGTACCAGGAGATCCGCGAAGAGGAGCCGATCACCCGCGTCGGGCTCCCTGACGGCGGCCGCGCCTGGGTGGTCAGCCGGCACGAGGACGTCCGGACCGTGCTGAACGACCGGCGGTTCAGCGCCGACCGGCAGCACCCGGACTTCCCGCAGCTCGTGGCGGGCGGGTTCCGGCGCCAGGGCGACGAGCGCACCATGATCACCATGGACGCGCCCGAGCACGGGCCGGCTCGCAAGGCCGTGCTCGGCGAGTTCACCGTGCGCCGGATGGAGGCGCTGCGGCCGCGGATCCAGGAGATCGTGGACGGCCAGATCGACGCGCTGCTGGCCGGGCCGAACCCCGGCGACCTCGTCGAGGCGCTGGCGCTGCCGGTGCCGTCGCTGGTGATCTGCGAGATGCTCGGCGTGCCCTACGCCGAGCACGACTTCTTCCAGACCCACACGGCGAAGCTGATCAAGCGCTCGACGTCGCCGGAAGAGCGGCGCGCGGCGTTCGACACCATTCGCGGCTACATGGAAGAGCTCATCGCGGAGAAGGAGGCGAACCCGCCGGACGACCTGCTCGGCCGGCAGATCGTCAAGCTCCGCGAAGACGGTACTTACCGGCGTGCTTCGCTGGCCGCGACCGGTTTCCTGCTGCTGGTGGCCGGGCACGAGACGACAGCGAACATGATCTCGCTGTCGACGGTGGCGCTGCTCCGGAACCCGGAGCAGCTGGCGCTCCTGAAGGCCGACCCGGGCAAGACGCTCGACGCCGTCGAGGAGATGCTGCGCTACTGGACGATCGTCGACGCGGCGACCGCGCGGTTGTGCGTCGAGGACGTCGAGGTCGGCGGGCAGCTGATCCGGGCCGGTGAGGGCGTGCTCGCGCTGGGCTACGCGGCCAACCGCGACCCCGGGGCGTTCGACAACCCGGACGACCTGGACATCGACCGCGGCGCGCGCCACCACGTCGCGTTCGGCTTCGGGCCGCACCAGTGCCTCGGCCAGAACCTGGCCCGGATGGAACTGCAGATCGTGTTCGACACGCTGTTCCGGCGGATTCCGTCCCTGAAACTGGCAGTTCCCGTGGAAGAACTGCCCTTCAAGGACGACGCGAACATCTACGGGCTGTACCGGCTGCCGGTCACCTGGTAGAGATCGAGCGGACGGCCCTCCCACCACAGGAGAAGAACCATGAAGATCATCGCGGACACCGGCAAGTGCGTCGGCGCGGGTCAGTGCGTGCTCACCGAGCCCGCGCTGTTCGACCAGAGCGAGGACGACGGCACCGTCATCGTCCTCGACGACCAGCCGCGGGGTGAGCTGATCGAGAAGGCCCGCGAAGCGGTGCACGTCTGCCCCAGCCAGGCCCTCTCCCTCGAGGAGTAAGTCTGCCGCAGCTTGTCGTGAGTGGTTAGGGCGGTTCTAACCGCCCTAACCACTCACGACCGAGTTATCCACATCGTTCCTGGTTATCCACAGATTTGCCGGGCGTCTCCTACGGGCCGCTGGAGTCGACCATGGTCGAGATGTGCCTCTCAACCGACGGTGGTCCACCGACGAACTGCCGGGCTCGGCCAGACCGAGCTGGCCGGTCGTCCTCGACCGGCAACACGACATCATCAGCCACGGACAGCTGCGGTCCTACGGCCACACCAAAGCGGACCTGGCCGCCAACGTGGAAGCCGGGCGATGGCAACGCGTGCTGCCCGGCGTCTACGCGACGTTCACCGGTCCGCTGCCCCGACCCGCGCGTTTGGCGGCCGCACTGCTCTACGGCGGCAGGCACGCTGTCCTGAGCCACCACTCGGCGGCGGAGGAATGGGGACTCGTCCCCATCACCGACCGGCCGGTGGAGATCACTGTGCCCTACACGAGTTCCGCCATCTCGCAGCTCCCACTCGTGGCGGTTCACCGATCACGCGCACTGCGGCACACGACACTGGCGACCACGCCGCCTCGTACCCGCGGCCCGGACACCATCGTCGATCTGGCCGTCTCGCAGGAGACAGCCCGGGACGCGACGCTGCTGGTAGTCGACCTCGTCAGCCGAAGTTCGATGTCGCTCGAAGCCGTCGAGAACTGTGTCTCGCAACGCCCACCCTTCCGCTACCGGGCTGCCATCCGCAGGGGACTCGGCCTGGTGCGCAACGGTTTGATGTCCGCCCTCGAAGTCGAGTACCTCGAGCTGGTCGAAGACCAGCACGGCCTGCCGCGAGGTGATCGGCAGACGCCGTTCGCCGTGGACGGGAAGACCTTGTGGGAGGACGTCACCTACGACAGCCACGGCGCCGCGGTGACTGTCCGGCTCGACGGCCGCGCAACGCACGCCACAGCCGGTGTCGCCTTTCGCGATCGCCGCCGGGACAACGCCGCCGAGCTCGCGGGCAGGGCCCGGCTCGTCTACGGCTGGCAGGACGTCCACTCTTCCCCGTGCGAGGTCGCCGCGGAAGTGCGGGCCATCCTGCTCCGCGAAGGGTGGAACCCGGACGGGAGCCGGGCGCCGAGCTGCCAAGTCTGCCGCAGCTTGTCGTGAGTGGTTAGGGCGGTTCTAACCGCCCTAACCACTCACGACAAGGTGACCACTACGAGAGGCGCAGGGTTGTCTCCGGGTTGAAGGCGTGGGTTTCGCCTTCGCCGCGCAACGCGACGCGGACGTTGTCGCCCATGCGGGGTGGCCGGCGGCCGTCGACGCGGACGACGAAACGGTCGTCGCCCACCTTGCCGTGCAGGTAGGCGTCCGCGCCCAGTTCCTCGACCAGCTCCACCACCAGCTCGAAGCCGCCCTCCGAGACCAGCTGCAGGGACTCCGGGCGGACGCCGAACGTGACCTCGCGCAAACCGGCAGAACCAGCCGCCGTGAGCACCGACCGCGGCAGCGGCAGGGTGACGTCGCCGAGGCGGACGCCGCCGTCCGTCAGCGGCAGGAGCGCCAGGTTCATCGCCGGCGAGCCGATGAAGCCCGCCACGAACGAGTTCGTCGGGTTGTCGTACAGCTCCCTCGGTGACGCGCACTGCTGCAACCGGCCGTCGCGCAGGACCGCCACCCGATCGCCCATCGTCATCGCCTCGACTTGGTCGTGCGTGACGTAGATAGTCGTCGTGCCGAGACGCCGCTGCAGCTGAGCGATGTTCGCGCGGGTCTCCACCCGCAGCTTCGCGTCCAGATTGGACAGTGGCTCGTCCATCAGGAACACGCTCGGCTCGCGCACGATCGCCCGGCCCATCGCGACGCGCTGCCGTTGCCCGCCGGACAACGCCTTGGGCTTTCGGTCGAGAAACCGCGTCAGGTCGAGCATCTCGGCGGCCTCGCCGACGCGTGCCCGAATGTCCGAAGTGGACATTCCCCGCAGCTCCAGCGCGAAGCCCATGTTGCCGGCCACCGTCATGTGCGGGTACAGCGCGTAGGACTGGAACACCATCGCGATGTCCCGGTCCTTCGGCGGCAGGCCCGTGACGTCGCGGTCGCCGATCCGGACGGCGCCCTCGTCGACGTCCTCCAGCCCGGCCAGCATCCGCAACGCCGTCGACTTGCCCGAACCGGACGGCCCGACCAGCACCAGGAACTCCCCGTCCGGCACCGAAAGGTCGAGCTGGTCGACCGCCTTCACCGACGACACGCCCGGGTAGATCCGGGACGCCTTTTCGTAGACGACTGCAGCCATGACTACTTCACCGCTCCCATCGACAGCCCCCGGACGAGGTGGTTCTGCGCGAACCAGCCGACGATCATCACCGGCAGCGAAGCCAGCAGCGCGGCCGCGGACAGCTGGGCCCAGTACAGCCCCTCGCTCGTGATGAACCCGACGAGGAACACCGGCACGGTGCCGGCCCGCGCCGCCGTCAGGTTGACCGCGTAGAAGAACTCGGTCCAGGAGAAGATCACGCAGATCAGCGCGGTCGCCGCGATCCCCGGCGCGACCACCGGCATGATGATCCGGCGCAGCAGCGTCGGCAGGTTCGCGCCGTCGATCCGGCCGGCCTCGATCATCTCGTGCGGCACCTCGAGGAAGAACGATCGCATCATCCAGATGGCCAGCGGCAGGTTCATCGACGTGTAGAGGATGATCAACGCCCACACCGTGTCCAGCAGTTCGGTGTTCTGGGAGATGATGTACAGCGGGATGATCGCCGCGACGATCGGCAGCATCTTCGTCGACAGGAAGAAGCCCAGCGCGTTCGACGTCTTCTTCACCGGCGCCAGCGAAAGCGCGTACGCCGCCGGGATGCCGAGCAGCAGCACCAGCAGCGTCGAGATCACCGTGACGAACGCGGAGTTCGCCACGTAGGGCAGGAACCCGCCCTTCAGGACGTTCGCGATCTGGTCGAACGTCGGGCTGAAGAACAGCTTCGGCGGGTCGGTGTAGGCGTCGGACTCCTGCTTGAACGCCGTGAGGATCATCCACAGCAGCGGGAAGACGAACAGGATCGCGATCACCCAGGTGACGACGGTGAGCGCGCCCGGCCCCAGTTTGCGCTTCGGCTTGCGGGTGGGAGCCGCGGCGGTGGCCGCCGAGGGGCGGGTCTCCAGGGTGGTCATTTGATGCCTCCGTCCACCGAGAACGTGCGGAACATCAGGCGCAGGGCGAAGGTCGCGACGATCATCGTCAGGATCACGACGATCACGCCCATCGCCGACGACTGGCCGACGTCGAAGCCTTCAAACGCGCGCTGGTAGATGTAGTACGGCAGGTTGGTGCTGGCCGTGCCCGGGCCGCCCTGCGTCATCAGGAAGATCGCGTCGAAGCTGTTCACGATGTAGATCGCGCCCAGCAGCGTCGCCAGCTGCAGGAACCGCGACAGGTGCGGCAGGGTGATGGAGACGAACGTCCGCCAGCGGCTCGCGCCGTCGACCGAAGCCGCTTCCAGGACCTCCTTGGACTGGCTCTGCAGTCCGGCCAGGATCAGCAGCATCATGAACGGCGTCCACTGCCACACGATCTGGGCCATCACCGAAGCCAGCGGGAACTGCGACAGCCAGTCGGTGTCGGTGCCGAAGACGAAGTGCAGCAACCCGTAGGTCGGGTCGAACATCGTCGTCTTCCACAGCAGCGCGCCGGCCGCCGGCAGGATCAGGAACGGCGTGATCAGCAGCGTGCGGACGAAACCGCGGCCCATGAACTTCCGGTCCAGCAGGATCGCCAGGCCGAGGCCGAGCAGCAGCGCGACGAGCACGCAGACCACGGTCAGCAGCACCGTGTTCAGCAGCGCGACCAGGAACGTCGTGTCGCCGAAGACGTCGATGTAGTTGTCCAGGCCGACGAAGTGCCGCGAACCCGGCCGGACCAGGTTCCAGGACTGGAACGAGTAGAACACGGTCAGCAGGAACGGCAATTGCGTCACGGCGACGACGAAGAGCAACGCCGGCAGCAGCGGCAGGCGCCGCTTGGCCGCGGTGCTCAGGCCGCGTTTCTCCGTGACCTTCGCGTGTGACTGGGACTTGGGAGTGGATACGGAGAGCGTGGACATCACTGCACCGCCTTGTAGGAGTCGCCCACCGTCTGGGCGTAATCCTGGGACTGCTTCAGGGCGTCGTCGACCGGCTCGCGGCCGGCGATCGCCGCCGACAGCTGCTGACTCACCCGGGTGCCCAGGTCCTGGAACTCGGGGATGCCGACGAACTGGATCCCCGGGTAGGGCACCGGGTTCGCCATGGCCTTCTCCTGGTTCGCGTCCGCGATGCCGTCGAGTGTCGGTTTCGCGTAGGCCTGCGCGGCCTTGGCGTAGTCGGGAATGTCGTAAGTGGACTGACGCACGCCCGGCGGGACGCGGTTCCAGCCGTAGGTCGCCCCGACCTTCTGCACGTACGCCTTGTCGGTCATCCAGGCCATGAACTTCCAGGCCGCGTCCTTGTCCTTCGCGACCTTCGGGATGCCGAGGGCCCAGGTGTAGAGCCAGCCGCTGGCCTGCGTCTTGACGACCGGTGCCGGCGCGTAGCCCGACTTGCCGACGATCTTGCTGCTCGACGGGTCCTCGTTGGTGCCCGCCATGACCGTGGCGTCGTACCACATCGCCGCGTTGCCCTGCGTGTAGCGCGTGCCGCACTCGGAGAACCCGGCGCTGGAGGCCCCGACCTCACCGTGGTCGCGGATCAGGTTGACGTAGAAGTTCGCGGCGTCCTTGAACTCCGGCGACGTCAGCTTGGCGTTCCAGTCCTTGTCGAAGTACTGCGCGCCGAAGGTGTTGGCCACCGTGCTGAACGGCGCGAGGCTCTCGCCCCAGCCCGGCTTGCCGCGCAGGCAGATACCGGCGACGCCGTCGGCCTTGTCGTCCAGTTTCGCGGCGAAGTCCGCGACCTGCTGCCACGTCGGCTTGGCCGGCATGGTCAGCCCGGCCTTCTGGAAGAGATCCTTGCGGTAGGCCAGGAACGACGACTCGCCGTAGAACGGCACCGCGTACATCTGGTTCTGGTACGACAGCGACTGCTTGATGCTGGGGATGAAGTCGCCTTCGTCGTAACCCGGGGTGGCCGCCATGTGCGGTTCGAGGTTCTCGAGCCAGCCGTTGGCCGCCCACTGCGGGGCCTCGTAGTTGCTGATCATCACGACGTCGAACTCGCCGCCCTCGGTGGCGGTCGACGCGGTGATCTTGGCGCGGGCCTGGTTTTCCGGCAGCGAGACGAACTTGAGGGTGATGCCGGTGGCCTTCTCGAACTCGGGGGCGAGCGAGATCGCGTCCTTCATCTGCGGGTTGGACACGATCGCGATGACGAGCGTCGAGTTGCCGGTGCCGACCGAGCCGGCGCCCGCGCAGCCGGTGACCAGCAACGACGTCGCGGCGAGGAGGGTGAGCAGCTTACGCACGGCCACCTCCCGGGAGTACCTGCACCTTGAGGCCGGAGCCGCTGCGCATCTTGGCGAGCGCGTCCGGGTACCGCTCCAGCGGCAGCTTGTCCGTGAGCAGCTCGTCCGTGGTGATGGCGCCCCCGGCCACGAGGTCGAGCGCGGTGCCGTAGCTGTTCAGCACGGCCATCGAGCCGACGACGGTGATCTCGTCGTTGTAGATGCGGAACGGCGAAAGCGCGACGCGGGCTTCGGCCGGTGCGACGCCGAAGACGAGCAGCCGGCCGCCGCGGCGGATCGAGTCGAAAGCGGCTTCGATGGCCGGGGCGGCGCCGGTGCAGTCGACGGCGACGTCGAACTTCTCGCCGTTCAGCTCGCCGACGTCGGCCGCGG
Organism: Amycolatopsis sp. cmx-8-4; assembly: GCF_046548675.1. Taxonomy (NCBI): domain Bacteria; kingdom Bacillati; phylum Actinomycetota; class Actinomycetes; order Pseudonocardiales; family Pseudonocardiaceae; genus Amycolatopsis; species Amycolatopsis sp. cmx-8-4. Next base: position 292,995 of record NZ_JAEBDZ010000010.1, read on the forward strand.
TGGCGACGGCGCCCAGCCGGCTCGCGCGCGGCAGCCGGTCCTTGTTGCGGTCGACCACGGTGACGTGGGCGCCGGCGCGTTGCAGCAGCTGCTGCATGATCAGGCCCATGGTGCCGGCGCCGACGACGAGAAAGCGCTCTCCGGCTTCGACGCCGACGCGTCGCACACCGTGCACCGCGCAGGAGACGGGCTCGACCAGCGCGCCCTGCTCCCAGGTCATCGTGTCGGGCATCCGGTAGCAGTTGGCCGACGGGACGGCGACGAACTCCGCGAAGGCGCCGTCGACGGTGTCACCGGTGGCGTTCCAGTTCGCGCAGAGGTTGCCGTGGCCGGAGCGGCACGGGCCGCAGTAGCCGCAGAACAGCGAGGGGTCGACGGCGACGCGGTCGCCGATCTCCCAGCCGCCCGGCACGTCGTCGCCGAGCTCGACGATCTCCCCGGCGAACTCGTGACCGGGGACGATCGGGTACGGCGTCGGCGGGAAGTGCCCGTCGGCGATGTGCAGGTCCGTGCCGCAGATGCCGCACGCGCCCACCTTGATGACGACCTGTCGTTCCCCTGGTTTCGGATCGGGCACCTCGCCGACCCTGATCTCGCCGGGCCGGTCGATGATGGCGGCACGCATGCCTAGCCCCTTCCTCGCGCTCATATGAGCATCGTTGACCTGATGCGTCGAGAAGTTGTGAAGGCATTACAGGTCTGACGTCGGTGTTACGTCAACCTTTCGGGCAGATTTCGCGCTATAGTGCTCATATGAGCACGTCCAAGAAGCAGCCGTCGCTGACCGAAGCCATGCTGCTAGCGACCGTCGCCCGGCGCTTCTACGTGCAGGGACGCTCCAAGCTGGAGATCGCCGACGAATTCGACGTCAGCCGCTTCAAGGTCGCGCGGATGCTCGACACCGCAATGGAGTCCGGCCTGGTCAGAGTGGAGTTCGCACTGCCGGCTCCGGTGGACCTGACCCTGTCGGACGAGATCCGATCGGCCTACGGCCTGGACCGGGCCCTCGTGCTGGAACGCTCAACCGAGCGTGAGCCGAAGGAGGTCGTCCGGGCCAGGATCGGCGCACTCGCGGCCCGGCTGCTCGAGGAGATCGTGACGACCGACGACATCCTCGGCCTCTCCTGGGCGCGCTCGGTGAACGCGCTGACCGAAGCGATCCGGACGCTGGCACGCTGCCCGGTCGTCCAGCTCTGCGGAGTGCAGGCGGGGATGGACATGCGCGGCCGCTCGGTCGAGACGGTCAGCCGGGTGACGGCGGTGTCCGGCGGCGACGCCTACCCGATCTTCGGGCCCCTGGTGCTGCCGGACCGCCGTACGACCGAGACCCTGCGGCGGCAGCCGGGCATCGTGGAGACGTTCGGCCAGTTCCGGAACCTGACGAAGGCCGTGGTCAGCATCGGTGCGTGGCAGCCGGGCGAGTCGACGGTCTACGACGCGCTGGACGAGGCGGAGCGAGCGGCGATAGCGGCCCGCGGCGCGACGGCGGAGGTCGCGGCCCGGCTGTTCGACGCGTCCGGCACCGCGTTGTCCACCGGCCTCGCGCACCACGTGCTGGCGATCAGCCACGAGGAGCTGATGGCGGTGCCGGAGGTGATCGCGCTGGGGTACAGCAAGCCGAAGGCGTCGGCGGTGGACGCGGTGCTGCGCTCGGGCATGGTCTCGACGCTGGTCACCGACGCGGCGGCGGCGGTGCCGCTGCTGGCGTTGGCGGCGAAGAACCCGCCTGTACTCCCGGGGAGGTAGCCGGCGCCCGGCGCGCTACCCCACCGGGCGCAGATCGCGTGACGCGGGCTCCGGGGTTACGCCCGATGTGCGCGCGCGTTTCCTCCGCGAGCCTTGAGGCGTGACCCGAACCAAGGCTTCTCCCCGCTGGCGCCACGCCGTCGTCTGGCTGCACGTCCTGTCGTCGGTCGCCTGGATGAGCCAGGCCCTCGCGCTCGTCGTGCTGATGTCGCTGGCGCTTACGCGTCCCGCCCAAGCCGGTGCCGCGACCGCGATGGCCGACCGGCTCGATTCCGTGCTGCTCGCCCCGATGGCGAACGTCTCCGCCTTCACCGGCCTCGTGCTCGCCGGCGCGACCGCGTGGGGCTACACGAGACACTGGTGGGTCCTCACGAAGTTCGCCCTGACGCTCATCCAGCTCTACGCCGGCATCTTCCTGCTCTCCCCCGCCCTGCGCGACGCCGCGGACACCGCCACCGTCGCGTGGCCGCAGATCGCCGGCGCCTCGCTGATGGCGAGCGCGCTTTCCTTCCAGGCGTGGCTTTCGATCGCGAAGCCGTGGCGGAAGACGCCGTGGTCACCCGCCGCGAAGCCGCCGACCGCGCCGACCTGGGTGTTCGTCACCGGGGTGGCCGCGCCCGCGTTCGACGTCGGCGCCGGGCTCCTCGCCGGCTACCCGCTGCCCGCGTTGTCGCTGGTCACGCTGGTCGTGCTCGGGTTTGAGCGGCGACGACGTCGTCGCCGTGCTCAGCCGCCCAGCGCCCGAAGCCTTCGATCGGCTCCAGGAAACTCGAGCCCAGCGGTGTGAGGGCGTACCCGCCGTCGCGGCGCTCGAGGAGACCGTCGGTCTCCAGGCGCCGCACGGTTTCCGTGAGCACCTTGGCGCTGATCCCGCCGATCGAGCGACGCAGTTCGCCGTGCCGGCGCGGGCCGTGGCGCAGCGCCCACAGCACCACCGGGTTCCACGTGTTGGCGACGAGGTCGAACGCGAGCCGCGTCGGGCAGTCGGCGAGAAAGTCCATGGTTACCTTTCGGTTCCTGCCGGGGTCCCTAACGTCGTGCCGGTACAGCAAAGCACGAGGAGGACGCATGCGGATCGGGATCTTCGGCACGGGCGCGATGGCGACAGCCTTGGGCACGCGCTGGACGAACGCCGGCCACGAGCTGCGGGTGGCCGGCCGCGGCACCGGGACGTGGGCCGAGGTGGCGGCCTTCGCGGACGCCGTGCTCCTGGCGATCCCCGCGGACGCCGCCTTCGACGTCCTGCCGAAAGCGGGCTCGCTGCGCGGCAAGGTGCTGGTGGACTGCACCAACCAGCCCGGCCCGACCGGCACCGAGCCCCCGCCCGGCACCCCGGTGGCGACCCGGATCGCGGCCGCCGCGCCGGACGCGCACGTCGTCAAGGCGTTCAACCTGGCCCCAGCCGACGTCTGGCGCGAGCCACCCGCGACGCTCACGGTTCCGCTCTGCGGCGACGACCCGGCGGCCCTCGACGCGGTCCGCACGCTGGTCCGCGACGTCGGCTGCACCCCGGTTCTCGGCGGCGGCCTGGACCGCGCGCACCTGCTGGAGGCGACGGCGGCGTTCGCCATCGGCCTGTGGTTCGCGGGCGAGGACGCCCAGGCGATCCTGGTCCCGGCCTCGTGAGTGGTAATGCGGGTCAGAACCCTAATTTCCACTCACGACGGCGTCGACGTTGCCGGCCGCGAGGTCGATAGCCCGGGCCCGCAGGGGTGCGCCGCCGCGCGGGATGAGGGTCACCGTGCCGTCGGCCAGGTCCGTGACCAGCGTGCTCAACGTCAGCTGCGGGTCGCCGCCGGCCGCGTCGCGGTGCACGTCGCCGGTCAGCGTGTCCGCCAGCCACGTCACGTCCGGGGCGGCCGGTGACAGGTGCGCGCAGACCTCGGCGCGGTCCAGGCTCTCCTCGCCCGCCGCGTCGAGGTCCGGCGGTAGCTGGCGGAAGTGGTTGGTGTGCCAGGAAAGCCCACTGGCCACAGTGGTCACGGCCGTCTCGTGACCGGCCTTCTCGACCACCGTCACGCCGGCCGACCCGACCTGGCCCATGGTGTACGCGAACCCGCCCGCCGAAGCGTGCGAGCGCAGCGACGACACGGCCTCCGCGACGTCGACGGCCCGCTGCAGCGACCGCGCGACGAAGTGCCGTCCGGCGCTCGGAGAGGGCGCGACGACGTTGACGCTGTCGATCCCCCACACCAGCCCGTGCGTGGTGAGCGTGAACGTGTTGGCCGGCACGAAACCCGGGTACCACCAGACGCAGACGCCGGGCTCGCCGTCGATCAGCAGGGTCAGCAGCCGCCCGATGCCGTCGAACACCGGTGCGCCGTCCTCGTTGTGCCCGAGCAGGCTCCGCGCGCCGACCCACGCGAGGTCGGTGCAGCCGGTGCCGTCGCCGGTGCCCAGGTCACCGCGCAGGTTGGCCAGCAGCAGGTCATCGAACGGCACCCCCGCGCCCGAGGCCAGCGCGGCGAGTTCGGCGTAGGCGTCCGGGTGCTCGACCTGCGACGCCGATTCGATCGCCCGGAACAGCACCGGCGACCGCAGCATCCGCGCGGTGACCGGCCACTCGGGCAGTCCGGCGAGGACGGTCCGGATGTCGGCCGCCGCGTACTCCCCCAAAGCCCGGAACGCGGCGTCGCGGGGGCCGCGGACGACCGTCCAGCGCACGTCACCGATCCGGTGCTCCACGACCGTCGCCGCCATGCGCTCACGATGCCTGAGCAGTCAGGAAAAGGCAACGACTAGTGCGCGCCCACCGCGATCACCCGGACCACCGCCGAGCCGGCTTCGTCGGACGCGGCCAGGTCGATCTCCGCGCTGATGCCCCAGTCGTGGTCGCCCGCCGGGTCGTCGAAGATCTGGCGGACCTTCCAGACGTCCGGCAGCTGCTCGATGATGATCAGCGCCGGGCCGCGCGCGTCCGGGCCGGTGCCCAGCGCGTCGTACTCCTCGAAGTAGTCCTCGATCGCGTCTTCCCACGCCTCGGCGTCCCAGCCCGACGCCGCGTCCAGCTCGCCCAGCACGTTCCACGCCCGCCGCCCGAACAGCTCGACCCGGCGGAACAGCTCGTTGCGCACCAGCACCCGGAACGCGCGCTCGTTGCGCGTGACGGCGGGCGGTTCGGCCGGCGGCCGGTGGGAGACCGGCCCCTCCTCGTCCGGGTGGCGCAGGGCTTCCCACTCGTCGAGCAGGCTGGAGTCGACCTGCCGGACGAGCTCACCGAGCCACTCGATGAGGTCCTGCAGCGGCTCGGTCTTCGCCTCGTCGGGCACCGTGTGGCGCAGCGCGTCGTAGGTGTCCGCGAGGTAGCGCAGCACCAGGCCTTCGGACCGCGCGAGCTGGTAGAAGCCGACGTACTCGACGAAGTTCATCGCGCGCTCGTACATGTCGCGCACGACCGACTTCGGCGACAGCTCGTAGTCGTCGACCCACGGGTGGCCCTGCCGGTAGCTGTGGAACGCGCCCTGCAGCAGCTCTTCCAGCGGCTTCGGGTAGCTGACGTTCTCGAGCAGCTCCATCCGCTCGTCGTACTCGATGCCTTCGGCCTTCATGGCGTTCACGGCCTCGCCGCGCGCCTTGAACTGCTGCTGCGACAGCACGGGCCGCGGGTTGTCCACAGTGGATTCCACAGTGGACACGACGTCGAGCGGGTAGCTCGGCGACTCCAGGTCGAACAGCTCGATCGCGGCCAGCGCGAACGGCGAAAGCGGCTGGTTGAGCGCGAAGTCGAACTGCAGGTCGACGGTGAGCCGGACGATCCGGCCCTGCTCGTCCGGCTCGGGCAGCCGCTCGACGATGTCGGCGGACAGCAGCGCGCGGTAGATCGCGATGGCGCGCAGGATGAGCTTGCGCTGCGACGCGCGGTCCTCGTGGTTGTCCTCCAGCAGGTGGCGCATGGAGTCGAACGCGTTGCCCGGCCGCGAGATCACGTTCAGCAGCATCGAGTGCGTGACCTTGAAGCTGGACGTCAGCGGCTCGGGCTCGGCCGCGATCAGCCGGTCGAACGTGCTCTCGGTCCAGTTGACGAAGCCCTCCGGCGCCTTCTTCCGGACGATCTTCTTCCTCTTCTTCGGGTCGTCGCCCGCCTTCTCCAGCGCCTTCGCGTTCTCGACGACGTGGTCGGGCGCTTGGACGACGACGTAACCGTCGGTGTCGTAGCCCGCCCGGCCGGCGCGGCCGGCGATCTGGTGGAACTCGCGCGCCTTGAGGTGGCGCTGGCGGACGCCGTCGTACTTCGTCAGCGCGGAGAAGACCACCGTCCTGATCGGTACGTTGATGCCGACGCCGAGCGTGTCCGTCCCGCAGATCACCTTGAGCAGCCCGGACTGGGCCAAGGTCTCGACCAATCGGCGGTACTTCGGCAGCATCCCGGCGTGGTGGACGCCGATGCCGTGGCGGACCAGCCGCGAGAGCGTCTTGCCGAAGCCGGCGGAGAACCGGAAGTCGCCGAGCAGCTCGGCGATGGCCTCCTTCTCGGCCTTGGTCGTGACGTTGATGCTCATCAGCGTCTGCGCCCGCTCGATGGCCGCGGCCTGCGAGAAGTGGACGACGTAGACCGGCGCCTGACCGCCGTGGAGCAGCTCGGACATGGTCTCGTGCAGCGGGGTCAGCGCGTACCGGAAGGTCAGCGGCACCGGGCGCTGCACCGACGTGACCACGGCCGTCGGCTTGCCGGTGCGGCGGGTGAGGTCCTTCTCGAAGAAGGACACGTCGCCCAGGGTCGCCGACATCAGGACGAACTGGGCCTTCGGCAGCTCGAGGATCGGCACCTGCCACGCCCAGCCGCGGTCGGGCTCGGAGTAGAAGTGGAACTCGTCGGCCACGACCTGCCCGACGGGGGCGTCGGCCCCGAACCGCAACGCGATGTTCGCCAGGATCTCAGCCGTGCAGCAGATGATCGGCGCGTCCGGGTTGACGGCGGAGTCGCCGGTCATCATCCCGACGTTGTCCGCCCCGAAGATCTCGATGAGCTGGAAGAACTTCTCCGACACCAGCGCTTTGATGGGCGCGGTGTAGTAGCTGCGGCGGCCCTGGGCGAGGGCGGTGAAGTGCGCGCCGACCGCGACGAGGCTCTTCCCGGAGCCGGTCGGCGTCGAGAGGATGACGTTCGATCCGGAGACGACCTCCATCACCGCCTCCTCCTGCGCCGGGTACAGCGCGATGCCCCGATCGGCCGTCCAGGTCGTGAACGCTTCGAAGAGGGCGTCGGGGTCGGGATCCGCAGGCAGGAGGTCTGTGAGAGTCATGAGACGTCCATCGTGCCATCCGCTCGTCGCAAAGTCGGCAGGGGCGATCGCATCGCGAGTGGTAAACCCGTAGGCTTCGCGGTACCGCGCACCGACCGGGGCATACTTTCGGTCTCGCGCGCACACGGGCGGTAATCCGGAGGGCTTAGGAATGGCACAGGACATCATCCCGATCGAACTCGGCCTGCCGCAGGGGGACGTCGTCACCCTGTGGGCGCCGCGCTGGCGGGAGGACGGCGAGGAGTGGGAAGCGTTCCTCGGCGACGAGGACGACCTGTACGCGTTCCCGGACGCAGCCCACTTGGCCGCGTTCGTACGCACCTCCGAGCGGCACGACCTGCTGGATCACCCGGCGTGGGACGCGGTTCCGTCGCTGAACGTCCCGGAGCTGATCCCGGACGAGGACCACACCTACGACCTCGTCGGCGTGCCCGAGCTCGTCGCCGAAGAGCCGGACATCTGGCACATCGCGGAGCTCGCCGAGATCATCGGCATCGTGCGGTCGCTCGCCGACGTCTGCGACCTCGAAGAGGTCCACGAGATCCTCGACTCGACCGAGGGCTTCTCGCTGCTCGACCAGGGCACCCTCCCGTTCACCGGGAGCGTCGGCGTCCAGGTGTGGAACGACCTGTCCGAGACGGTGTCGCAGAAGTGGGACACCGTGCTGGACGCGATCGACGGCCTGGTGACCGCACCCGACGTCGACGAGAAGATCCTGGAGCAGACCGCCGAGGAGCTGGCGGCGTTCCACGAGGAGTCCGCGGCGGCCGAAGCCGGCGCCGAGGGTGAAGAGGACCTCGAGGCGATCGACTCCGTCGACTCGGACGACGACTCCGACGACGAGGAAGAGGACGAGGGGCCGGTCGGCTTCTGGGCCGAGGTCGGCATCGACCCGATCAAGATCATCACGTCCGGCGCGGAGTACTACACGCTGCGCTGCTACCTCGACGACTCGCCGGTGTTCCTCGGCAGCGAGGGCGAGATCGACGTCTACACCTCGGAGAAGGCCCTCGCGCGGGCCCTGGCCGACGGCAAGGACCTCGCCGACACCGACCTCGCCGACGTGTCCACCTGGGAAGAGGTGCTCGCCAAGGCGACCGCGGGCGAGCTCGAGATCGAGGTCGACCCGGAGAACACCTACGTCCTGTCCGGCATCGACGCCGACATCGCGGAAGGCCCGGAGGCGATCGACCCGACCCAGCTCGAGCTGGCCGTCGAGCTGATCACCGACGCCGCCGACTGGGCGGGCGACGACACGGCCGACACGGCACTGGCGAGCAACGAGAGCCTGGGCTGGCTGGTCTCGTTCGTCCTGCGCCCGGACCCCACGCGCCTCGAGCCGAGCGCCCCGTTCGACGCGGAGCAGGGCTCGTGGCGCAAGCTGGTGGAGACGTTCGAAAACCGCCTCACGGTCGCCTGACCTTCCGACCTCACGAAGGCCGCCTCCCGGGTTCGGGAGGCGGCCTTCGTCGTGTCGGCGCGTGGCTGTCCACAGCCCGGACCGGATGTGGACAACTCGGCCCGCACCACCGTCGGCCCCCGGATTCCGTCGCAGGCCGCCGGTACACTGGAAACCGGGGGGCGGCGCCCCACGTTTCCGCGAGCTTCGGCCACCGCCTACGGCTGCCGCGCTCGGCGCGGACCGGCCGGCTCGCGTACCCGGGCAGTCGGCTCACGTACCCGGACGGTCGGCTCACGCACCCGAAGGGTCGGCTCACGTCCCCAGGCGGTCGGCTCGCTACCCGGAGGGTCGGCTCGCGTACCTGGAACGCCAACTCGCGTACCCAGAGGGTCGGCTCACGTGATCCGGCGCGGGTCTCGCGTGATTGGAGGCGCATCTCGCGTGATTGGGGGGACGACACGCGTGCGCCGGGGGCGACACGGGTCAGTCGCGGGGTTCGGCGCGGACCGGGACCACCAGTACCGCCAGGGCCGGGAAGATCGCCGCGACGCAGAAGGCCAGCGCGTAGCGGCTGTCGCCGATCACCAGGCCCAGCAGGGGCGGCGTGAGGGACGCCGCGATGTTCTGGCCCGTGTTCTGCGTGCCCATCGCGCGGCCCGACCACGCCAGGCCGGCCAGCTCGGCCGACGCCGTGAAGCCGAGGCCGTTGTCGGCGACCGTGATGATCCCGGCCAGCGCCAGCGCGAGCAGCACCAGCCAGAGCCACGTCGTGTCGCCCAAGGCGACCAGCAACATGACGAAGCAGCTCAGCACCGCGAGCCGGCGCATCGGGCGCAACCGGCTGCCGACCCGGTCGGACCACCAGCCCGACCCCAGCCGCCCCGCGGCGCCCAGGACCTGGACCACCGCCAGGTACCAGCCCGCCGACAGCGCGCTCCAGTGCTGCACCGTGACCAGGTACACCGGCGCGAAGGCCGAGACGGCGAACTGCGGAACCACCAGCAACGCGCTCGCGCCGTGCACCCGCCACAGCGTCGCGTGCCGGTACGGCGACGGCGGCTTCTCACCCAAGGCCGGCCGAGGCGGCCGGGGCGGGTCCGCGACGAGCCAGGCCACCAGCAGCGCGACGACGATCGCCAGCCCGGCCGGCAGCAGCACCGCCGCGCGGAACCCGAAGTGCGCGGCCAGCGGCGGCAGCCCGAGCGCGGCGACGCCGACACCCAGCGGCTGGGCCGTCTGGCGGATCCCCATCGCGACCCCGCGCTCGGACTTCGCGAACCAGCCCATGACGACGCGGCCGCTCGCCGCGTTCACCGAAGCCGAACACGCTCCGGCAGCAAGGAACACCCCGAAGAGCAGCCCGATCGAGTGGGCGCCGAGCCCGGCGTACACCAGGAGTAACCCTGACGCCCCCAGCCCGAGGGCCATGATCAGACGCTCTCCGTAACGGTCCGCAGCCGCGCCCCACACGATCAGGGTGCACAACAACCCGATGCTCGGGGCCGCGACGACCGTGCCGGCCTGGGCCAGCGTCAGCCCCTCGGCCGCCCGCATCGCCGGGACCAGGAACGGGATGCCGTAGAGGAACGAACAGCTGGCGGTCTGCGCGGCGAGACCGAGCGCGAGGATGAGCCACCGTCGTGAACTCGCCTGAACCTGCTCGATCGAATCGCCCTTGACCTGCGCCATCGTCTTCACCGTCTCAAATTCTGAGAACAACTTCCTATATGGTGAACGATAGTTGTCGTGCCTAAGGACCGCAACCGCCTATCGGCGGTCACGGTCCCGAGGGCGTCGAGGTCAGCGCAGGGCGGCGTACCCGGGCTTGATCACGTCGTCGATCAGCGCGAGCCGGGAGTCGAAATCTATGAAGGCGGATTTCATCGCATTGATCGTGAACCAGCGCAGCTCGTCCAGGTCATAGCCGAAGGTCTCGTGCAGCGCGGCGAATTCGCTGGTCATCGTGCACCCGCTCATCAGCCGGTTGTCCGTGTTGACGGTGACCCGGAAGCGCAGCTTGGCCAGCAGGCCGATGGGGTGCTCGGCGATCGAGCGCGCGGCGCCTGTTTGGACGTTCGACGTCGGGCAGATCTCCAGCGGGATGCGGCGGTCGCGGACATAGGCGGCCAACCGTCCAAGGTGGACCGTGCCGTCGGCGTCGCTCTTGATGTCCTCGATGATCCGCACACCGTGCCCGAGCCGTTCGGCGCCGCAGTGCTGAATCGCCTCCCAAATGGACGGAAGACCGAACGCTTCACCGGCGTGAATGGTGAAATGCGCATTGTTCTGCCGCAAATACTCGAAAGCGTCGAGATTGCGGGTCGGCGGGAATCCGTCCTCCGGTCCGGCGATGTCGAACCCGACGACGCCGGCGTCGCGGTAGCGGACCGCCAGGTTCGCGATCTCGAGGGCCCGGGCGTGCTGGCGCATCGCGCAGAGCAACGTCCCGACGCGGATCGAACCGCCGGCGGCGACCACGCGGCGTGTGCCCTCCGTGAACCCCGCCTGGACGGCCTCGACCACCGTATCGAGTGACAGACCGCGTTCGACGAACAACTCCGGTGCGTAGCGCACCTCGGCGTAGACGACGCCGTCGGCGGCCAGGTCTTCGACAGCTTCCGCGGCGACTCTGACCAGGGCTTCCTCCGTTTGCATCACCCCGCAGGTGTGCGCGAACGTCTCGAGGTAGGAGACGAGCGAGCCGGAATCGGCCGCCTGGCGGAACCAGCTGCCCAGCTCGGCGGGGTCGCTGGTGGGCAGGCCGGCATAGCCGGTGGCGTCGGCGAGCTCGGCCACGGTCGCGGGCCGCAGCCCGCCGTCCAGGTGGTCGTGCAGCAGCACCTTGGGCGCGCGGCGGAGCGTCTCGATGGGCAGAACAGGGGTTTCGTCGGACATCCCTCAACGGTAACCTCGGTGTCATTCCCCTACATGGCCGTAACTCTCAGCCTCGGGCTAACCCTCAGCGTCGAGGATCGGGTAACGAATCGGCCATCCGGGGGCAGCCTCCGCAATACCCGCTTCACGGGGGCCATACACAGAGCAATTTCGCAATCGTTAAGCTTCGTGGCACGTCCCTCCATTTCCCCGCCGACGAAGGACACACAGCAGTGACCACTGACAACCACATTGCCGCCCCGTCCTTCGACCGGATGCGCAACATGCTGGTGCGCGCGGCCGAAGTGCGTGAGAGCGAGCAGCAGCAGATCTTCGACGCGCTCGACGACATCTACGCCCGCCTCGCGCCGGTGGACTCGCTGGGCGCGGTCCGCAAGCGGCTGTCCGAGATGCCCGACCGCACCGAGGTCAGCGTCCTGGCCGAGCGCCTCGACGAGACGATGTCCCGGCTGGAGGCCCAGGACAACGCCATCGCCGCGCTGACCCGCGCCGTCGAGAGCATCGTCGACAAGCTGGCCAAGCCGTTCGCGCAGCTCGACGGCCGCCTCGACGGCATGGCCTCGCGCTTCGAGGGCGTCGCGGGCCGGATGGACGGACTCGAGGACAAGCTCCAGAACATCCACCGCCGGATCGACGAGGTCGGCGGCCACCTCGACAAGCAGGACGCGAAGCTCGACTCGATCCCGCAGTCGGTGCTCGGCCCGGTCCGCGAGCGGATCGAGCAGAGCGAGGCGTCGCTGCGCGACCGCGTCGACCACGCCGACCACGAGCTGCGGAACAAGGTCGACGAGCTGAGCCGCGTCACGCAGGAGCGGATCGGCGAGCTGGACCGCGTCACCGGCGAGCGGATCGGCGCGAACACCGAGGCGCTCAAGGTCGCGCTGACCGAGACCGGCGAGATGATCGACGCCTCGGACCGCCTGGAGAAGCTCGGCAACCGCCTCGAGACGGTCACCACCCGCCTCGACGACCTGGCCGGCCGCCTCGACAAGGTGGAAGACGGCTTCCTGTCCGGCATCGGCGACCTCGACGGCGCGCTCAAGGCCGGGCTGTCCAAGGTCGAGGGCACGCTGTCCAAGCAGCCGGACACCGACTCGCTCGACTCGCTGGTGCGCAAGAGCAACGACGAGAGCGTCCGCCGCATCGGCGGCCAGCTCGACGAGGCGATGGCGACGTTCGCGGAGCTCATGCTCGGCGGCGGTCCCGCCGTGCAGCAGATCTCGCCCCCGCCGCCGGCCCCGCGCCAGCCGCGTCGCAGCTCCCGCAACGGCCGCGCCCCCAAGCCGGCCGACGCCAAGGCCAAGCCGGGCGAAGGCCCGGAAGAGCCCACAGAGTAAGCAAGCCCCACGAAGAGGCCCCCGCCGGTACACCCGATGGGGGCCTCTTTCATGTTCGGAGTAACCACTCCGGATCACTTTCCCTATGAAAGTGACGCTTCGAGGGCCCCGAGGCTGAGCTTTCGTAGGGAAAGTGACGAGTGGGGTCACTCGGTCGGGTGATCATCTTCGCGATGATCATCACACCGTGCCGCGGATCGTCTCCCGGACGATCGGGGCCGCGGCGGGAGCCGCGGCGGCCACCGTGAAGCCGCCTTCGAGGGCCGCCAAGGCCGCGGGGACCGCGGACGGCGTGTCCGTGTGCAGTTCCAGCAGCGGCTCGCCCTCGGTGACCGCGTCGCCGGGCTTGGCCAGGCACAGGATGCCGGCCGCGGCTTGGACCGGGTCCTCCTTGCGGGCCCGGCCCGCGCCCAGCCGCCACGACGCGACGCCCACCGCGTACGCGTCCAGCGAAGCCAGCACGCCGGAAGCGGGCGCGGTGACGACGTGGACGTGCGACGGCTTCGGCAGTGGCGCCGACGGGTCGCCGCCCTGGGCCGAGATCATCCGGCACCACGTCTCGTACGCCTCGCCCGACGCCAGCACGGCCGCCGGGTCGACGTCCAGGCCGGCCAGCGCCAGCATCTCCCGGGCCAGCGCCAGGGTCAGCTCGACGACGTCCGACGGGCCGCCGCCCCGCAAGACGGAAACCGACTCCGCCACCTCGACCGCGTTGCCGACCGCGCGCCCCAGCGGGACGTTCATGTCGGTCAGCAGCGCCGTCGTCGGGACGCCGTGCGCGACGCCGATCGACGTCAGCGTCGAGGCGAGCGTGCGCGCCTGGTCGAGCGTCTTCATGAACGCGCCGGACCCGAACTTGACGTCCAGGACCAGCCCGGACGCGCCTTCGGCGATCTTCTTGCTCATGATCGAGCTGGCGATCAGCGGGATCGACTCGACCGTCGAGGTGACGTCCCGCAGCGCGTACAGCTTCTTGTCCGCCGGGGCCAGCCCGGACGTCGCCGCGCAGACCACCGCGCCGACGTCCTCCAGCTGACGCGCGATCTCCGCCGTGGTCAGCGAAGCCCGCCAGCCGGGGATCGACTCCAGCTTGTCGAGCGTGCCGCCGGTGTGCCCGAGCCCGCGCCCGGACAGCTGCGGCACCGCCGCGCCGCACGCGGCGACCAGCGGCGCCAGCGGCAGCGTGATCTTGTCGCCGACGCCGCCGGTCGAGTGCTTGTCGACGGTCGGGCGCGAGACGTCCAGCGTGAGCCGCTCCCCCGACGCGATCATCGCGCCGGTCCAGCGGGAGATCTCCGCGGAGTCCATGCCCCGCAGGAAGATCGCCATCGCCAGCGCCGACATCTGCTCCTCGGCGACGACGCCGTGGGTGTAGGCGTCGACGACCCAGTCGATCTGCTCGTCGGACAACCGGCCGCCGTCCCGCTTCGCACGAATCACGTCTACTGCCGAGAACGCGCGCAGTGCTGATGGTTCGCTCGCGAGCTCGCTCACGGCAGGTCGTCCGGGCCGAAGGCGTCCGGCAGCACGTCCGACATCGGCAAGATGCCGCTGGGCGTGTCCACCAGGCAAGCGGAGCCGCCCAGCTCGAAGAGGATCTGCCGGCAGCGCCCGCACGGCATCAGCAGGTCACCCGCGCCGCTGCGGCACGCGACGGCGACCAGCTTGCCGCCGCCGGACAGCCGCAGCTGCCCGGCCATCGTGCACTCCGCGCAGAGCCCGAGCCCGTAGGACGCGTTCTCGACGTTGCAGCCGATGACCACCCGGCCGTCGTCGACGATCCCGGCGACCCCGACGTGCAGGCCCGAATAAGGCGCGTACGCATGGGAAGCCGCCTCGATCGCGCGAGAACGCAGCGCGTCCCAGTCCACAGTGGAATTAAAGCTGGACACGTCGACCATCAGTCTTCACCTCGCCGGTAAGGCTGCCCGTCGGCCTTCGGCGGCCGCAGCCGCTGCGAGGCGACGGCGAGCACGATCAGCGTCACGAAGTGCGCGGTGTACGGGATCAGGTCCGACGGCAGCGTGTCGTTGGCCCAGTAGATCAGGTACAGGATCCCGGCGCCGACGACGCCGAGCCCGGCCGCGATCCACTGCTTGCGGAACAGCTGGACGACGACGATCACGGCGACCAGGATCACCGCGCCGTACAGCAGCGCGAGCACCGCTTCACCGCCGCCCGAGAGCTGCAGGCCGTCGGCGTAACCGAACAGCGCCGCGCCGCCGAGCAGGCCGCCCGGGCGCCAGTTGCCGAAGATCATCGCCGCGAGGCCGATGTAGCCGCGGCCGTTGGTCTGGTTCTCCAGGTAGTCCGCGCCGCCGCGCAGCAGCACCAGCGACGCGCCGCCCATCCCGGCGAACGCGCCCGAGATCAGCATCGC
Source organism: Amycolatopsis sp. cmx-8-4 (assembly GCF_046548675.1). NCBI lineage: Bacteria > Bacillati > Actinomycetota > Actinomycetes > Pseudonocardiales > Pseudonocardiaceae > Amycolatopsis > Amycolatopsis sp. cmx-8-4. Next base: position 307,998 of record NZ_JAEBDZ010000010.1, read on the forward strand.
GACGTACTTGTGCCGGTAGACGTTGACCCCGAGGGACTCCGCGGCCACCGGGTTCTCGCCGCACGAGCGCAGCCGCAGGCCGAAGCGCGTGCGCCACAGGATCCAGAAGCTCACCGGCACCAGGACGATCGCGATCATCGTCAGCGGCGCCACCTCGGTGACGAGCCCGCGCAGGATGCCCGCGACGTCGGAGATCCCGACGCGCTGCTCCTTTTCGAGGTCGCCGAGCCAGTCGGAGAGGCCGCTCGCGGAGTAGGTGTCGAACTTCGGCACCACCGGCGACTGCCGCGGGTTGCCGGAGATCGGCTCGAAGATCAGGTTCGCGAGGTACTTCGTGACGCCGAGGCCCAGCAGGTTGATCGCGACGCCGGAGACGATGTGGTTGACGTTGAACGTCACCGTCGCCACCGCGTGCAGCAGGCCGCCCAGCGCGCCGAACACGAGCGCGGCCAGCAGGCCGACCCACACCCCGCCGTTGTACGAACCCCAGGCGGCGCCCCAGGTCCCGAGGATCATCATGCCCTCGAGCCCGATGTTGACGACGCCGGCGCGTTCGGCCCAGAGGCCGCCGAGCGCGCACAGCAGGATCGGCAGCGCCAGGCGCAACGCCGTCGACGCGGTGTTGGACGACGTCAGCGTCGAGACGCCGGTGGAGTACGACGCCGTCGAGACGACGGCGATGGCGATCACGGCCCAGATGACGCCGCGGAGCCAGCCGGGGACGCGGGGCCGCTTGCGGTGCACCGGCATCGCGCCGGGGCTGCCGGCGTCGGGCCGGGAAACGTCGGTGACGGCCATCAGACGGCACCTCCCCCGGCGACCGAAGTGCTCTTGCCGCTGAGTGCGCGGCCGACTCTGCGTTGTTCGGCGGCCAGGTCGGCGCGCCGCACGATCTCGTACGCCACGACGACCGACAGCACGATGATGCCCTGCATGATCGTCGCGATCTCCTTGGACACGTTGATCTGCTCCAGCGACACCGCGGAGGTGTCCAGGAACGCCCACAGCAGCGCGCCGAGCGCGATGCCGCCGGGGTGGTTGCGGCCCAGCAGCGCGACCGCGATACCGGTGAAGCCGTACATCTGCGTCGAGGTGATGCCGTAGGTGTAGTCGCGGCCGAGCAGCTCCGGCATCGCGACCAGGCCGGCGACGCCGCCCGAGAGCACCATCGCGATCAGCGTCATCTTCTTGGCGTTGACACCACCCGCGGCGGCCGCGGTGGTCGACTCGCCGGACGCCTTGAGCTCGAAGCCGAACCGCGTGCGGTTGAGCATGAACCAGTAGGCGGCACCGATGATCGCCGCGATGATCACGAAGCCGAAGAGCGTGCCCGAGCCGAGCGGGATGCCCGGGATCCGGCCGGACGGCGCGATCTCCCGGGTCCCGATGTTGTTGCCCCGCTGCACACCGAACTGGTCGGCGTTGATGAGGAAGGCGATGATCCCGCCGACGATCGAGTTCAGCATGATCGTCGCGATCACCTCGCTCACCCCGCGGGTGACCTTGAGGATCGCCGGGACCGCCGCGTACGCCGCACCGGCGACGACCGCGACGATGAGGATGACCAGCGTGTGGATCACCGGCGGCAGGTTCAGCGCGCCGCCGGCGATGGCCGCGACGACCGCGGCGAACCGGTACTGGCCCTCGACGCCGATGTTGAAGAGGTTCATCTGGAAGCCGATGGCGACCGCGAGCCCGGACAGGTAGTACACGGTCGCGAGGTTCGCGGTGTCGACCGCGGTCGAGCCCTTGAACATCTGGCCGATCATCGTGCCGTACGCCTCGAGCGGGTCGGCCCCCGAGATGACCAGCGCGATCGCCGACAGCAGCACGGCGAACGCGATCGCCAGCAGCGGTGGCAGCAGTTTCGTGCGCCAGGAGGTCATTCGTCGTCACCCTCTCCGGCGCCGGTCATCGCCGAGCCCAGTTCCTGCGGCGTCACGGTGGCGGGGTCGGCTTCGCTGACGAGCCGCCCGCGCAGCATGACGCGGATCGTGTCGGACAGGCCGATGAGCTCGTCGAGGTCGGCCGAGATCAGCAGCACGGCGAGGCCGGCGGCGCGGGCCTGGCGGATGTTCTCCCAGATCAGCGCCTGCGCGCCGACGTCGACACCGCGCGTGGGGTGCGAGGCGATGAGCAGTACCGGGTTGCCGGACAGCTCCCGTCCGACGATCAGCTTCTGCTGGTTGCCGCCCGAGAGCGCCGCGGCCGGGACGTCGATCCCCGGCGTGCGGACGTCGTACTCCCGCACGATCCGCTCGGTGTCCGCGCGCGTGCCCGCGATGTCGAGCAATTGTCCTTTGGAGACCGGCTCGCGGGTCTGGTAGCCGAGCATCCGGTTGACCCACAACGGTTGCGTGAGCAGCAGGCTGTGTCGCGTGCGGTCCTCGGCGATGTAGCCGATGCCCGCCTCGCGCCGGGCCAGCGTGCCGGCCTTCGTGAGGTCACGGGCCACGCCCTCGGCGTCGACCAGTTCGATGGTGCCACCGGATGCCTTGCGCATGCCCATGATCGTCTCGACGAGCTCGGTCTGGCCGTTGCCTTCGACACCGGCGACGCCGAGCACCTCGCCCGCGCGCACGGTGAAGGTGATGTCGTCGAGCGCGTTGCGGTCGGAGCCCTCGGCGCCCAGCGTCAGCCCGGTCAGCCGCAGCACGGCCCGGTCGGTGACGGTGGACTCGCGGGTCTCCGGGCTGGGCAGCTCGGAGCCGACCATCATCTCGGCGAGCTGGCGCGAGGTGATGGTCTTGGGGTCGGCCGTGCCGACGGTGGTGCCGCGGCGGATCACCGTGACGGTGTCGGCGATCGCGCGCACCTCGTCGAGCTTGTGCGAGATGAAGAGGAAGGTGTAGCCGTCGGCCTTCATCTCCCGGACGGTCGCGAAGAGCGCGTCGACCTCCTGCGGCACGAGCACCGCGGTCGGCTCGTCCAGGATGATGATCTTGGCGCCGCGGTAGAGCACCTTGACGATTTCGACGCGCTGGCGGTCGGCGACGCCGAGCTCCTCCAGCAGCGTTTCCGGCTTCGCGCGCAGGCCGGTCCGCTGCGCGAGCTCCGCCAGCCGGGCACGGGCGGCGCGGCCGATGCCGTGCAGGCCCTCGGCGCCGAGGAAGACGTTCTCGCCGACGGTGAGGTTGTCGGCGAGCATGAAGTGCTGGTGCACCATGCCGATGCCGGCGCGGATGGCGTCCTGCGGGTTGCGCAGTCTCACCTCGCCGCCGTTGATCGCGATGGTGCCCTCGTCCGGCGGCTGCATGCCGTAGAGGATCTTCATCAGGGTGGACTTGCCGGCGCCGTTCTCACCACAGATGGCGTGCACCTCGCCGGCGGCGACGGTGAGGTTGACGTCGGAGTTGGCCACCACGCCAGGGAAACGTTTGGTGATCCCGGTCAGCTGGACGGCGGGCACGCCCCGGTCGGGGACGGCCGCGGCCGGGGCCTCGGCAGTGCTCATGGGCGGGAGAGTTCCATCTCTGTCAAAACACGTGAGGGCTCGGAGGGGAGAAACCCCTCCGAGCCCTGTCCGCGTTGTCAGTTACTTCTGCGGCTTGTCCGAAACGGTGATCGCGCCCGAGATGATCTGGGCCTTGTACCCGTCCAGGACGTCCTTGATGTCGTCGACCTTGCCGCCGGAGGTGGCGTAGCCGACGCCGTCGACCTTGAGGTCGAACCGCTTCGGCAGGGTCGTCAGGTCACCCTTGGCGACAGCCTGGATGTAGGAGAACACCGCGACGTCGACGCGCTTGAGCATGGACGTGATGATGACGTCCTTGTCGGCCGCGACGGTCTTCTGGTTGTACTGGTCGGAGTCGACGCCGATGGCCAGCGCGTTGCCCGACTTCGCGGCGTCGAAGACACCCTTACCGGAGGCGCCGGCGGCGTGGTAGATGACGTCCGCGCCCTTGGCGATCTCGGCCTGTGCCTTCGCGTTGCCCTTCGGCGGGTCCTGGAACCCGGAGAAGTCACCGGCCGGCGTGAGGTACTCGTCCTCGATCTTGATCTTGCTGGAAACGGTCTTCGCGCCCTGCAGGAAGCCGGCCTCGAACTTCTGGATCAGCGGGGTGTTGACACCGCCGACGAAGCCGACGTGGCAGCTCTTGCTCTTGTACGCGGCGGCGACGCCGGCCAGGAACGAGCCCTGCTCCTCGGCGAAGACCAGCGGCGTCACGTTCGGCAACGTGATCGAGTCGTCGTCGACGATCGCGAACTTGGTGTTCGGGTACTTGGCCGCGACGGCCTTGACCGAGTCGGCGTAGGCGAAGCCGACCGCGACGATCGGGTTGAGGCCCTGCGAAGCCATCTGCTCGAGGCGCTGCTGCTTGGCCGACTCGGCCTCGCTGGCGGACGCGGTGCTCTCGTTGACCGTCGTCACGCCCAGGTCGGACTTGGCCTTGTCGGTACCCGCGGCGGCGGCGTCGTTGAAGGACGCGTCACCCCGGCCGCCGACGTCGAAGGCCAGGCCGATCTTCAGCTGGCTGCCGTCGACCTTGCCGGTGGCGGCGGTGCTGCTGGAGGCGACGGCGGGCGCCGCGGGCGGCTTCTGCGCGGTGACGCAGTCCGAACCGCCCGACGAAGGCGCGGCACTGTTGTTACTGCTGCCACCGCTCGAGTCCTTGGCGCACCCGGCCAGGGTGAGCACCCCGGCCATGGCCACGGCGGCCAGCGCGGTTCCACGCATGCGACGCAACGTGTGTCTCCCTCCCCGCTGATCCAGCGGATGGTCAAGGGCGCGTCCCGGCCCAACTGCCGGGTCGACCGCCAGACCGTACCCAACGGACAGGAAAGCGCCATAGGAAAGGCACGCTACGTAACACAAACGTTTACTCACGAGTCGCACGCGCGACGAGATGTACACCCAACGTGATCACCAGACGCACCGCGAGTCGCTTTCGGTGGCTTCTCGACGCCTTCACGGTGCCCGGGACGGCCAAAATGCCACCGATTGTCACGGAACGTGCCGAAGGCCGGTGTTCCTTGCGTCAGGTTGTCCACACCGTTCGGCGGTTGTGGACAAGTCGCTCGGCCCCGGCCGTTCCAGGCCTGGCTGTCGGGGGGCGCCGATAGACTGGACCTGGGGACGCCCCCCGGAGAGGGTGGGGGACGGGGTTCGGCCGGAACGCGATTCGCGGGGCGAGGGGCAGAGGCTGGACGCCAGCGGAGGTAGCCGCTCGGAGCGAGCGCGGCACCCGGCGCTGGGTGCCGCCAGGACGCGAGCGAGGCGCCCTCCGGAGCGAGCGTGAGCCGGACGCTGGCGGCGTGACCGGACGCCGACCGGGCGAGCGCGAGCCTGGCACCCGCGCATTCCCCGGCACCCTCCACTCCCCGGGGCGCGTGCGCGAGCGGGGCGTCCTCCGGAGCGCTCGTGAGCCGGACACCGGCCGGAGCGAGCCCGGCACCCGGCACCCGGCACCCGGCACCCGGCACCCGGCACCCGGCACCCGGCACCCGGCACCCGGCACCCGGCACCCGGCACCCGGCACCCGGACGAGGGTCCGCCAGGCGGGCGAACGGCGCGCGACTCGCGCACTCAGCGTCCACAGTGGACCCCGATTGGCTGTGACGGCGCCCACATCGCGACGCGAGCGCCGCAGGTAGAGCCGATACCCGCTGCGGCGCCCGGAAAGCCGTCACCCGTGTGCTCCAGACCACACCTCCGGGTGGCCCTGCGCCACTCCGGTGTCTGGTCCATCACAGAGGGGAACCCGGAGGTGAGCCGTCCGTCCGAAGCGGGTCTAGCATCCTTGGCATCCACGCTCGATGACCCTTGATCTCGGCATTGCCGCCGTAGTTCGTCCCCAGTGGACCAGCGACGTATCAGTGCGGACCTCACCGGTCACCCGGGCACAAGTCAGACGTTGGAGGCCGTTCACCGATGTCCACCACGGCGAGCACTGCCACTGAGGCAGGGGCGAGCGATCGGGCGGGTGCCTCACGCCGGCAGGGGACCTTCTACCGGGGCGACCCCGGCATGTGGTCCTGGGTGCTGCACCGCATCACCGGCGTGCTCACATTCTTCTTCCTGTTCGTGCACGTGCTCGACACCGCGCTGGTGCGCGTGTCGCCGAACACGTACGACCAGGTCATCGAGACCTACAAGACCCCGATCGTCAACCTCCTGGAAGTCGGCCTGGTCGGCGCGGTGCTGTTCCACGCGCTCAACGGCATCCGCGTCATGCTCGTCGACTTCTGGTCGAAGGGCCCGAAGCTGCAGAAGGCGATGCTGTGGGTGATCGGCGTGGTCTGGGTCGTCGTGATGGTCCCCGGTGCGTTCTTCATGCTGAAGCGCACCGTCGAAACGCTCTTCGGGGGTAACTGACATGGCCGACCTCGCCCTCGCGAACCCCCGCGCGCCGAAGCGTCCCGCCGCCCGCCGCAGCAACTTCGAGCTCTACAGCTGGCTGTTCATGCGGATCTCCGGCTTGGCGTTGATCATCCTGGTGCTCGGCCACCTGCTGATCATGAACATCCTCGACGGCGGTGTGCACCGGATCAACTGGGGCTTCGTCGCCGGCCGCTGGGCGTCCCCGTTCTGGCAGTTCTGGGACCTGGCGATGCTCTGGCTCGCCGAGATCCACGGCGGCAACGGGCTGCGCACCATCATCGACGACTACGCCCGCAAGGACAGCACGCGGTTCTGGCTGAAGATCCTGCTGTACGTGTCCATGGTCCTGATCCTGGCCGTCGGCACCATGGTGATCTTCACGTTCGACCCGAACATGCCCGCGAACTGAAGCCCGGAGAGCTCCCACCATGCAGTTCCACAAGTACGACGTGGTGATCGTCGGCGCCGGCGGCGCCGGGATGCGCGCGGCCATCGAGTCCGGCCAGCGCACCCGTACGGCCGTCCTCACCAAGCTCTACCCGACCCGGTCCCACACCGGCGCGGCCCAGGGCGGCATGTGCGCCGCGCTGGCGAACGTCGAAGAGGACAACTGGGAGTGGCACACCTTCGACACGATCAAGGGCGGCGACTACCTGGTCGACCAGGACGCCGCGGAGATCATGGCGAAGGAGGCCATCGACGCGGTCCTCGACCTCGAGAAGATGGGCCTGCCGTTCAACCGCACGCCCGAGGGCAAGATCGACCAGCGCCGCTTCGGCGGGCACACCCGTGACCACGGCAAGGCCGCGGTCCGCCGTGCCTGCTACGCCGCGGACCGCACCGGCCACATGATCCTGCAGACGCTGTACCAGAACTGCGTCAAGTACGGCACCGAGTTCTTCAACGAGTTCTACGTGCTCGACCTCGTCACCAGCCCGGACGAGGAAGGCAACCCGGTCGCGTCCGGGGTCGTCGCCTACGAGCTGGCCACCGGCGAGCTGCACGTCTTCCAGGCGAAGTCGATCGTGATGGCCACCGGCGGCGCGGGCAAGATCTTCAAGACGACGTCGAACGCGCACACCCTCACCGGTGACGGCCTCGGCATCATCTTCCGCAAGGGCCTGCCGCTGGAGGACATGGAGTTCTTCCAGTTCCACCCGACCGGCCTCGCGGGCCTGGGCATCCTGATCTCCGAAGCCGTCCGCGGCGAGGGCGGGATCCTGCGCAACGCGTCCGGCGAGCGGTTCATGGAGCGCTACGCCCCCACCATCAAGGACCTCGCGCCGCGCGACATCGTGGCGCGCTCGATGGTGCAGGAAGTGCTGCAGGGGCGCGGGTGCGGGCCGAACAAGGACTACGTCGTCCTGGACGTCACGCACATCCCCGAGGAGACGCTGAACGCGAAGCTCCCGGACATCATGGAGTTCTCCCGGACCTACCTGGGCGTCGACCCGGTCAAGGAGCCGGTGCCGGTGTTCCCGACCTGCCACTACGTGATGGGCGGCATCCCGACCAACATCCACGGCGAAGCGCTGCGGGACAACGAGAACGTCATCCCCGGCCTGTACGCCGCCGGCGAGGTCGCGTGTGTGTCCGTGCACGGCTCGAACCGCCTGGGCACGAACTCGCTGCTGGACATCAACGTGTTCGGCCGCCGCGCCGGCATCGCGGCCGCGGAGTACGCGCTGGCGCACGAGCACGTCGAACTGCCGGAGAACCCGACCACGATGGTCGAGGAGCAACTGGCGGGCCTGCTGTCGGAGCACGGTGACGAGCGCGTCGCCGACATCCGCAAGGAAATGCAGCAGACGATGGACTCGCACGCGTCGGTGTACCGGACCGAGGACACGCTGAAGCAGGCGCTGACCGACATCCAGGCGCTGAAGGCGCGGTACGAGCGGATCACCGTGTCGGACAAGGGCAAGCGGTACAACACCGACCTGCTCGAGGCCGTCGAGCTGGGCTTCCTGCTGGAGCTGGCCGAGGTGCTGATCGTCGGCGCGATCGCGCGCAAGGAGTCCCGCGGCGGCCACGCCCGCGAGGACTACCCGACCCGCGACGACACGAACTTCATGCGGCACACGATGGCCTACAAGCAGGGCGCCGGCCTCGCTTCGGACATCCGGCTCGACTACAAGCCGGTTACCTTCACCCGCTACGAACCGATGGAGCGGAAGTACTGATGACCACGGCAACTGAAGCTCCGGCGTCGTCCACCGATTCGGACCACACGCCGATCACGGTCACGCTGAAGATCCTGCGGTTCAACCCGGAGGTCGACACCGAGCCGCACTGGGAGTCGTACGAGGTCCCGGCGCAGCGCACCGACCGCCTGCTGAACCTGCTGTTCCACGTCAAGGACTACATCGACGGCACGTTCTCGTTCCGCCGCTCGTGCGCCCACGGCGTGTGTGGTTCCGACGCGATGCAGATCAACGGCATCAACCGGCTGGCCTGCAAGGTCCTGATGAAGGACCTGCTGGCCAAGGACGGCAAGCCGACGACGATCACGATCGCCCCGATCAAGGGCCTGACGACGTTGAAGGACCTGTACGTCGACATGGACCCGTTCTTCGAGGCGTACCGCGCGATCAAGCCGTACCTGATCACGTACGGCAACGAGCCGACGCGTGAGCGCATCCAGTCCCAGGCGGACCGCGACCGCTTCGACGACACCACGAAGTGCATCCTGTGCGCGTGCTGCACGTCGTCGTGCCCGGTGTACTGGAACGACGGGTCCTATTTCGGGCCCGCGGCGATCGTCAACGCCCACCGTTTCATCTTCGACTCCCGCGACGAGGGGGCGGAGGAGCGCTTGGACATCCTGAACGACGGCGAAGGCGTCTGGCGCTGCCGCACGACGTTCAACTGCACCGACGCCTGCCCCCGGGGCATCCAGGTGACCAAGGCGATCCAGGAAGTAAAGCGAGCACTGCTCTTCAAGCGCGTCTGAGTTTCCTGCC